>JBEIHO010000051.1:0-18522 GCA_040381215.1 Alphaproteobacteria bacterium | reverse complement strand
CTGCTACGCCGGCATGAACCTGGTCGAGTCCGGCTCGCAGGCCCAGAAGAGCGCGCTTCTCCCGAGGGTCGCCGCCGGCAAGCTTCTCTTCGCCTATGGCCTGTCCGAACCCAATGTCGGCGGCGACCTCGCGATGGTCGAGACCGTCGCCCGCCGCGAGGGCAACCGCATCCTGCTGACGGGAACCAAGCGCTGGTGCACCGGCGCGCACCTCGCCGATTATGTCTTCTGCCTCGCGCGCACGGGCCCCAAGGAAGACCGCTACCGCAACCTGACGATCTTCCTCGTGCCGCCGCAATCGAAGGGCGTCACCATCACGCCTCTCGACCATCTCGGCATCCGCGGCGTCGAGACCAATGACGCCCATTTCGACGAGGTCGAGCTTGGCGAGGACGCCATCCTCGGCGGCCCGCAGATGTGGAACCAGGGCTGGCGCCAGCTCGCTGGCCGCGCGCTGGAGGTCGAGAAGCTCGAACTCTCGGCCGTGGCACTTGGTCTGGCCGAGGCCGCCTGCGCCGATGCCATCGAATACGCGGAAACCCGCGTCCAGTTCGGCAGGAAGATCGGCGCCCACCAGGCCATTCGCCACGCGATCGCCGAGGCGAAGACGAAGACGCTGGCCATGCGCCTGATGCTCTATCACGCGACTTCCCTCGTGCAGGCCGGCAAGCCCAGCGCGCTGGAATCCTCGCAGGCCAAGCTCTTCTGCTGCGAGGGGGCGTCCGAAGTCGCCCTCCAGTGCCAGCGCGTAATGGGCGCCTATGGACTGTCCGATCTCATGGACATGGAGCGCTATGTCCGCGATGCGATCTCGTTGCCGATCGTGGGCGGGTCTTCTAACATGCAGAAGAACAATATCGCCAACCGCCTGAAGCTTGCGGAATGAGCATGACCGACCACGTTGCCCTCGCGCGCGGCTTCCAGGGCGAACTGCGCAAGCGTGCCGATGAAATCGAGCGAACCCGCCATCTGCCTCAGGACATCGCGGCGCGGTTTGCCCAGGCGGGCTTCTATCGCCTGTGCGTCCCCGAGGCCTACGGCGGCATCGAAGCACCCCCTGAAACCACGGTCCGGGTCATCGAAAGCCTCGCCGAGGCCGATGGCTCGGCAGCCTGGTGCATCATGATCGGTTCGACCACGGGTCTTGTGGCAGCCTACATGCCCGAGGCGACCGCGCAGAGCGTGTTCGCCGCCGACCCCGATCTTATCGTCGCCGGCGTGTTCGCGCCCAGGGGCAGGGCGGTGGAACAGGGCGACACCTATGTCGTCAATGGTCGCTGGCAATGGGGCTCTGGCTCACCCAATGCCAGGATGATCATGGGTGGTTGCGTGATCATGCGCAACGGCGAGCCTGTTCTCCTGCCGTCAGGTGTCCCCGATTCACGCATGGTGATGGTGCCTGCCGACCAAGCGCAATTTCATGACAACTGGGAAACCTCCGGCTTGTGCGGAACCGGCAGTCAGGATTTCTCTTTCAACCAGTTGCGCGTGCCGCGCGACATGAGCGTGGGCCTCATGTCTGACCAACCCCTCGGGCGCCCGCTTTACGCCTTCCCGGTATTTGGCATGCTGGCCACCGGCATCGCAGCCGTCACCCTCGGTCTCGCCCGTGCTAGCATCGACGAGCTCGTGCGGCTGGCTGGCGGCAAGACGCCCGAAGGCCATCGCAAGCCGTTGGCCGCGCGCACCCGCACCCAGGAAGACGTCGCCGAGGCCGAGGCCATGCTGCGCGCCGCGCGCGCGTTCTTCTACGAGAGCATCGCCAGCGCCTGGCAAGAAGCGCGCAAGGGGGATCCCCTGTCATTGGCATCGCGCCGGGACCTGCGCCTCGCCTCCACTTACGCCGCAAGGACCAGCGTGCGCGTGGTCGACCTGATGTACAACCTCGGCGGCGGCACATCGGTCTATCGCACCTCGCCGCTGCAGCGGCATTTCCGCGACGTTCATGTTGCCTCCCAGCACATGATGATCGCGACGCCGACAATGGAAACGGTGGGCCGGGTGTTGCTGGGCCTCGAAACGGACATAACGCAGCTATGAGCAGGATCCGCCTTGTCATTGCCGGCGCTGCCGGACGCATGGGACACGCCCTCATTCGCGAAGCAGCACGTCATCCGGCGTTTGAAGTCGTGGCAGGGCTCGAGCCCGCCGGAAATCCAGCCGTCGGCCGTGACCTCGGCACGTTGGTCGGCCTCGACCCCCTCGGCGCGCACGTACTTGCAGATCCGCTTCCCGCGGTGGCCGCGGCAGACGCCATCGTTGATTTTACGCGCGCAAGCGCCTCCGTCGAGCTTGCCGACCTCGCAGCGCAGGCACGCATCGTTCACGTGATCGGAACGACCGGCCTCGAACCGCGGGACAACAAGCGCATTGCAGCCGCAGCCCGGCACGCAACGATCGTCAAGTCGGGCAACATGAGCCTCGGGGTGAACCTTCTGGCAGTCCTGGTGGAGCTTGGCGTGAAGGCACTTGGTCCGTCATTCGATTGCGAGGTGCTCGAGATGCATCACCGCATGAAGGCGGACGCGCCATCGGGCACGGCCTTGCTTCTGGCCGAGGCCGCGGCACGCGGGCGTCAGGCGGATCTGTCCGAACTGCGCAGCAAGCCCTATGACGGCATCACCGGCCCCCGCGAGCAGGGCCGCATCGGATTTGCCAGCCTGCGCGGTGGTTCGGTTGTCGGCGACCACACGGTGATCCTTGCCGGCGACGGCGAGCGCATCGAATTGTCCCACCGCGCCGAGGACAGGGCGATCTTCGCCAGGGGCGCCCTCAAGGCAGCGCAATGGGGACACGGCAAGGGCCCCGGCCTCTTCAGCATGCGCGATGTTCTAGGCCTCGACGGCGCCGGCTGAGCCCCGCGCATCCCGCAGTGCCTGTCGCAACCGGTCGGCAAAAAGTTGTCGCTCCGGGCCGGGCAGGTGGGTACCAACCGCGATGGCGCGGCCGTGGCTGCGAAGGCTGATGGTCCCCTGCGTATCGTCGCCATCGAAGACGACCTGCGCCCAATAGGACGGCATCGTCTCGCGCACAAGCCGCCCGCTGCGGTCGCAGTTTTCGATGGTGACCATGCGATCATCGATGCTGATCCGCTCGAAGGCTCGCGCCTGCGCAAACGACAGGCGCAGCGCGACATGGAGCGCCAGCACGTCGAGCCCCATGAACCCCGCCACGGGCCAGGCGCCGATGAAGGCGAAATAGAGGGCACCCACCGCATTCACGCCGATGACGACGCCAATCAGGGCCCGGAACCCTGACGGGCCGAGCGAACGATACGGATGCATCGTGATGACAAGGGGCGCCTCGGACATGACCAAAGCTTAGTTGGCGCCGCGCCGGGACGAAAGCCCCTGCGACCACCCGGCTATCGCATGGTTACGATGACCGATCCGATCAGGACGCGTGATCCGGGCTTGCCCAGCATCTGGTCGGCCGTGGTTTGCAGCAGGCGTGACATGTCATCGATATTGGCCGGTTTCCGGACCCGTGCCGAAGTCGATGCAAACTGGCTGATGCGGGTCAGCCACGCATCGCGCAGGCGCGGCATGAGTTCCTCCGCACGCGCGCGCAGGGTAGCGTCCGGTACATCCATCCCGAACCAGACCTGGATCTGCCCGCGCACCTTGTCGTCCTGCACGATCGACACGGCGATGGGGTAGACGGATACCCACGATTCAAGCGTGGTAATTTGCTTCTGGTGCTTTGCGGCGCTCCCCCCCTCGGATTTCTTCTCCTTCTTCTTTCCCCCATGGCCATCGTCGCCGCCGCCTGCGGCGCGCACGGGATGCGCGCTCACCGCGAGGCAGACCAGGGCAATGGCGAGGAACCTGAGGATCATTACGCGCCCGGAAAAAAGGGGGAGGTCATGGCAACCGGCAGTGTGGCATCCCGGCGTAAACGTCAGATTGCTGCAGCACGGAGTGGAGGGTTAAGAAGCGGTTACGGCCGAGGGGCCATCCGCAGGGCGCACATGGTGGAGCTGAGCGGAATCGAACCGCTGACCTCCTCATTGCGAACGAGGCGCTCTCCCAACTGAGCTACAGCCCCATATGCGCGTGGAAGGCCTGCCAACCCGCAGAGCCCCCCAGAGGGAGGTCTTGTAGGAGGCCGGTGCGCCCAGTGTCAAGCCGCGGCTGGCGCCTTCCCCGGGCTTGCTGCAACCGGACGCAGTCGCTACATCGGTCGCGCAGGAACAGCGATTCCCGCAGGAAAGGGCCAAACGCCAATGGATTTCTTGCTGCAGCTCGTGCTGCTCGCCTTGAGCATCTACAGCTGGATCATCATCGCCGGCGTGATCCTGAGCCTCCTGGTCGGCTTCAGGGTCATCAATGGCTATCGCCCCGAGGTGCGCAGCATCCAGCGCACCCTCGACGGCTTGATCGAACCCGTCCTTTCACCCATCCGCAGGCGACTGCCGCCTTTTGGCGGGCTCGACCTTTCACCCGTCGTCGCGCTGCTCGGCATCAACGTCATCCAGATCCTGATCGAGAAGATCCGCTTCGGGATCTTTTTCTAGCGTGCCAGATGTCTTCAGGCCTGTCCCGGGCGGTGTCGACATCTTCATCCGCCTGACGCCGGGCGCAAGGCGCGAGGGCACCGGAGGGGTTTTCGCCGCGCCAGACCGCAGCTGGCTGATGGCCACGGTTCGTGCCGTGCCCGAGGACGGAAAGGCCAATCGGGCCCTGCTCGAACTGCTTGCCGACACGCTCTCTGTGCCAAGGTCCACTTTGTCACTTGCATCCGGTGAGACGGCACGCTTGAAGACGGTCAGGCTTATGGCAGAGGGGCGGGCCCTGGACAGGGCAATCGCCGCGCTGCGCGAGAGGACGAAATGACGGCGCAGATCATCGACGGAAAAGCGTTTGCAGCAGGCGTGCGCGGGCGCGTCAAGGCCGCGGCAGAGGAATTCCGGCGCAGGCAGGGCGTCCCCGTTGGCCTGACAGTCGTTCTCGTGGGCAACGACCCCGCGAGCGAAATCTACGTTCGCCTCAAGGTCAGCGACGCGCGCGAAGTCAGCATCGACTCCCGGGACATCAAGCTGCCGGAGACGGCCAGCGAGCAGGAGGTCCTGGACGTCGTCCGCAAGCTCAACGCAGATCCTGCGGTCCATGGCGTGCTCGTGCAGTTTCCGGTGCCCCGCCAGGTGCGGCAGGAAGCTGTCCTGGACATCCTCTCGCCCGACAAGGATGTCGATGGTCTGACAGCCCTCAGCGCCGGTCGTCTCGCAAGCGGCCGACCGGGTCTGGTTTCCTGCACCCCGCAGGGCAGCTTGATGCTCATCAAGTCCGTGCAGCCCGCGTTGGCGGGGCTCGACGCGGTGGTCATCGGTCGCTCGCAGCTTGTCGGCAAGCCGATGGGCCAGTTGCTGCTGCAGGAGAACTGCACGGTCACCATCGCCCACTCACGCACGCGCGACCTGCAAAAGGTCGTCTCCCGCGCCGACATCCTGGTGGCCGCCGTCGGCCGGGCAGAAATGGTCAAGGGGTCGTGGATCAAGCCGGGCGCCATTGTCATCGACGTCGGCATGAACCGCGTCGACCTTCCCTCCGGCAAGTCGAAGCTCTACGGCGATGTCGCCTATGACGAGGCCCTGTCGGTGGCAGGTGCAATCACGCCGGTTCCGGGCGGTGTCGGACCCATGACCCGTGCTTGCCTCTTGCGCAACACGGTTCTGGCTGCCTGTGCCCAGGCCGGCATGAGCCCCCCGGCGGATCTCTGAACCCGCGCGAGGGCTTCAGGCTATTTGCCGACAGCCTGGTTGCGCGCCGCCAGCAGGCGCAGGCGAAGGGCATTCAGCTTGATGAAGCCCTCGGCGTCCTTCTGGTTGTACACGCTGTCCTTCTCGAAGGTCACATAGTCCTGCCGGTACAGCGAGTAGGGTGACGAGCGACCCACCACCGTGGCGTTGCCCTTGTAGAGCTTCATGCGCACGGTTCCGGTGACATATTCCTGGCTCTTGTCGATCAAGGCCTGCAGCATTTCGCGCTCGGGCGAGAACCAGAACCCGTAATAGACAAGCTCCGCATATTTCGGCATCAGCTCGTCCTTGAGATGCCCCGCGCCTCGGTCAAGCGTGATGGACTCGATCCCGCGATGCGCCGCATGCAGGATGGTCCCGCCCGGCGTCTCGTAGACCCCGCGGCTCTTCATGCCCACGAAGCGGTTCTCGACCAGGTCAAGCCGCCCGATGCCATTGGCCTTGCCCAGCTCATTGAGCTGCGTGAGGATCGTGGCCGGCGACATGGCCTGTCCATCGATCGAAACCGCATCCCCGCGTTCGAAGCCGATCTCGACATAGGTGGCCTTGTCCGGCGCCTCTTCCGGGCTGATGGTGCGCTGGTACACGATGCTCTCGGCCTCGACGGCGGGATCCTCGAGCACCTTCCCCTCGCTGGAGGAATGCAGCAGGTTGGCATCGACCGAAAACGGTGCTTCCCCGCGCTTGTCCTTGGCAATCGGGATCTGGTGCTTTTCGGCAAAATCGATGAGCTTGGTGCGGCTCTCCAGTTCCCACTCCCGCCACGGCGCGATCACATGGATGTCGGGCTTGAGCGCATAATAGGTCAGCTCGAAGCGCACCTGGTCGTTGCCTTTGCCGGTCGCCCCGTGCGCGACCGCATCCGCGCCAAGCCTTTCGGCGATCTCGATCTGCTTCTTGGCGATCAGGGGCCGGGCGATCGACGTGCCCAGCAGGTATTGTCCCTCGTAGAGCGCGTTGGCGCGGAACATGGGAAACACGTAGTCCCGCACGAATTCCTCGCGCAGGTCCTCGATGAAGATGTGTTCCGGCTTGATGCCCAGCATCAAGGCCTTCTTGCGCGCAGGCTCGAGCTCCTCGCCCTGTCCAAGGTCTGCTGTGAAGGTCACGACCTCGCAGCCATAGGCCTGCTGCAGCCATTTCAGGATGACGGAAGTGTCGAGCCCGCCGGAATAGGCAAGCACGACGCGCTTGATGCTCTTGCTGGTCATGGGATCAGTCCTGGCTTGTGATGCGTCCGATTTCGCGGCTGCGCAGTTCCGCGATCCTGTCGCTGGCGCGCTGCTTCACGCTTTCGCTTTTCAATTGACCGCAGGCCGCCATGATGTCCCGGCCACGCGGCGTTCGGATGGGGGACGCATAACCGGCACGGTTCACGATCTCGCCGAACTCCTCGATCCGTTCCCAGTCCGAGCATTCGTAGGGCGCACCGGGCCATGCGTTGAAGGGGATCAGGTTGATCTTGGCGGGAATGCCCCTGATCACCTTCACCAGTTCGCGGGCATCTGCATTGCTGTCGTTCACGCCCTTCAGCATCACATACTCGAAGGTGATGCGTCGCGCGTTCGAAAGGCCCGGATAGGCGCGGCAGGCCTCTAGCAGTTCCTTGATCGGGTATTTTTTGTTCAGCGGCACGATGACATCGCGCACGTCATCGCGCGGTGCATGCAGCGAAATCGCCAGCATCGCCCCGATCTCCTCGCCGGCGCGCGGGATCATCGGCACGACACCGGCGGTCGACAGCGTGATGCGACGCTTGGAAAGGGACAGCCCCTCGCCATCGGCGATCACGTTGATCGCATCGCGCACGTTCTCGAAATTGTAGAGGGGTTCGCCCATGCCCATCATCACCACATTGGTGATCTGGCGCGTATCGGTGTTTCGGCCGGCCTTCGGCCATTCCTTCAGGTCATCACGCGCCACCAGCACCTGCGAGACGATCTCGGCCGCCGTCAGGTTGCGCACCAGTTTCTGCGTGCCCGTGTGGCAGAACCGGCAGTTGAGCGTGCACCCGACCTGGCTCGAGATGCACAAGGTGCCGCGGTCTTCGTCCGGAATGAACACGGTCTCGACTTCGACCCCTGGCGCAAACCGGATCACCCATTTGCGCGTGCCGTCGCGCGAGACCTGCGCCGTGACCACTTCGGGCCGTGCCATCGCGAACGCGGCGGCGAATTCCTGGCGTAGCGGCTTTGCAAGCGTGGTGATGCCGTCGAAATCGGTAACACGCCCTGCACATACATGGCATTCCAGAGCTGCTGCACGCGCATCGAGGTCCGCCCGGGTTCGACCCCGGCAGAAGTCAACGCCTGCGCAAGTCCTGCGCGCGTCAGTCCAACAAGGTTTGTCTTCGTGCTCATTCCGCAATCCATGCCCCCAACGACAAAGGGGCGGCACCCGTGCCGCCCCCGCCATCTGGGATCCGATCACGCTGTTGCAGTCTATTTGCAGCCTTCGGCCAGTTTGTCGAGTGCGGCGGAAATGCCCTTCAGCGAATAGGTGTCCGTGGTCAGGGTTCCGCGTCGCGACATGCCCTTAACCGTGAGTTCGCCCTGGGCCCGCATGGCGGCCACCAGGCGTCCTTCATTGGGGCCCGTATCAAGCCAGGCGCCGTCATCCTTGGTGAAGAACTCGAAACTGTCCGCGCCCAGCTCGACGGTCGCCGTGGAGCCATCCTTGAACGGATAGCCGATCATGATCGACGGCTCGTTCGCGACCGTGGCACCCGGCCAGGTCGAGATCAGGAAATGGATCTGCCCGCGCTTGGCCGCCGCGGGTTCCTTGGTCTTGGGCGCCGAGATGACATAGCAGACCGTGCCGCGCGCATCCGTGCCCTTGTAGGCCTCCCAGTCGCCAAACACGCCAAGCTGCGTGGGCGGGGCAGGTTGCGCCAGCGCCGTCGTCGCGGCCGCACCCGTTGCAAGGGCTGCCAGGACAAGGCGTCCGAAGGATCCGGAGCGGGAAGTGAGAGACATCTGCATATCCTCATGCGTTCAAGGGGGCACCGGGGGAGGGGGCAACCCGTTCACCCCCGTTCGGTTGCAACCATGTGTCGCCCAACTCGGCCCCATTTGTGAAGCCCCTTCTGTCGCGAAGATGACGCGTGACGCCCCATTTGCCATTTTGCTAAACCCGCGCCTTGCGTTGGGGCTTTGGCCGCGCACCCGAGGGAGGCCGACTGCATCGTGACAAACCCTGTTCTCGTCGAGCTGGTCCGCGGGAATGCGGTCGAGAGCATTCACAGGGGCGCCATAGCCGTCTGCGATGCCGCGGGCAACGTCAGGGCGGCCTGGGGCACGACGGATCGTCCTGTCTACCCCCGCTCGGCGTTCAAGTCCCTGCAGGCGTTGGCGATGGTCGAGACTGGCGCCGCTGAGGCCGCCGGCGTCACCGACGAGGAACTGGCCCTGGCTTGCGCCTCGCATTCCGGCGAACCGATGCACACCACCCGGGTCGCGGCCTGGCTTGCCCGCATCGGCTGCGCCGAACCGGACCTCGCCTGCGGCCCTCATCTGCCGTTTCACGAACCCAGCGCCCACGAGATGATCCGCAAGGCCGAAAGCCCCTGCCGCATCCATAACAATTGCTCTGGCAAGCACACGGGGTTCCTGACCCTGGCGCGCCACATCGGCCAGCCGATCGCGGGTTATGAGAGCCCCGGCCATCCGGTTCAGACGCTCGTCAGGCAAGCGATCGCGGAAATGTGCGCCGTCGCGCCAGAGACCATGCCGGTGGGCATCGATGGCTGCGCGGCGCCCAATTACGCCATTCCCCTGTCCAGCCTCGCAGCCGGCATGGCACGCCTTGCCAACCCCGCCGGACTTGCAGCACCAAGGGCGGCGGCGGCCGAGCGGCTGCTGGCGGCGTGGAAGACCCATCCCCTGCTGGTTTCGGGGACAGGGAGAGCCTGCGCCGACCTGATCGCCGCCGCGCGCGGGCGTACGGTGGTCAAGACCGGGGCCGAGGCCGTCTTCATGGCGGCCCTGCCAGACCAGGGCCTGGGCGTGGCCTTGAAGATCGACGATGGCGGCACCCGTGCCGCGGAAGCCGTGATGGCCGCGCTGCTCGTGCGACTGGGCGAGGCAGACCGCGATGACCCTCGTGTTTCCCGCCACCTCGACCCGCCGCTGAAGAACTGGCGCGGCGACGTGGTGGGCAGGCGCCGCATCACCCCCGCGCTTGGCCTTTCCCGTGCCCTCGATTAACGTTCCGCGACCAACCGACATGACAGGAGAAACCCGCATGAAAGCCGTTCTTTGCAAGGCCTATGGCCCCCCCGAAAGCCTCGTCGTCGAGGACGTGCCGAGCCCGAAGGCGGACAGCGGACAGGTTGTCATTTCCGTCAAGGCGGCAGGCGTGAACTTTCCCGACCTGCTGGTGATCCAGAACAAGTACCAGTTCAAGCCGCCACTGCCGTTCTCGCCCGGCGGCGAGGTTGCGGGCATCGTCAAGGAAGTGGGCGCCGGCGTGACCAATGTGAAGGTCGGCGATCGCGTCCTGGCGTCCACGGGCTTCGGCGGCTTTGCCGAGGAAGTGGCAGCCCCGGCCGCCCGTTGCATCCAGTTCCCGGCGAACATGGATTTCGTGGATGCGTCCGCCTTCGTGATGACCTACGGCACATCGCACCACGCCCTCAAGGACCGCGCCAGGCTGAAGAAGGGCGAAACGCTGCTGGTTCTGGGCGCGGCAGGCGGCGTCGGCCTCGCCGCGGTAGAGCTCGGCAAGGTCATGGGCGCACGCGTGATCGCCGCCTGCTCGAGCCAGGAAAAGGTTGATCTTTGCATCAAGCGTGGGGCCGACGCCGGCGTGGTCTATCCGACCGGCACGCTCGATCGCGACGCGCAGAAGAAGCTGGCCGATGACTTCAAGAAGGTCCTCGGCGGCGACGGCGCCGACGTGATCTATGACGGTGTTGGCGGCAGCTATGCCGAACCCGCCCTGCGCTCCATCGCCTGGGAAGGCCGCTACCTGGTCGTCGGCTTCCCGGCAGGCATTCCCTCGCTGCCGCTGAACCTGACGCTGCTGAAGGGCTGCCAGATCGTCGGCGTCTTCTGGGGCGCCTTTACCGCCCGCGATCCCAAGGGCAACCAGGCCAACCTGCAGGAACTCATGGACTGGGTCCGCGACGGCAAGCTCAAGCCTTATGTCTCCAGGACCTACAAGTTCACCGAGGTGGCCCAGGCCCTGAACGACATGGACGCCCGCAAGGTCATGGGAAAGATCGTCCTCGTTCCCTGATCCTTGCCGCAAGAATGCCCTCTCCCCGCCAGTGGGGAGGGGGCCCCGAGGCTGGGCAAACGCCCTCTTGCGCTGAGATCAAAGAGATGTCATGATGATATCACTTTGATAGATAGCAGAGGAATTCGTCATGAGCCCGAAAACGCTGAACCAAACCGTCGAAACGCCTGCCGCCGTAGCCAGCGGCGGCCTGATCCTGATCACCAGCCTCCTGTCCCTGGTGCTGACCGGCTGGTCCCTCTGGATGGAAATGTCCGAGGGCGTTGCCGTCGCCTTCTTCCTGATCTTCCTCTTCACGATCTGCGGCTTCTACAGCCTCCAGGCCAATGAGGCGGCCGCCATCACCCTGTTCGGTAGCTACAAGGGCACTGACCGCACGCCGGGCCTGCGCTGGGTTGTGCCCTGGTACCACCGCACCAAGATCTCGCTGCGCGCCCGCAACGTGACCGGCGAAAAGCTGAAGGTGAACGACAAGCGGGGCAACCCGATCGAGATCGCGGCCGTCGTGGTCTGGCGCGTGACTGACACTGCCGCCGCCCTCTTCGACGTCGACCACTACGAGCACTTCGTCAACGTCCAGATCGAGACCGCGGTCCGCGAGATCGCCTCCCACTTCGCCTACGATCACGGCGAGCACGAGGAGCCCACCCTGCGCGCCGACGCCGACCAGGTATCGGCCAAGCTGCGTGATCTCCTCCAGGATCGCCTGCACATTGCAGGCGTCATGGTCGATGAGGCAAAGCTGTCGCATCTGGCCTACGCGCCTGAAATCGCCAGCGCCATGCTCCGCAGGCAGCAGGCCGAAGCCGTTCTCGCGGCCCGCCAGAAGATCGTCCAGGGTGCCGTGGAAATGGTCGACCAGGCCCTTCGCCACCTCGCCGAGCGCAACGTCGTCGAGCTCGACACCGAGCGCAAGGCAGCCATGGTCTCGAACCTGCTGGTCGTCCTGTGTTCCGACAGCGAGGCCCAGCCAGTGGTCAACGCTGGCTCGCTCTACCACTAGCTGCGGCGCGACCATCATGTCCGCAGACCGGAAGTCCTTTGCCCTCAGGCTCGATCCCGCACTTTACGGTGCGGTAGCCAGGCTCGCGGCCACCGACCTGCGCAGCGTGAATGCTGAAATAGAGTTCTTGCTGCGCGATGCCTTGCGGGCGAGGGGGATGAAGATCGAGGCAGCCCCCGACGAGGGAGGCAAGGAGCAGGGGTAACGATCACCACCCCACAAAAGCAAAGGGCGCCCGACCGGGGCGCCCTTTTTGCGTTATGCGTAATTTAATTACGCAGCCGAGGGGCGGCCGAACAGAAGTGCAAAGAGCCAGCCCCAAAAACCGCCCTTCGATGAGCTGTGCTCATCATTCCGGCGCATGGAGTAAGCATAAGACTTGAACATGATCTTTCTCGTTTCGTCTCGAAAAGGCTTCGTTGCGAGCAAACATAGGCATCGCCCTCACGCGCTTCAAACGAGGACTTTTCATTGATAGCATGAGAAAATTTCATATTATGGCATGATGAAACGCAAGCTTCCCCCCTTGAATTCCCTCCGCGCCTTCGAATCCGCGGCCCGTCACCTCAGCTTCACCCGCGCCGCCGACGAGCTGGCCGTGACGCAGAGCGCCGTCAGCCACCAGGTCACCGCGCTGGAGGAGTGGGCCGGTGTGCCACTGTTCAAGCGCCAGGGCCGCGCCATGGTCCTGACCGAGGCCGCCGTGAAGTTCCTGCCCGCGGTCTCGACCGCCCTCGACCAGATCGCGCTGGCCGGCCGCAAGCTGCAGGCCGTCGACCCTACCCATGGCTGGCTGACCGTCGCCGTGATGCCCTCCTTTGCCGCCAAGTGGCTGGTCCCGCGCCTCGCCGACTTCCATGAGAAAAATCCCGACATGGACGTCTGGATCGCAACCTTCGAGGCCCAGACCGGCGCCTTGGGCTCCGACATCGACGTCGCCATCCGCTATGGGCGCGGCGACTGGCCGGGCCTGGCCAGCGTCCGCATCATGTCCGAGGAGCTCTTCCCCGTCTGCGCGCCGCGCCTCGCCGCCAGCCTCAAGGCGCCCGCTGACCTCGCCAGCGCAACCCTCCTGCACGACGAGCTGCGCGAGGACTGGGCCATGTGGTTCGCAGCCGCCGGCCTCACCGGCGTCGCCACGGCACGCGGCCCCGGCTTCGATGACTCAGGCCTTCTCATCCAGGCCGCCATCGAAGGCCTCGGCGTCGCCCTCGGCCGCAGCGTGCTCGTGAAGGGCGACCTCGACGCCGGCCGCCTCGTGCGTCCCTTCGATGTCGCGCTTGCCGCCGAGTTCGCCTATTACCTCGTCTATCCGCCGGATCTCGAGAACGCCCCGAAGATCGAAACCTTCAGGACCTGGCTTCTTGCAACAGCGCAAGCAACGGTCTGAGCACGCAGCATCAAGCGAGGCCCCAGGGCAGCATGACACCCGACGAATTCCGCAAGGCAGGCCACGCGTTCATCGACCTGGTCGCCGACTACAGGGCAGGCATCGCCGCGCGCCCCGTGATGGCGCAGGTCAAGCCGGGCGACATCGTGGCAGCGCTTCCCCGCCATGCACCCGAGACACCCGAGCCGCTGCCCGGCGTGCTGGCCGACATCGCACGCGTGATCGAGCCCGGCCTCACCCAGTGGCAGCATCCGAAGTTCTTCGGCTACTTCCCCGCCAACGCCGGCCTGCCGTCAGCACTTGCCGACCTTCTGTCGACGGGCTTTGGCCAGATTGGCCTCAACTGGCAGGCAAGCCCGGCCCTCACCGAACTCGAGGAGGTGACGCTGGGCTGGATGCGCGAGGCCCTCGGCCTCTCGCCGCATTGGAGCGGCGTGATCCAGGACACCGCATCAACCGCAACGCTCGTCGCCCTGATCTGCGCGCGCGAGCAGGCGACCGGACAATCGGCCGCGCGTGGCGGACTGCAAGCCGCTGGCCGTAGCCTCGTCATCTACACCTCATCCCAGGCGCACAGCTCGGTCGACAAGGCAGGCCTCCTCGCAGGCTTCGGTCGCGACAACATCCGTCACGTCGACGTCGACAACGCCTTCGCAATGGATCTCGCCGCCCTGCGCCGCGCGATCGAGGCTGACATCGCCGCCGGCCGCAAGCCCTGCGCCATCGTGGCAACGACAGGAACGACGGCAACGACAGCCATTGACCCGATCGAGGGCTGCGCCGCACTGGCGCGCGAATTCGGCCTCTGGCTTCACGTCGACGCCGCCATGGGTGGCGCGGCGATGGTCCTGCCCGAATGCAGGCATCTCTGGCACGGCGTCGAGCACGCCCACTCGCTGGTCGTCAACGCACACAAATGGCTGGGCGTCGCCTTCGACTGCTCGCTCTATTTCGTGCGCGACCCTGCCTTCCTGGTGCAGGTCATGTCCACGAACCCGAGCTACCTTCAGACCGCAGCCGACGGCCAGGCGAAGAATTATCGCGACTGGGGCATTCCGCTCGGTCGCCGCTTCCGCGCGCTCAAGCTCTGGCTGACCCTGCGCCTCGAGGGGCTGGGGCCCATCCGCGCGCGCCTGCGCCGGGACATCGCGAATGCCCGCTGGCTGGCAGATGAAGTGGGGCGGACGCCGGACTGGAAGGTCCTCGCACCCGTTACCCTGCAGACGCTCTGCATCAGGCACGAGCCGCAAGGCCTTTCAGGCGAGGCACTCGATCGCCACACGCTCGCCTGGGTCGATGCGATCAACCGCTCGGGCAGGGCGCTGCTCACGCCATCGACAATCGGTGGTCGCTGGATGGCGCGCGTCTCGATCGGCGCGCTCGAGACCGAACACAGCCACGTTGCCGAACTCTGGCAGGAGATCACGCAGGCCGCCGCGGCTCAACGTATGTGAGCCTCAGGCCAGCCCTGCGCTCTTCGCCATCACATAGAAGGAAACCACCAGCACGACCGCGGCAAACACCTGGGTCAGCAAGCCCTTGCGCGCCGCGAGCACGCCGGAAAGGCGCGTGCCGACAAGCCCGCCCGCAAGGCCGCCAACGATGAACACGCCCGCCAGCCGCCAGTCGATCAGCCCGTCCTGGGCATAGGACACCGCCGTCGTCAGCCCGAACACGCCCACGCTGAACAGCGAGGACCCGACCGCATTCAGCATTGCCATTCCGCTGCCCAGCATGATGCCGGGCACGATCAGGAAGCCGCCGCCAATGCCGAAGAACCCGGCCAGGGCCCCGGTGGCAAGCCCGATGCCGACCAGCCGCGCGGCAATCGCGGGCGTGATCTGCACCGTGGGATCACCCTCGCTCTTGCGCGGCCGCAGCATCGAGAGCGCGACGATGACCATGACGATGCCGAACAGGAAGAGGAGTTGCTTGCCATCGACCAGTTTGCCCAGCGTCGACCCGATCCACGCGCCAGCCACACCCGAAAGCGCAAACACGATCGCGCAGGGCCACTTCACATTGCCCGCGCGTGAATGCGCGATCAGGTTGGCAAATGCGTTGACCGAGACCGCCAGCGCGCTGGTGCCGATCGCCACGTGCGGGTTGCTGACGCCCACGACATAGAGCAGCAGCGGCACCGCAAGGATCGAGCCACCGCCACCGATGACGCCGAGGATCAGCCCGACGGCGCTTCCCGATAGAGCTGCAAGCAGGTCTGTTTCCGTCATGGTCTTTTCCTCCGGCAATCCGTTACGCTGATTGCGTCCGGTTCCACGGCATGAGTGAAAGCAGTTCGCCAAGCGCACAGGTGCCGCTGACACCGGCAAACACCAGCCCGCCACCGACAAAGGCGCTGAGCAGCACGAACCAGGGTGATAGCGTCGCCGCCAGCAGGACGCCAAGGACGACCAGGCTGCCCGCAGCAATCTGGACCTGTCTCTGCAAGGGGATCGGTTGTGCGCGGTCGAGGTGCGATGGAAGTCCGGCCGCCCGCCACGCATTCAAGCCGCCCTCGATGACATGGGTCTGGCTGAACCCCAACGCCATCAGCTTGTCCCTGTTCATCTCGGTCCGCCGCCCGCTCTGGCACTGGAAGATGGCGATCTTTCCGGCCGAGCGTTCGCGGTCGAAATCATGCGCGTCAATCCCTGACAACGGGACATGCCGCGCGCCGCGGATATGTTCGCGCGCATACTCGTCCGCCTCGCGGATGTCGATCAGGATCGCCTTGCCGCTATCCATGAGGCGCTTCACCTCGAGCGGAGGAAGGACAGAGAAGCCGCAATTGGTGTTCATGACAGGCGTCCTTTCTTCGGGTTGCAGAAGATATCGTGGAGCGCACCGATCAGCCGGCTCACCCGTGGATCGGCGATACGGTAGTGGATGGTCTGTCCCTCGCGCCGCGTCGTGACGAAACCTTCGGCCCGCAGCCGTGCCAGATGCTGCGACAGGGCCGACTGGCCAAGGCCCACGGCCTCCTGCAGCGCGCCAACCGACATCTCCCCTTGGCCCAGTTGGCACATGACAAGCAGTCGCGTCTCGTTTGACAGCGCTCGCAGGACCGCGGCGGCCTGCTGCGCATTTTCCTGCATCGCACTGAGTTCACGGGTCGAGAGCATCGAGCACCTCTTGCATTAGGTATTGCTAAATTAGAGATAGCTAATATATATGTCAAGCATCAAAGGCAAAGGAGCTGGAAAATGTCGCTGAACATCAGGGCCTTCTTCGACGAGCCCACCTTCACCGTAAGCTACCTCATCTGGGACGGCGCCACCCGGGCCGCCGCCATCATCGACCCCGTCCTCGACTACGACCACAAGGCGGGCCGCACCTCGACGAAATCGGCCGAGGCCATTCTCGATGTCGCCAGCAACGCAGCGTTGAAGATCGAATGGATCCTCGAGACCCATGCCCACGCCGACCACCTGTCGGCCGGCGCCTGGCTGCGCGAGCGCACCGGCGCGCCCATTGTCATCGGCGAGCACATCAGGCAGGTCCAGAAGACCTTCAAGGCGCTCTTCAACGCAAGCTACCAATCCGTCGACGGCAGCGACTTCGACCGCCTCGTCCGCGGCGGCGAGCGCCTGGCGCTGGGCAACCTCTCGATCGAGGTGATCCATACGCCGGGACACACACCCGCCTGCGTCAGCTACCACATCGAGGACGCGGTCTTCGTGGGAGACACGCTGTTCATGCCCGATTACGGCACCGCGCGCGCCGACTTCCCCGGCGGTGACGCGCACACGCTCTACCGTTCGATCCGCCGCCTCCTGTCATTGCCGCCGCCGACCCGCCTCTTCATGTGCCACGACTACAAGGCCCCCGGGCGTGACACCTATGTATGGGAGACGACGGTCGCGGCCGAGCGCGCGCAGAACATCCACGTGCGCGACGGCATCACCGAGGAAGAGTTCGTCCGGAACCGCACCGCCCGCGACCGCATGCTGGCCATGCCGGTCCTCATCATGCCATCGGTGCAGGTGAATATTCGCGCCGGCGCCCTGCCACCGCCGGAGGCCAACGGCACCAGCTACATCAAGATCCCGCTGAACGCCGTCTGAAGGTCAGCCTGCATGCGCCCGGCGCTCGATCAAGAGTGCCGCGCGCGCCTTCTCGCGATGCAGGGGAACGATATTGGCGCCCGCAACCGCAATCGCGGTGGCAAGCACCGCGGCATCATCGCTGAAGCCGATCAGGGCCAGCGCATCCGGGATGGCATCGATCGGCACCACGAAATAGGCGACAGCGGCAATTAGCGTCGCGCGCGCAGCCAGGGGCGTTGCCGGATCAAGCGCGCAGTAATAGGCGGCAGCCAGGTCCTCGGCGAAGGGCAGGCGTCCGGCAAGCCGTCGCAGCTTGCGCCACAGGCCCTCGCGCGCAATCCGCTCGTGCCGCACGATGACCGCGGGTAACGCAGCGTTTTCCTCGACCCAGGCTTGCATCAGCGCCTCCATCCGGCCGCACCCGCTCTAGCCACGGCCCAAAACCGGGGCTATGAAGTCGCCGCAATTCTTCCACCCTAGCAGAAAGTCTCATTCCATGCAGCTGAACTCTTCCGTCACGGCCGTCGTTACCGGCGGCGCCTCGGGTCTTGGTGAAGCCACCGCGCGCGAGCTTGCCGCCGCCGGCGTCAAGGTCGCCATCTTCGACCGCGACAAGGGCAGGGGCGAAAAGGTCGCCGCCGAGATCAAGGGCGTCTTCTGCGAGGTGGACGTCACGTCGGAAGAAAGCGTCATCGCCGGCTTCAAGAAGGCGCGCGAGGCCCTCGGCCAGGAGCGCATCCTCGTCAACTGCGCCGGCACCGGCATCGCCATCAAGACGGCCGCCCGCAAGAAGGAGACGAACGAAGTCGTCCCCCATCCCATCGAGCATTTCGACCGCATCGTCCAGATCAACCTCGTCGGCACCTTCCGCTGCCTCGCGAAGTCGGCCGCAGGCATGCTGTCCCTGGATCCCGTCACAGAAGACGGCGAGCGCGGCGTGATCATCAACACCGCCTCGGTCGCAGCCCAGGACGGCCAGGTCGGCCAGGCCGCCTATTCGGCTTCGAAGGGCGGCGTCGTCGGCATGACCCTGCCCATCGCCCGCGATCTCTCGCGTGACGGCGTGCGCTGCATGACGATCCTGCCG
>JBEIHO010000050.1:0-18934 GCA_040381215.1 Alphaproteobacteria bacterium | reverse complement strand
TGGCTGTTCTTCATCTGACGCCCACGAGGCCTGCGCGCAGGGCGTGCACAGCGCCCTGCGCCCCCTACACGGGGGAGAGCGATCCCCGCATGGCGTGTAGCGGCACGCCTCTTTCACCGCACGACTGTGCGGAATCCGCCTCGACGCGCCGCGCGGTCATGTTAGGCTTTGGCCCAGTTACAGCCCCTTAGCATCGACAAGGCCGTCCCCATGCTGAACCGGATCGTTCTGTCCGCCGCCCTCGCCACGCTCGTGACGGCGCCTCTGGCCCACGCAGGCTCACGCTACACGGATCCGCAAGGACGCTTTTCGGTCGACGTCCCCAGCGAATGGGAAGCCGGCAAGCCCGAGGGCCAGAAGGTCGCCCTCGTCATGGGCCGCCAGAACGGCAATGACCTGCTGGGCGCTTGCATCGTCGTGGTCACCGAGACACCCCAGACGCAAGGCCGCGAGCAACCCGAGATCACGCAAGCCATGCAGGCGATGCTGACCAAGGAATTCTGGGTCGCAACCTACAAGGCACAGGGCGCACAGGACATCAACGTGGCGCAACTCGGCACCCGCGACATGGCGGGCCGCAAGGTCCACTTTGTCCACTCCGAATTCACGACCCGCAACCAGGACGGAACCACCCAGCGCGTCCGCGCACAGGAAGAAGTTCACGCCGTTCCGGGGCGGACACACGACATTGGCTGCATTGCGCGCAAGGAAAAATTCGATGTCGCCAGAATCGACTTCGACGCCATTCAGAAGTCCTACACGCCCCAGTCCGGCCTGATCGCCTCCCTGCCCGCGCCGGGACAGTCGATGCTCACGCTGTTTGCCAATGCCGGGTTCAACGGCGTCGCGCGCGTCGTGAAGGCCGAAACACCGAACATCACCCATGTGTCCTGGCCCACCATGACCGGCAGCGCTGTGGTCCACGGCTATGGCGAGTGGCAAGTATGCGAAGGCCCGAACTTCACCGGCGTCTGCATGAACCTGAACGGACCCGTGACAGCCGCAACCGACACGGTCCTGCGCATCGGATCGGTGCGGCCCGTTGCATCGCCGGATCCCTTGCGCGGCCTGGGCAATGCCATCGCGACCGACTCGATGGCCATGATCTCCGAGGCCATGAAGAAAATACGCAAATAGGGCAATCGCCAACCCTGCATTCCCCGCGCCTTCGACCACGACCCATCGCGACAGGGATAACGTTTCGTAAACGGTCTGCCCTTAGGGTTAAGGAACTCTTTCCTGTCGGCAACGCCAGTAGCCTCATGTTAAGCGAGGCAATACGCTGGGACAGAGGTTCGGGGATGCCTCCAACATGCTTGCGTATGAAGAACTGAAGGGTTCAACGGGTCGTCAGATCTTTTTCCGGCCGCAACGCTTCGCCGCAACGGAGCTGTTCAGCGACACGCCACCAAAGGTGATGCTGCACGGCCAGGAGTTCAGGCTGGCCAATCTCAGCCTGACAGGCGCAAGCATCAACGCCAACCAGACCGTCGAGATCGATTTCGCGGAAGGCGACATCCTTCCCATCGACATCAAGCAGGCCGGCGTTTCCATCATGGCCAGCCGCGCGCGCGTGATGCGCAGCGAACGCCACCCCTTCGGCACGCGCGTGGCGATCCAGTTCATCGACGGCACCGTCGACTTCAACTCGCTCCTGAGCCGCAACGCCCAGGCACGCATTTCACAGCAACTGCGCGTCCTCGACCCGACCAGCATCACCGCCGTGTCGAAGGATTACCGGGCACATTGCGCCGACGTTCTGCACTTCCTGAGGTCCTACAGGGCCGTCATCGATGCCAGCCAGCACGCCATGCCCGGCCGCAAGGGCGGGTTGAGCGCCGATACAGCCTTCGAAATGTGCGAGCCCAACATCATTCCGCAATGGAGAAAGCTCTGGCTTGCCGGCAACCAGCTTGTCGAAGGCATCATGTCCGACAAGCAGCAACTGGCCGACATCAAGACCTACACCGAAGCCGTTCTCACACCGGAATTCTGCAACGGGCCCGTCTGGTGGCGCAGCTATCGCAAGCCCGCCGGCTACCCCGGCGACTACGAAATCATGAACTACGTGTACGACTGGCAGCGTGAGGGACAGGATGTCTACGCCCAGCTCCTGCATCGGCTGGGTCTCGATGTGTCGGAATGCATCGCCACCCGCATGGAAGTCGTGCGGCAGGAAATCCGCAAGACGGTCGAAGCCCAGGCCGAGCGTGGCGGCGCCCGCATCGTGAGCCTCGGCTGCGGCTCGGCGCGTGAAGTGCAGTTGCATCTGCAGGACCAGTCAGCCCCCGATGCCCCGGTCACATTCACCCTGATTGACCAGGAAGCCAACGCCCTCGCCTATGCCTACGAGCAGTGCCATCCCCATACTGTCACCAAGAAGCGCCACGCCCGGGTTCAGGCCCTGAATGTCTCGTTCACCGACGTGCTGCGTGGCGGAAAATGGCTCGACGACATCGGCCCGCAGACATTGATCTACACCGTAGGCCTCGTCGATTATCTCGTCGACAAGCGGGCCCGGTCCCTGGCCGAGCGGCTTTACGAGAGGCTCGAGCCCGGCGGCCTTTTGATTGTCGGCAACATGAACCAGACCGACCTCAGCAATCTCTGGCCGATGGAATTCATCACGGACTGGCACCTTTTCTACCGCAACGACGCCGAGATGCTGGCGTGGACCGGCAACATGGCCAACTGCAAGGCCTGGACCGAACTCGAACCGACGGGCCGCGTGAGACTTCTCTTCGTTCGCAAGAACGCATCTTGAGAAAACAGCAAACTAGGCGAGGTCCAGGACCCGGATCTCGCCATCGTCATCCAACGTTTCCAGGAAACGCGAACCCGGCAGGCTGACCGTGACGGTAGAGCCCGCCCCGACAGCGCTCCTGATCGCAAGCCTGCCCTCGTGCAACTCCATGATCTTGACCGCATAGGGAAGCCCGAGGCCTGCCCCGGCGTGCGAGCGCGTCAGCGCACGCTCCACCTGCTCGAATGGCCGCAGCACCCGCTCCAGGTCGCCCGGAGGAATGCCAACGCCCGTATCGACCACCTCGATCAAGATCCCCTGGTCTTCGTTTGCCGCCAGCGAGACCGACACATGACCACCGGGCGGCGTGAACTTGATCGCATTCGACACGACGTTCAGCAGGACCTGCCGCAACAATCGCTGATCACCCCTGCACGAGACAGAAGGCTGCAGGGCCTCGACCTTCATCTCAAGGCCGGCTTCAAGCGCCTGCGGTCCCAATTGGGCACAGATGGATCCGACGAGGCCCGACATGTCAAAGACCTGCTCGCGAATGACAAGCTTGCCGACCTCTGCCCGCGCCAGGTCGAGGATGTCATTGATGATGGTCAGGAGATGCCGCCCGCTGTCGTGGATATCGGTGGCATATTCCATGTACTTGGCTGACCCGACCGGCCCGAGATGCTCTTTCCGGATGATTTCCGAGAAGCCGATGATGGCGTTGAGTGGCGTGCGCAACTCGTGGCTCATGTTTGTCAGGAACTCGCTCTTCGCGCGGTTGGCGGCTTCGGCCCGGACCAGCAGGACTTCTGTCGCCCTGTTCTTCGCTTCGATGATCCGATGGGCCACAAAGCGGCTTCGCGCGTGCGTATCGAGGATGTAGGAACTGACCACCCCGACCCCGGATGACATCCACAGGTAGAAATTGTTGGAAACGAGGTCCTCAACCGCAATCGGGTTCACGAAGATGCTGACCAACTGATAGGCAACAACGATGATCATCGTCGAGACAAGGCCGTACACGAACCGCAGGCCGAGCAGGCTGCCTGAGTAAATCACGACCATGATGAGGCCAGCATAGTACTGGCTGGCCTGCTGTGGCGGCAGGACGGCGATCATGAGGATGACGCCAAGACCACCCGAGAGCAGTGCCGCGGCAAGGGCTGCCTGCACCCAGCGCTCGAATGATCGCGTGAACGACAGCGCGAGGATGAGAACGATGGCAGGCACCGCAATCCCGTAGCGAATGGCCCAAAGGACATTCGTGTGCTCTCCCCCAACCAGCAGGTCGAGCAGTCCAAACCCCGAGTAGAGCATGACGGCGGCGAGGAGGTAGAAGCGGACGAACTGGATCGACGACGCAAACGAGCGGGCCGCAAAGTCCCTCTCGACTTGCGGGTCCTTGAACGTCAGCCAGACCCTGTCCAGGTCGAACATGGCCTCGTTGCTTCTCTTGATCTCGGCGCTCACGTAATCAGTGCCACTCAGACACACCTGTCAGTGAATAAGAAGCTAGGGCATACCTGTTAAGAACCATGCAAAATTGGCTTGTTTCCACGGAAGATTTTCTCTCGGGACGAGTTGGTTATTGACCCTGGGACATGGCCTAGGCACCCTGAGACAAGTCAGGACAGAGCGATAGCTTGCCGCAAAGTAAACACTTGGTTGCCCGTGGTGGGAGATCGACGCGCGGCGGCGCGACATGCGC
The DNA here is from genome assembly GCA_040381215.1 of Alphaproteobacteria bacterium. Taxonomy (GTDB): domain Bacteria; phylum Pseudomonadota; class Alphaproteobacteria; order Micropepsales; family Micropepsaceae; genus SZUA-430. Next base: position 14,483 of record JBEIHO010000050.1, on the reverse strand, counting down.
CGTCATTGTGCTCGCCGTCCAGCTTGTGCCCATTTGGAACACTCCCGCCCAAGCGGCGGGCTTTGCCTTGCGTGAGTACGGCCTTTCTGCCGCGTCGACCTCTTTCGCTGGCGCCTCGGCGACCGATGATTCTGCAGCCTTCCTGCCCTTCAATCCAGCAGCAGCAGGTGGCGTGCAGGATGACGACGCGCAACTGACACTGAACCTGATCCTGCCTTCGAGCCGTGCGAGCTTCGGCCTCGCCACGACGTCAGCATCAACGAGCATTTCCGGATCGACGAGGCCCGAAGACTTCATTCAACAAGCCGTGGAGCCGGGAGCCTCCTGGCGCATCCGGCTGTCTGACCGCTGGGCAGCGGGCGTATCCGTGTCCGCCCCATGGGGCCTCGGGACGGTCTATGACCGCACCTGGGCGGGACGCTATTACGCAGTCGAATCACGACTGCTCACGGTGAATATCGCTCCGGACATTGCCTGGCAGGTGAGAGACAGCCTCACGATTGGCGCGGGCTTGCAGGTACAGTACGCCACAGGCGTACTGTCGAACGCGATCGACTTCGGCACCATTGGCGCCTTGTTCAGCATCCCCGGCGCATTGCCGGGCCAACAGGACGGTTTCGCCGAGTTCCGGGCCGATGACTGGGCAATAGGATACCGCGCCGGCCTCTTGTGGAAGCCAGACGACAGGCTCGCCCTTGGCGTGGCCTGGCGCTCGCAGATCCGGCACGACCTTCGGGGCGACGTGGACTTCTCGCTCGACACGGCCGGCGTCGGCGAGGCTATCTCCGGCGCAAGCGGGGCCTTCATCGACGGCAAGGCGCGGACACGCCTCTCGTTGCCCTACGTTGCCTCGGCAGGTCTTTCCTGGCAGGCAACAGACAAGCTCACAATCCTCGGCGAAGTTGCCTTTACGGATTGGAGTTCCATCGACGAGCTGCGCATCAGTTTCTCCAACCCTTCCCAGCCAGACAGCTTTCAGGCGTATGGCTGGTCCGGAGCATGGCTCTACGCCATGGGTGCAAAGTACGACCATGATCCTGACTGGACCTTTCGCGCCGGCGCGGCAATCGATGGATCGCCCGCACGCAATGCAACAAGGGACCCCCGGATACCGGATGCAACGCGGACATGGCTGTCAGCCAGCGTCGAGCACCACATCACATCATCAACATCCATCCAGCTCGGCTATGCGCGCCTGATGTTCCTCGACGAACCCATCAATCTGAGTGCTGCCAGATCCGGCAACGAACTGAGGGGAACTCTCGTCGGAACGACTGATGCTGATGCAGACATGCTGTCGATTCAGATCACGTTGCGTTAACGACCTGTCCCTGCACGGACAGAGCAGTTTAACCCTTATCGGGTTGCACCCGCCCGTGACGCACACTACCCTTGTCTTGAATTCAGATCGGCCTCGGCATCATCCGGGGCAACGGGGTTGAGCCTCATGCGGACGTCCTTGATCCGTTTCGCGCAGCGATCGGCGACCTTCTCGCTGGCGCTTCTTGCCTTTGACCTGCTGCTTTACGTAGTGATGGTAGCAGGAACAATACTGTCCGGCGACATCTGGCTGAAACTCCTGTTCGCAATCGGGGCCGGGACAATGATCGCGCTGACGGCAATTGTCGGTCACGACGCGGGGCATCAGAGTTTCAGCAACAGCCGTCTGCTGAACAGGATTGCAGGCACGCTTGCATTCCTGCCAGCGCTGCACCCCTTCAGCCTCTGGAAGCATCACCACAATCGCGTCCATCACGTCTTCACCGCACAACTTGGCGTCGACAATGCATTCCCTCCCATGACCGTTACCCAATACAGGCATGCGACACCATGGGAGCAGCGGCGCTACAGGTTTATTCGAAGCCTCTGGGGCCAACCCCTTTTCTATCTGCTGGACGTCTGGCTGCCCGACATGGCCCTCCCCTTCCTGAAGGGATCCAAACGGCTGTCGCGTGAGGCATGGTTCGACATCATCCTCGTCTATGCCTGGTTCGTGGTGTTCCTCGGGGCGACCACAATGGCAACCATGCAAGTCTGGGGTCTCTCACCACTCAGCGCCTTTCTGAGCGCGTGCCTGTTCAGTTGGGCCATCCCGTTTCTCGTCTGGAATGCCTTTATCTCGTTCCTTTCCGTAGTTCAGCATACGGCCCCTGACCTGAAATGGAGCCAGCCGACAGGGCAACCCTCGACGGTTGAGCAGTCGCTCGCAGGAACGGTACACATGGTATTCCCCGAGTGGATCGACCAGTTGATGCATCGGATCATGCAACACCCCGCCCACCACTTGAATGTGGGCATACCGCTGCAGCACCTCAAGGCCGCAGAAGCTCACCTAAAGTCAATGGCGACAGCCACCCGGACTGTGCGCTGGAGCATCGGCTATCATCTCGAACTGACCCGGCGATGCCAGCTCTACGACCCGCTTGCACATCGCTGGGTGACCTTCGCCGAGGTGGACAAGGCCATACCCGACATGGCCAAGGCAGCCTAAACCATACTCACGCATTGCTGCGCCACAGCCTCAGCCACCTTGATGCCATCGATCCCGGCCGACAGGATGCCGCCCGCATAGCCCGCACCCTCGCCCGCAGGATAGAGGCCGCGCGTATTGATGCTCTGGAAGTCCTCGCCCCGGCGAATCGATATCGGTGACGAGGTGCGCGTCTCGACACCGGTCATGACGGCATCATGCATGTCGAAGCCACGGATCTGCCGCCCAAAGGCCGGCAGCGCCTCGCGCATCGCTGCGATGGCATAATCGGGCAGGCACAGCGCAAGATCCGTCGGCGTTACCCCGGGCTTGTAGGACGGAACAACCGAGCCCAGCGCCGTTGACCCCTTGCCTGCAATGAAGTCACCCACGAGCTGGCCCGGCGCCGAATAATCTCCACCGCCAGCGGCAAAGGCCAAGGCCTCCCACTGCCGCTGGAAATCGATCCCGGCAAGCGGATGCTCCGGATAGTCGGCGGGCGATATGCCCACCACGATGCCGGCATTGGCGTTGCGCTCGGCGCGCGAATACTGGCTCATTCCGTTGGTGACCACCCGACCGGGCTCCGATGCCGTCGCCACCACCGTCCCGCCCGGGCACATGCAGAAACTATAGACGGACCGGCCATTGGACCCGTGATGGACGATCTTGTAGTCGGCCGCACCCAGCAGGCGGTTGCCGGCATTGGGACCAAGGCGCGCCCGATCGATGACCGACTGCGGATGCTCGATCCGGCACCCGATCGAGAAGGGCTTGGCTTCGATGAAGACACCCTCCTCGTGCAGCATCTTGAATGTGTCGCGCGCGCTATGACCGACAGCCACCACGACGTGGTCGGCCTCGATCGTCTCGCCACCGGCAAGCAGGACGCCTTCCACCCGGCGCTCACCGCGCGCATCCTTGCCGATCAGGATCCTCTCGACGCGGGTCTCGAAGCGAAACTCACCGCCCAGGGCGATGATCTTCTCGCGCAGCGCCTCAACCATGGAAACGAGCCGGAAGGTCCCGACATGCGGCTTGGAGACGTAGAGGATCTCGGGCGGCGCCCCCGCGGCAACGAACTCCGTCAGGACCTTGCGCCCCAGGAACCTTGGATCCTTGACCTGGCTGTAGAGCTTGCCGTCCGAAAAGGTGCCGGCACCTCCCTCGCCGAACTGCGCGTTGGATTCCGGATTGAGCTCACGCTTTCGCCAGAACCCGAACGTGTCCTTCGTTCGCTCCCGCACGATCTTGCCACGCTCGAGGATCAGCGGCCGAAAACCCATCTCCGCAAGCACCACCGCTGCCAGATAGCCGCACGGCCCGGCGCCAATGATGACCGGCCGCTTTGCGGGGGCCGCGGCAAGTTTGCGGACATGCCGATAGGTCGTATCGGGCGCCACGGACACATGGCGATCCCCGCGCAGCCGCTTGAGAACACCGGCCTCGTCCGCCACGTCGACGTCGATCGTATAGATGAGCTCGATCGCCTTCGGGCGGCGTGCGTCGAAGGCCCGCTTGAAGACGCTGAACCCAAGCAGGTCACGTTCGGCAAGGCCCAGCCGACGCAACAGCGCCGGCCGCAACGCGGCATCTTCGTGGCCCAACGGCAGCTTCAGTTCAGTGACCCGGATCATGACGGGTTTCTAGATCGCTTTGTACCGTTGTGAAAAGGGGATCTGTGCAGCATTGGGACGGGAACCCCTGAGACAACCACCCCAAGGCGCAGAACGCCGCGATCGGTCCAGGTCTTGCACTGCCAGCCATAGGAGTTAGGGAGCGTGCCATGAACGGAAGCGACGTCGTGGGCCTTGTTGGTAAAGGGGTCTGCTCACTCGTGCACCTGGCCACCAGTGCGGTCGGCATGCCCTATGACTGCAGCCCGGCCGAATATTTCGACACCGGCGCAGCCGTACTGGCGCTGGCAGCGCTCACGATGGTGGTGGCTCTCTGGGAATCCCGCCGCCGCAACAACCGCCCGGAAGGTTACCGGTAGCTCCTGAATCCGGGAGAAGCCGGCCCTGCGCCATTCGCGCGCGACGTAAACACGATGACATTCTCCGGGACGGGATCAGGCATCGTCACGGCCACGGGTTCGACGGCCTGCGTCACGCCGGCAGCCGCCACGCCGTGCGAGGACATGTGAATGCTGGGATGAAGCGAGTAGGCAAGGAAGGCGTATCCCGGGAAGAGCAGCATGAAGCTGCGGGAAATCTCGACCAGAGCCCCCTCTCCCAAGCCGACATTCATGACGCCGACATAGAGATCGAACGCGCCTGCGATCACGAGCACGATCCCCGCGATGAAACTTGCCGTCTTGCCGAAACCGCTGCGCATGATTGATCCAATCCGAGGAAAGCCAAGGACCCGATCATAACCCGTCAGGCTCAATGGCGCGTAAACGCAAGCCCTTCAGGGAACGAAGGGAACGCGCGTCTCGGCCACCATGGGCACCGAAAACGCCGGCACGAAGGGGATGAATAGTTCCAAGGTAAACGCCGCATTTATGTTCGCGACCGACGCCTTGCCCACGGTCTCGACGCTATAGGTCACGACAACCTCGTTCGAGACCAGGTCCTGCAGACGCGATCGGATCGACGTTTCGATCTGGCCGGACGTCATGGAAGACTGCACCATCACCTCGCGTGCCGTATCCTCAAGCGCGTGCTGCACGGTGCCAGCCTGGTAGAACAGCATTCCGACCTGCACCGTTCCCAGCAGCATCGAGACGAACACGGGCAGCAGGATGGCAAACTCGAGGGCAGACGCCCCGCTCCGGTCTGCTGCGATGCCGGCCAATCTCTTCCACATGGTGCGCCTACCTTACCCTGACCGCCTGCGATGTCTGATATTGGCTTTCCGACACCAGTCCCTGGAACGTCGCCGACGCCGAGATGCGGTGATAACTGACAGGATAGGAACGGTCGGGGCACAGCTTGTTGCACACGCTGACCGTCTCGCCGCACATGCAGAACTTCTCCGAACTGACGACAGCCCCCTCGGGCCGATAAGTCCACGCGGAATCGACGATCGACACGGCGGTATCGACGTCCTTGCCGCCGTTCATGAAATACTGCGCGCCGGATCGCATGGCGGCATCAAGGTCACCACGCTGATAGACATTGTATCCAAGGTCGATGATGCCGATGAGGGCGGCCAGCATGGCAGGAAGGATGAGCGCGAACTCCACAGCAGAGTTGCCCCGGATGTCCGACCAAAAGAACGCAAGATATTTTCTCATGGACGTACCACCCTACTCTACCAACACGACACGCCCGGGGATCGAGATGTCCCGGATGCCCGCAAACTCGCACTCTGAATTCATGCCGGTCGACCCACCGAACTTGATCTTGTAAGCGGCTATACGCATGCAGCCATTCGTGCCGGAAAAACTGCCAAGAAACTGTGTTTCCGCTTTAGGGAAATACAGGACGCCCGTCAGCCGGGAACTCGCATTGCCGTTGAATTTTATGACGCTGGCGCTGTTGGCGTTGTCACCCCAGAACAGCATCCCCTGGTACACACCGGTCACTGGCGCCGCCAGTGTAAGCGTGGCCGATCCATTGATATCGATCGTGGCATTGTTGGTGAAATAGAACGTGACACCCGTGCCGTTCAGGACCGCAGTCGCATTCACCCGCATGCTGCCGCCATCCATCACATAAACCCCGGGGGAAAACGTGACGTTGCCCTTCACGTTGCCGCCGCCACAATAACGCCCCGGCGACAGGGTGACCGCACCTCCACCCGAAGGAAGATTCAGGCAGGGTCCGCTCACGGATGGCTTGGGCAGCGCGGCATAGGGGTCGTTGGCAGGCGCAGCTTACGTGACGGGCTCTGCGCATTCCGTCATGTTCACGGTGCCACCGGCAACCACGCCACCAGCACTGACAAGGCAGGGCGCCGTTATCTCGGAAGAACCCGTCACACTGATGGCATCATCCGCGAGCGAATTCGACATGACACTGCAGTCATTCAGCATCGTGACCGAATTGCCGCTGAACGACAGCGCCTGGGGGTCTTCCGGTGCCAGCGCAAGCGCACACGCCTTCCCCGCATCATCGTAGTGCGCCACGCCGCGGACGGACAGCGTCAGATCCTCCTGCAGGAACATGCCGGTGAAGAGCCGGGGTACGGGCAGCGTAAGCAGGACCTCGACGGCACGATTGTCCCGGAAATTGCCGGACTGCGGCGGCGTATTGATCACGATGGTGCCGGCGCCGGCATCAAAGCCCTGCTCGATGGCCTCGGCACTGGCGACGGCATTGACCTGGGTCGACGTGCCACCGCGCCGCAACTCGACAGTCGCCGAAAACGCAGCCGTATCCGCCGCTGTCTGCAGGCCGCGATCCTTGAATTACCAGTACCCGGTTTCAACCCCAAGGCCGACGGCGCCAACAACGACGGGGGCCGTGATGCCGAACATGATGGCCATGTTTCCGGACAGACTGTCACTGAACCGCCGAAGAAATGTCTTTGATCGTGCCATGAGCCAAAGTGCTCCAGAAAACCAAGCGGTAGTCTCTCCCAGGCGCCTTACAGCCGACTGAAGGGAATACCTAGAATTTTAGACATCCGCTGGAGGGGGTATCTGATTTGCCGCCAAAAAAAGGGCAGCACTTACATTTCATAAACCGTTCCGGACGAAAGCCATCCCGCCATCACCGTCCGCGTATGCAGGGGCAATCGCCAAGCATCCCGGGTGGCAGGCCGTCGAACCACTGGTCCAAAGCCTCACCTACGATGTCCTGCGTCGGGCGACGCAGCAGGGCCGCCGCAAGCTTCAGCTTCACGAAACGCCGTCTGCGCAACCGCAGGCTCACATGGAAAAGCCGCTCGGGATCCGCGCTGCCATCGGGACAGGCATGCACAGCCGCCCTGTCCATCGCATCGGCAGGGCACGCAGGCGCCGGTACCGGGGCGGGACGCGTCGGCGCCACGATGCGGACCTCGGCCTCGCGCGCAGGCCAAGGAGGCGGCTCGGAAACAACCGGCCGCCTTCCAAACGCGCTCAGTGCGCGCAGATCAGGCCCGCAAGCATCGACGCGCGCCAGAGGGCTGTCGACATGCAACAGCGATGCAGGCTCGGCAGCTCCCTTGCGCGCGAGCAGCCCTGACGTGAGAGAGGCAAACTTGCTCATTCACAAAACCTCCTCACAGCTGCGCCGCACGGCGACCGAAGGCGGGCGCCACGCGTCCAAGGTGATTGACGTGCCGGCTCGCTGTCGCAGCCGCCGTCCCATCGGCCAGCAATTCAGGAGACATGTCTCGCCGCAGCAGGCGGATCTGCAGGTAGTCCCACAAGGCAGCAATCTCCTCCGCGGACTTCCCCTCGGGGTCGGCCTCCATGACGGTGCGACCGTCGATCATCGACGCCGCGAAATCGGTTCGGTTATGAACCGTGGTAGGTGCCACGGTGCCATGCTGCGACAGCGCCACTGCCGCTTCCATGGTGATGCGCGCGCGCGCCATCGCCGCATTGAGAACGAAAACAACCGGCTTGCGTCGGGCCTCGCAGATATCGATGGTTGGTCCGACCGCTCTCAGGTCGTGGGGGCTTGGCCGCGTCGGCAGCACGACAAGGTCGGCAAACGCGATGACTTCGGAAATCGCCTTCGTTACCGCCGGCGGCGTATCGACCACGACCAGCTTGAAGCCCTGAGCACGCGCCTCATCCAGGTCATGAACGAGATTGGTGAAGACCGAATGCAGGAAGGCTGGCGTTTCCTCGCGACGGCAATTCCACCACTTTGCAAGACTGCCTTGCGGATCCGTATCGACAAGCGCCACCGGTCCCGCCCCGGCGCGTTCGGCCTGCACGCCGATATGCCCCGCCAGCGTGGTCTTCCCCACGCCGCCCTTTTGTGACGCAAAAACAAGAACGCGCATACCTTGCGACATTCGATCAGATCTCCCTTGCCAAGACGGCGCATGAAAGCACCCCGGGGAGCAACGCTAGCTCGCGCGCATTGCACCCCGGTGAAACATGGCAGGGACTATTGATTCAAACTCGACAAGACTTTTCGCGAGTAGACGTTACGCAGTCGGAACCACGCCACACGCGATCCTGCCGCCACCACCGCCAAGCGGCTTGGGCTGGTCGGCATAATTATCGCCACCCTCATGGATCATGATGGCGCGCCCGCGAATGTCCTTGAGCGTCAGGCGCGATGCCGTGACCACGACTTGCGCTCGCCCCTGCTCGTCGACCATCAGGGATGGCAGGTCGCCCGTATGACCCTGCCCGTGCGGTCCCTCATGCCGACCACTGCCTTGCGCATCGTAGTGCCCACCGGCAGCAAGGGCTGCAACCGGCTTTCCATCGCGCATGCCAGGACCGCAATCGCCCTTCTCATGGATATGGAAGCCGCGCGCGCCTGCAGGCAACCCGCGAAGATCCACGCGCAGGCTGAGCCCTGCAGCCGTGTCTGCAAGAAAGATCGAGCCGATGGCTTCACCGACGCCGCTTTCGCTCACCCGCGACACCTTGACCTCGACATCCGCAGCGCCCGACGGGGACTGTCCGCCATCGACAGTCTCGCAAGCCACAAGCACAGGCATCGCCAGCACGATCGGGAATAGGGAAAATCTCACTCTGCAACCCTCCACTTGATTGTCGTCAACGGAACATGGGCCTGAGATGCCGCAGCGGCCGTCCCGCGGCTAGCACCTCTCCAGCCCGCATGATCGCCTGCGCGTCGATCCCGTAATGGCGATAGAGTTCGCCAAGCGACCCTGTCTGGCCGAAATGCTCGACGCCCAGGGAACGCACGCGATGGCCATGCACGGAGCCAAGCCATGCCAGCGTAGCCGGATGCCCGTCAAGCACCGTGACCACGCCGCAATCGCGTGGAACATCCGCCATCAGGCGCTCGACCAGGCTGCGCGCACCGAGGGCACCTCGCTCCCGCGCCCGTTGCGCAGCCGTCCACCCGGCATTCAGCCGGTCAGCCGACGTGATCGCAAGCAATCCGACATCCCGCCGGTCTTCTGCCATCAACCCCGCGGCTGCAATCGCCTCCGGCGCTACGGCCCCGGTGTAGGCAATCACGACCTCGGCATTGGGTCCCGGCCGGCGCATCCAGTAGGCCCCGTCGATGATGTCGCGCGCCAATGCCTCCGTCATGTCACGCACAGGCTGCTCGACCGGGCGTGTCGAAAGCCGGAAATAGACCGAGCCACCTGTCTGGTCCCGCAGCCAGGTTCGCTCGTCGGGATCGCCATCGCCATCACGCTGGACATAGTCCATGGCAAAGCGCATCAGGACGGCAAGCTCATCGACGAAGGCAGGCTCGAAGCTGCACAATCCATCCTGCGACAGCCCGATCAGCGGCTGCGCAATGGATTGATGGGCCCCACCCTCACCGGCAAGCGTGATACCGGACGGCGTCGCAACCAGGATGAAGCGCGCATCCTGGTAGCAGGCATAATTCAGGGCATCGAGCCCGCGCGCAATGAAGGGATCATACAGCGTCCCGACCGGGATCAATCGCTCCCCGTGCAGGGAATGCGACAAGCCAAGCGCCGAAAGCAGGATGAACAGGTTCATCTCGGCAATGCCAAGCTCGATATGCTGGCCCGACGGCGAGAACTCCCAGGAGAACGTCGAGGGGATGCGCTCGCGCTTGAAGATATCGGCCACGGCCTCCTTGGCAAAAAGCCCGCGCCGGTTTACCCACCCACCCAGGTTCGTGGATACGGTCACATCAGGTGAGCACGTGACAATGCGCTGGGCCAGCTCGTGTTTTTCGCGACCCAGTTCGTGCATCAGGTTTCCAAACCCGGCCTGGGTCGACATCACTGGCTGTGGCGCGAAGGAAAGTTTCGGCGGCACATCGATGGTGCGCGCCTTGAAGCGACGCGAGCCGCCCTGGACGAAGGCCACATCCTTGAGGAACGCCTCGAGCACCGCCGGCGGCGCCTCAAGTCCCTCGAACCTCTCCCACTCATGCCCATCGCGGATCCGAAGGCTCGCCTTCAAGGTCTCAACCTGCTGCGGCGTCATGAGACCTGCATGGTTGTCCTTGTGCCCCTGCAGGGGCAAGCCATGCCCCTTGATCGTATAGGCGAGGAAGCAAACCGGACGATCGCTGGTACAGGCCTGGAACGCGTCGAGCAGCACCTCGATGTCATGACCACCCAGATTGGTCATCAGCGCCGCCAGCGCCTCGTCGCTGCGTCGTTCCAGCAGGGCCGTGACAGGCCCCTGGTCGCCGATATCATCCAGCAACCGCTTGCGCCAGGCCTTGCCGCCCTGGAAGGTCAGGGCTGAGTAGAGCTGGTTCGGACAACGCTCGATCCAGTCGCGCAGGACCTCCCCGCCCGGCTCGGCGAACGCGGCCTCCAGCTGTCGTCCGTACTTCAGGATGACGACGTCCCAGCCAAAATTGCGGAACAGGCTCTCGAACCGGGACCAGAGCCCCTCGCGGATGACCGCGTCGAGGCTCTGCCGGTTGTAGTCGACAATCCACCACGTGTTGCGAAGGTCGTGCTTCCAGCCCTCCAGAAGCGCCTCGAAGATATTGCCCTCGTCCATCTCGGCATCGCCGATCAGCGCCACCATGCGGCCCTCGGGGCGCGCATGCCCCCAGCCATGGGCCCGCACATAGTCCTGCACAAGTGACGAGAACAGCGTCTGCGCGCCCCCTAAACCGACCGACCCGGTTGAAAAGTCGACGTCATCGGTGTCCTTGGTCCGCGAGGGATAGCTCTGGGCGCCCTTGTAGCCCCGAAAATTGACAAGCTTCTCAAGGTCTTGCTGGCCCAGCAGATACTGGATGGCATGGAAATTCGGGCTGGCATGGGGCTTGACGGCAACCCGGTCCTCAGGCCGCAGGACCGCGAAGTACAGAACCGACATGATCGTGGCCAGCGACGCCGAGGACGCCTGGTGCCCGCCAACCTTCAACCCGTCATCATTGTCGCGCAAATGGTTGGCGTTGTGGATGGTCCAGCTCGCAAGCCAGCGGACCTTCTCTTCAAGCTGAGCCAGCAGCGCCAGCGTACGCGCGTCAGTCATGTCCGTGTCCAGCCCCCGTAGGGGCCGCAACATAACGCCTCAGCCCCCGCACACCTAGCACCAGGCTAGGTTTTGCCGCCCGGCTTCAGGCCGAGGAAGGCCGCAATCCCGTTGAAGAGCGCAAGAAACAGCACGAACACGAGCGCAATACCCGGCGCCGTCAGGGCCTCGAGATAGGAATGCGTCATCACCGTCGCCACGATCGCCGCAGCCGTGGCCAGCCCGTGCTTCATGGCCAGTTCTGTTGGGTTTGCCACCGATATCTCCCACGCAAGGACGGCTCAGGGAATCGTCCGCCCTCCCCGAACCATGCGCGCCGCCATCCGCAGGCGCAACCGTCTCCCCGCTCTTAACGGGGTTTTAGCCAAAGCGCGTTAAGCATGCACAGCCTTTGTGCAAGACACCGGCACCAGAAGACGCGCGTTGGACCCAACCGATGATGAACCTGTTCCGCAATTTGATCCCCTCTCCGCAGACCCGTCGCCCGGGCTTCTGGCTTGCAGGCCAGTTCCGCGGCGAGACGCATCCCCTCGCCGATGACGCAATCGCGGCATGGAGCGAATTCATGGGCCGGGAGTCGGCAGAACTCTGGATCGCCGCAAAGAGCGTCAAGGACACCGCATCCGCGCAGCGTCCCGCCCTGCCACAGGCCTGAACGCATTACGGTGACATAATGAAATAGCCCCGCAGGCCCCTGCGGGGACACCCCTAAAGGGGTAGCCCTTTGGTATGAAAGGGCCGCACGCAGGAATGGAATCCTGTTCACCAATTAACGCAGAAAACGACTTTTCCGCGACCCGTTGTCCCCCCGAGGCATATTTACCTTTTTTTGACGCTCTTGCGGGTTGACCCCCAAGCATGTGCTGGTAAGTACCCCGTTAACTGGGTAGGCGCTGCCCCCCCGTGGCGTCCAGTTCAATAAGGGGTATCTCATGCGATCCAAATTCATCCTGCTCGGCACCGTTGCCGCGCTCTCCCTCATTTCCACATCCAATTCGGACGCCCATAACCAGGGCTGGTACATCGGCATCGAAGCCGGCGCGAACTGGATCGGCGACAATGATTTCACGATCAGCCACGATGGCTGGGCGACGGATTCTGAATTCTCCAAACTTTCGATGCACGGCGGCGGTTCGGACGGCGGCGCGCTTGACTTCGATACGGGTTGGGCTGGGCTCGTGACCTTCGGTTACGGCTTCGACAACAACTGGCGCATCGAACTCGAAGGCGGTTACCGCTCGAACGATTTCGACGTGGCCTTTGGCGGCCCTTCGAGAATGACAGGGGATTTGGTCTCAGCTCCGTGGGTATCCGACGAGCCGATCTTCGCTGGCAAGCAACCGACCGGCTCGCTCGACGAGTGGACCGCCATGGTCAACTTCATCTATGACATCCCGCTGGCCGAGAAGATCGACCTCAGCCTCGGCGTCGGCGTTGGCGTCGACTTCTCGAACCTGGAAGTTGCAGGCCTCGAAGACAGCGACACGAACTTCGCCTACCAGGCCATCGTGGGCGTGAACTACGAGATCAGCAAGCGCCTCGACCTGACGCTGACCTATCGCTATCTCAACGTCGACGCGCCGAGCTACTCGGCCGAGGTGTTCAAGGACGTCTACACTGCCAACCTCGAAGACATCGAGAAGCACACGGTCACGGTCGGCCTGCGCTACGACCTGTATGAAGATGCAGAACCCGTTGCAGCTCCGCCCGCCCCGCCCGCGCCGCCGGCACCTGTCGCCGAGCCCGAGCAGTTCGTGGTCTTCTTCGGCTTCAACAAGTGCAACATCACGGCTGAAGCTGACGCCGTCCTGACGGAAGCGGCCTCGGCTGCCAAGACGCAGGGCTCGGCTTCGGTGCTGATCGTTGGCCACACCGACACGGTTGGCTCGAACAGCTACAACCTGAAGCTCTCCGAATGCCGCGCCAACGCAGCCAAGTCCGGCCTCGTTGCCAAGGGCATCGGCGAAGGCCAGATCTCGGCCACGGGTCGCGGCGAGACGGAATTGCTGGTCAAGACCGGCGATGGCGTCAAGGAACCGCAGAACCGTCGCGCGACGATCGACCTGAAGAAGTAAGTCGCAACGGCCGGGAAACCGGGCCAGAATGCACGAAGGGCGGGCTTATCACCCGCCCTTTTCCTTTGTCCGGCGTCTCCACATCCCGACAGGGTTGAAGTGGATTCAGGTATGCAGGAGACTGACCGACACGCGTCTCGCATTCTTGAGGATTGAAGCCTTCATGAAAATTGGACCCAGAACCCGTATTGCACTGACGCTCATTGCCGCCGTGGCGCTCGTTGGATGGGCGCTCTGGCAGCAATACTGGTACTACCTGCCAGGTATCATGCAAGCCCTGCGCGATCCGGTTGGAGAAAACCAGGTGGTTGACTGGAAGGCTGCTACCAACGCTCCACGGGCCGAGGGGAATCCACCAAACATCGTTCTCATTGTCGCCGATGACCTCGGCTACAATGACATTTCGCTGAATGGCGGAGGGGTTGCCGGGGGTGTCGTGAAGACCCCGCACATCGACTCCATTGCGCGCAACGGCATCGACTTCCAGCGCAGCTATGCCGGTAATGCGACCTGCGCCCCGTCAAGGGCCGCCATGATGACAGGACGCTTTGCAACGCGCTTCGGCTTCGAGTTCACGCCCACCGGTCTGCAGCATGCCAAGGTCATTGGTGTTGCCGATAACGCATCGCCCTGGCCGACGATTTTCCACGCCGAGCACGAAGCGACGTACCCGGCCACCGGCAACATGCAGGTGCCGACGACCGAGGTCATGCTGCCCGAACGCCTGCGCGAGCGCGGCTACCGAACCCTTGGCGTCGGCAAGTGGCATCTGGGAGACTCGCCCACCTCGCGGCCCGAAGCACGAGGCTTTGACGCCTTTCTGGGCTTCAACTCTGCGACAACTCTCTATCTGCCCAAGAATGACCCGCAGGCCGTCAACGCCGAGAACCCAGCCTATCCGCCGGACAAATTCCTCTGG
>JBEIHO010000049.1:0-19101 GCA_040381215.1 Alphaproteobacteria bacterium | reverse complement strand
TTCGCAATCGAGCGTGCCGCCGCGGGCGCTGAGCTGGCGGGCCTTGAGGCGCGTCTTTCCGAGGCGACGGGCCCACAGGGGCGCCAGGGCCGCATGCGCAGATCCGGTCACCGGATCCTCGGCCACGCCCTTGCCTGGCACAAAGAAGCGCGAGACGAAATCAAAGCCTGTGTCGCCGCCGGATGCGGTGATGATGAGGCCATCCTCGCTGAATTCCTCGAGCGCCTCTGCGAGGGTGCTGTCGGACTCGGCTTCGAGGATCTCGTCCACGCTCTCGAAGATGGCGATGGCGTAGTTTGCCTTGAGGATCTCGCGCGGGGCAATGTCCATGGCTTCCTCGAGGGCTTCCATGAAGTCCTCGGTATCGGGATGGGGCTGTGCCTCGTAGGCGGGCAACGACATTTCGAGCAGGCCATCCGCGCCCCGGACGACAGACAGGTCACCGCTCCGGGTCGAGAAGGTTACAGCCTGGAGAGAGGGGGCGAGGTTTGCGAGGATCACGTGGCCGCTGGCCAGCGTGGCGTGGCCGCAGAGGGGGACCTCGACTTCCGGCGTAAACCAGCGCAGGTGACAGCGAGCGTAATCTCCCGGGACCGCGGGTACGAAAAATGCGGTTTCGGAGAGATTGTTCTCGGCGGCGATGGCTTGCATCTGCTCGTCGGTGAGCCAGGACGCGAGCGGGATCACCGCTGCGGGATTGCCCTCGAAGAGGCGATCGGCGAAGGCATCGACCTGCCAGATCCTGAGTTCCATGATTTCATTCTCCTGCGAAGGGACGCACCGTGTGCGCGTGATTGAGGGGGCCGTGGCCCCGGCCATAGCCGGGGGCGGTCGCGATGGCGATCCTGACATAGGCACGCGCGCGGCCGATCGCCTCGACCATGGGCAGGCCCTGCGCCAGGCCCGCGGCGATCGCGGCGGCAAGCGTGCAGCCCGTGCCATGCGTGTTGCGGCTAGCGATGCGCGGCGCACGCCATTCATGCCGGCCTTCGGGACCATCATAGATATCGACGATCTCGTCAGCGTCGAGATGGCCGCCCTTCAGCAGAACGGCACGCGCGCCCGTGGCGCGCAGGCTGGCGATGGCGCCGCGCATGTCGGCGAGCGTCGCCAGCGGGCGGCCGATGAGGACGCCGGCCTCCGGCAGGTTGGGGGTGATGAGGCTTGCGCGCGGCAGCAACTTGTCCTTCAAGGCGCCAACGGCGCTGTCGGCGAGCAGCAAGGCGCCGCCCTTGGCCACCATCACGGGATCGACCACGACCGGCGCGGTGCCGGCGCCGCGGTCAATCGCCTCGGCGACCGCTGTGATGACTGACGGCGTTCCGAGCATGCCGGTCTTGATGGCGTCGGCGCCGATGTCAGCGAGCACGGCGTCGATCTGGGCTGAAATGATGGCGTCCGGAACGGCGTGGATGGCCGAGACACCCTGCGTATCCTGCACGGTGATGGCGGTGACAGCCGTCATCGCGAAACCGCCTAGGGCGGTGACGGTCTTGATGTCAGCCTGGATGCCGGCGCCGCCGCCGGAGTCGGAGCCGGCAATGCTGAGCACGCGGCCACGCAGAAGATTCGGGTTCATGACGGCGAGTGTAATGCAGCGCCGCCGTCGTTAGAAGACCGCGCGCCTGCTCAGGCGGCGCAGGCTTTCTCGATCACGCGGACGATGTCGCCGACGACGGTTCGCACCAGCTTCTCGTCATCGCACTCGCCCATGACGCGTATCAGGGGCTCAGTTCCCGACTTGCGGATGAGAAGGCGCCCCGATTTTCCAAGACGGGCTTCGCCATCCTCGATGGCTTGCGCGACTTCCTTGTTATCCAGCGGCTTGGCGCCAGGGCGGAAGCGCACGTTCTGCAGGATCTGCGGCATCGGCTCGAAGAGATGCGCGGCCTCGCTGGCGCGCTTGCCGGATTCGGCGAGGACCGCCAGTACCTGCAGGGCCGCAATCAAGCCGTCGCCGGTGGTCGAGAAATCGCTGAGGACAACGTGGCCGGATTGCTCGCCGCCAACATTGTAGCCATGCTCGCGCATGTGCTCGACGACGTAGCGGTCGCCCACGGCCGTGCGGACAAGCTGCAGGCTCATGGCGTCGAGGTAACGCTCGAGGCCGAGGTTCGACATGACGGTGGCGACGATGCCGTTGCTCTTGAGCAGGCCTGAGCGCGACCACGAGCCTGCGATCAGGGCCAGGATCTGGTCGCCATCGATGATCTGCCCCTTCTCGTCACAGATCACCACGCGGTCGGCGTCACCGTCGAGCGAGATCCCGAGATCGGCGCGTGTTTCCTTCACCCGGTTGCACATCAGCGCGGGTGCGGTCGATCCACATTCGCTGTTGATGTTGAAGCCGTTGGGATCGACGCCGATCTTGATGACCTCGGCGCCCAGCTCCCACAAGACCTCGGGCGCAACGCGATAGGCGGCGCCATTGGCGCAGTCGACCACGATGCGCAACCCGTCGAGGCGCAGGCTCTTGGGGAAGGTGCGCTTGGCAAATTCAATGTAGCGGGCCTGCGCGTCATCGATGCGCTTGGCGCGCCCGAGGCGGCTGGGGTCGGCCAGACCCTCGCGCAGGCTGCCATCCATCAGCTTTTCGATTTCGGTCTCGACCTGGTCAGACAGCTTGTAGCCGTCGGGACCGAACAGCTTGATGCCGTTGTCCTCGTAGAGATTGTGCGAGGCCGAGATCATCACGCCGAGATCGGCGCGCAGCGAGCGGGTGAGCATTGCAACGGCGGGCGTTGGGAGCGGGCCAAACTGGAAGACGTCCATCCCGACAGAGGTGAAGCCTGCGACCAAGGCCGTTTCGATCATGTAGCCCGACAGGCGCGTGTCCTTGCCGATCACGACGCGATGCCGGTGGTCGCCGCGGGTGAAATAGCGCCCGGCCGCCATGCCGACCCGCAACGCCGTCTCGGCCGTCATGGTGGCGTTGGCCTTGCCGCGAATGCCATCGGTTCCAAAGTATTTCCGGCTCATCTCGCGCTCCGGCTGCAAGTCTTGTTCCTGGGAAGGCTTCTAGCACAATTTCCTCAACAAGGGCGAAAACGGGGGCCCTCGTTGGCGGCGGGTCCTTAATCGGTGTTTACCCTTGCCGTGGCCAGCGGCTGCCAGACGTCGAGGGCCTGGCGCAGGGCGGCGACATCATGGGTGCGCAGGAAGGCAGCCCCCCTGTCGGCTGCGAAAAGCTCGGCCGCGAGGGTGGCGGGACCGGACGCTGCCGCGTCAACGCCCGCGAGGTTGCGGATGAACGACTTGCGGCTGACGGACACCAGCACGGGCAAGGCGTAGCGCTGCCGCAGTTCAGGCAGGCGTCGCAGGACCGTGAGCGACACGTCCGGATCGCGCCCGAGGAAATAGCCCATGCCGGGATCGAGCACGATGCGGGACCGCGCCACGCCCGCGCCCAGAAGCCCCTCGAGCCTTGCGTCGAAGAAGGCGAACAGCCGTTCCATGATCGTCGCCGGATCGGTTTCGGTGACCTGCGCAACGCCGCGGCCGACGATGTTGTGCATCACGACGAGACGCGCGCTCGATGCAGCCAGGCGCGGCCACAGACCGGGATCGGGAAATCCCTGGATGTCATTGATCCACCCTGCCCCTTGTTCGAGCGCCCAGGCTTGTGTCTGGGGGGCGAAGCTGTCGACCGAGATGCGCGCGCGGTCGATGCCGCAGGCCACGACGGGCTCCAGCCGGGCAATTTCCTGTTCCGGGGACACAGGCTCGGCGGAGGGGTTGGAAGCGGCGGCGCCGAGGTCGAGGACGTCGGCGCCTGCTGCCAGCTGAGCCCTGGCGTGGCTGATGGCGTCGGTGGCCGCCAGGAAGCGGCCACCGTCCGAGAAGGAATCACGGGTGATGTTGACGATCCCGAAGATCGCCGGACCGGGCCTCGCAGACATGCCGGCGCCGTTCCTGTCAGGCGCTCGGCTGAGGCTCGGGCTGATGAGGGCCGTTGCCATCGGGCCCACGCGGACGACCGGAGGTGGGGACCGAGGACGGCGGCGGGGTTGGAACCGTCGGCTCTTCCGGCGGCGTTTCGCGCACAATGCGCTCGCCACGCAAGAGTGCGCGGATCTCGTCACCCGACAGGGTCTCGTATTCCAGCAGCGCCTTGGCGATCGTGTGCAGGTCGTCAAGGTGTTCCGTCAGGATCTTGCGCGCCTTCTCGTGCGCCTCCTCGACGAAGCGGCGGATCTCCTCGTCGATCAACTGGGCAGTCGCCTCGGAGACGTTCTGGGTGCGGGCAACCGAATGGCCGAGGAAGACCTCTTCCTCGTTCTGCGCGTAGAGCAGCGGACCAAGGCGGTCGCTCATGCCCCACTTCGTGACCATGGAACGTGCCAGACCGGTCGCCATCTGGATGTCACCGGAGGCACCGGACGTCACCTTGTCGTAGCCGAGGATGATTTCCTCGGCGACGCGGCCACCCATGGCGACCGCGAGGTTGGCGTACATCTTGTCGCGCGCGTAGGAATAGCTGTCGCGTTCGGGCAGGCGCATGACCATGCCCAGCGCGCGGCCGCGCGGAATGATGGTGGCCTTGTGGATCGGGTCGGATGCGGGGCAATGCAGCGCAACGAGGGCGTGGCCGGCCTCGTGATAGGCGGTCTTGCGCTTCTCTTCCTCGTCGATGACCATCGAGCGGCGCTCGGCGCCCATCATGACCTTGTCCTTGGCTTCCTCGAACTCGCGCTGGGTGACCATGCGCTTGTTTCGACGCGCGGCCAGCAGGGCCGCCTCGTTCACGAGGTTGGCCAGGTCTGCGCCCGAGAAACCGGGGGTGCCGCGGGCTATGGTGTTCGCGTTGACGTCGGGTGCCAGCGGCACCTTCTTCATGTGGACGCGCAGGATTTTCTCGCGGCCGACGATGTCGGGGTTCGGCACGACGACCTGGCGGTCGAAGCGGCCGGGACGCAGCAGGGCGGGATCCAGAACGTCCGGGCGGTTGGTCGCCGCGATGAGGATGATGCCCTCGTTGGTCTCGAAGCCATCCATCTCGACCAGCAACTGGTTCAGCGTCTGCTCGCGCTCGTCGTTGCCACCGCCGAGGCCTGCGCCACGATGACGGCCGACGGCGTCGATTTCGTCGATGAAGATGATGCAGGGCGCGTTCTTCTTTGCCTGCTCGAACATGTCGCGGACGCGGCTGGCGCCGACGCCGACGAACATTTCGACAAAGTCGGAACCCGAGATGGTGAAGAACGGCACGTTGGCCTCGCCTGCGATGGCGCGGGCGAGCAGCGTCTTGCCGGTGCCTGGCGGGCCCACGAGCAGCGCGCCGCGCGGGATCTTGCCGCCGAGGCGCTGGAACTTCTGCGGGTCTCTCAGGAACTCGACGATTTCCTGCAGGTCGTCCTTGGCTTCGTCGATGCCGGCCACGTCCTCGAAGGTCACACGGCCGTGGCGTTCGGTCAGCAGTTTGGCGCGGCTCTTGCCAAAGCCCATGGCGCGGCCACTGCCCGCCTGCATCTGGCGCATGAAGAAGATCCAGACGGCTACCAGCAGCAGCATCGGCAGCCAGTTCACAAGCACGGACAGGAGAGACGAACCCTCGCCGTCGCTGGGATCGATCTTGACGGTGACCTGCTTGCTGTTCATCAGCTCGGTCGTGATGGACGTGGGATCCTTGGGGGCGACGGACGTGAACTGCTTGCCGCTGTCGCGGTATTTGCCGGTCACGCGGCTGCCCTGGAACGTCACGTTCTCGATGCGGCCGTTCTTGGCGTCCTCGACGACCTGGGAGATCGGGATCTCGGCGGTGGCTACCTGCGGCGCTCGGTCCGACAGAAGGTTCACCAGCGCCAGAACGACCAGGCCGATGATGAGCCAAACGACGATATTCCTGAGATTATTGTTCTGATTTCCGACCATTTGGATCCATTGCCAGGTGGTAAGAGGCGGCTTGGCTTCCCCGCCTTGCCCATCCATTCAAATAGGTGCGCACGGCAGACTATGCCAGTGCAATGTAGCACTTCGCGGGTTCACAGGACATTTCGAACCGGACCCGCCTTCTTTGCCGGGGCGAAATCGAGGCTGACGTAGCGCCGCTCAGGCTTGCAGGAAGACCGCCGTGGCGCCAATTCCCTCGTCGTATCCGAGGTTTGGCGCGCTGACGAGGCGGCCAGCGTGCCAGATTGCAGGACAGGTCGCGGCCACGCGCCGGGGCTCGTGGGGCGGAAGGCGGCCCCGGTTGCCCAGCGCCCGGATCCCCTGCAGGCCAAGGGGCTTTACGTCGTATTCAGCTTCCGGCGCCTGCTGGGCAATGGCGACCTCGAACCGGCCGTCCCAGATGCCCCGCCCGCCGGGTGCCAGTCGCAGGGTGTGCGCGGCTCGCAGCATCGCTGCTTGTTCGCGCGCGACAAGAACCGTGCCGTCCGCCCTTGCCGCCACGCGACAGCCGCCCAGCGTGCGGCCGGAGGCCGGTGCCGGCGCGCCCAGCCAATCCACCAGGGCCGAGAGGGCCTCGAAGCGCGGCGTGTAGGGTTCGCCGGAGACGGTTGCGATGATCCGGGCGACAAGGCGCAACGCCACCTCGGCGGGCGCCGCGCGAAGCGCCTGCGGTTGCAGCAAGGCGTAGCCCCAGGGGGTGAAGGCAACCCCGTCATGCGCAAGTGCGCGCACGGCCAGATCAACGGCCTCATTGGCGCGCGCGAGATGCGCGGCTGTTGCAGACAGGCGCTGCGGCGTGAGGCCCAGCGCCTCCAGGGTCGGTGTTGCCGCGCGAATGCGGGCGCGCAGGAAGCGCGGGTTCGCATTGCTCGGGTCCTCGATCCAGGGCTGGCTTCGCTCGCGAAGCGTTGCCACCAGGCTTGCGTGAGACACATCGAGCAGCGGCCTTGCGATGCGGTGCGCGGCTTGACCGCGTGCCGGGAACGGCGCGCGCGGCTTCATGCCCGACAGGCCCGCAAGCCCGCTGCCGCGCGCGAGGCGGATGAGGAAGGTCTCGGCCTGGTCGTCGCGCGTGTGGCCCGTCGCCAGCACCGAGATGCCGCGCGCTGCCATGGCTTCACCCATCAGCGCGTAGCGCGCGCGTCGCGCCTCGGCCTGCAGGTTGCCGGGCTGGTCGCGGCCTGCCCAGGACAATGTCAGGTGCTCGAGGTCCCATGCTTGAGCCCAGCGCGCAACCTGCGCGGCCTCGGCGGCGGACGCCTCGCGCAGGCCGTGATCGACGGTGATCACCAGCGGGGGCGGCCGGCCGATGCTGCGGCACCATTCGGCGGCCAGGCACATCAGCGCCATCGAATCCGCGCCGCCCGATACGGCGAGCGCAAAGCCTAGGTTGGCGGGGATGACGGATGCCGCGGCGGCCGCGAACGCCGCCCGTTCCAGAGGGAGATCCTGGCTAGCCGGCGGCACATTTTGCATCGGCAAAACGCTTGGCGGCCCGTTCGAGAAGCGGCTTGGGTGCCGTCGGGAATTTCGACTTGACCGCGCCCAGCGTGGTGCAGCCTTCCTTCTTCTGCTTCAATTCCAGCAGCGAGAGACCAAGCTTGAGCATGGCGTCCGGCGCCTTGGTCGTCTTGGGGAAACGCTTGATCACGTCGGCAAAGGCCGTGACGGATGTCTTGTAATCCTTTTGCGTGAAGGCGATGTCGCCGACCCAGAACTGGGCGGAACCGGCGAGCTCCTCCTTCGGGTTTGCAGCCACGAAAGCCTTGAAGGCGGACTGCGCCTCGACATATTGCGCGCGGCTGAGCAGATCCATCGCGGCATCGTATTGCTGGCGCGGGGACAGGACGGCCTCGATGTCGCCGACGTCGTCTGCCTTCAGGGTGCCAAGCGCACCAGGCGGGCGGGCGGCGATATTGGACCCGGCATCATTCGGGGACACGTTGAGGATGCGTGGCGCCGGCGCCGTGGTGGCGACGGGCGCGGATGCTGGCTGGGGGATGGTTGCGGCAGGCGCCCCACCCTCGAGCGCGCCGAGGCGGAAATTCGTCTCGCGGCGGGCAAGTTCCAGCTGTTCCTGCAGCTGGCGCATCTGGAAGGCCATGGTCTCGACCTGGCCGCGCAACTCGCGCAGGGATTCCTCGACGTCGTTGATGCGCGCGGCGTTGGCAGGCGTGCCCGGGGCGCCGCCCGGCTGGCTTGCCGGGGGATGGCCCTTGTAGACCTCGGACTGCAGCTCGCGCAGGTCGCGCTCGACGCGGTCAAGCTTGTCGCTGACGTCGTCGATGTCGGCTGACAATGCGGGGCCTGCGCCCATCGTTATCCCCGCCCACGCCACGGTGGCCAGAAGCAGGGGGCGAAGCGGGTTGAAGCTGAACATGAAACGAGGCTCCGTCAGTTGAAGGGCATGGCCGTCGCGCAGGGGCCCGGGTCCGAGCCGTTTGCGCGCCTATGGTCATTGGCCTGATGTCGTTGGCGAAATTGGGGCAGTCTGCAGGAAAATAAAAGGGGGGCACGTGGCCCCCCTTCAAAATCCGCAGGAACAGGCGGGTGTCAGGAACCCGCGCCGCTCAGGATGACGGAGTAGCCGCGGCGGTTCTGCTGCCAGCAATTCTCGTCGGATTCGGCGCAGACCGGGCGTTCCTTGCCGTAGCTCTTGGACTGGAGGCGGGTGGCGTCGATCCCGAGGCTGACGAGATATTCCTTCACCGCGTAGGCGCGGCGGTCGCCGAGGGCGAGGTTGTATTCGCGTGTGCCGCGCTCGTCGCAGTGGCCTTCAACCACCAGCTTGACGACGGGATATTTCTGCAGCCATGCCGCCTGCTTCTGCAGGACGCCCTGGGCGTCGGCGCGCAAGGTGTGCTGGTCGAGGTCGAAGAATACCGTGTCACCGACATTGACGCGGAAGTCCTCGGCCGTGCCGGGCTTGACCGACGAGGTGGGCTGGGTTGGCGTCACCGGCGCAACAGGCTGCTCGGTCGTCGTGCAGGCTGCGAGTGTTCCTGCGACAACAAGCAGGGCGGCAATCCTGAGCGAACCAAAGAAACGAACCATCGTGCAGTCTCCCTAAACGCGCCTGCGACAGCGCAAAGACGTCAATTCACGTGTATTTTGGCCTTATGACAGATTCATACGCAAGAGCAAGAAAATCGGTTGGGTTGGGAAAATTATTCCTAAACCCCTGTTAATGCGTGTGACCAGCGTCGCAAACCCTACTTGTTCAAGGGAGACCACGCGGGATCGGATGCGTCACCCGGCGTGATGACCCGGCGCAGATTGCGGCCGGTCAGGTCGATCGACCAGATGCTCGAGTTGCCGCCGGTGGCGCCGCGACCTGGGGTTGTCCTTGTGAAGAGGATCACGCGGCCATTGGGCGACCAGGTCGGGCCCTCGTCGGAGAAGCTGGTGGTCAGCACTCGCTCGCCCTGCCCGTCAGGACGCATCACGCCGATCGAGAATGATTGCCCGTTCTGGCGGGTGAAGGCGATCAGGTCGCCGCGCGGGCTCCAGACCGGCGTCGTGTAGCGGCCCTGGCCAAACGAGATGCGGCTCTGGCCGGAACCGTCGGCGTTCATCACGTAGAGCTGTGGCGAGCCTCCGCGGTCGGAGTTGAAAACGATGCGCGCGCTATCGGGTGAATAGGTCGGGGATGTATCGATGCCGGGGTCGCTGGTCAGGCGCACCGGCCGGCGCGAGCGCAGGTCGACGGCGTAGATGTCGACATTGTTGTCGCGCGAATAGGAAAAGAGCACCCGGTTGCCGTCGGGCGCGAAGCGCGGGGCAAAGGTCATGCCGGAATACTGGCCGATCACCTCGCGCTGGCCGGTCTGGAGGTCGAACACGTAGACCGAGGGAACCGCGCGCTCATAGGACATGTAGGTGATCGCCTGGGTCGCCGGCGAGAAGCGCGGCGAGAGGACGATGAAGTCACCGTTGGTGAGGAAGCTCGGGTTGGCGCCGTCCTGGTCCATGATCGACAGGCGGTAGCGGCGCTTGGTCTTGGGGCCGGACTCGGAGATGAACACGATCCGGCTATCGAAATAACCTTTTTCGCCGGTGAGGCGCTCGTAGATCGCGTCGGCAACGAGATGGCCGAGCCGGCGCCAGTTCTCGGGCGTGGTCTTGAAGCTCATGCCCACGACCTGCTTGCCGGCAAAGATGTCCCAGAGGCGGAAATCGACCTGGAGCAAGCCGCCGGTGACGATCATGGCCTGCCCGGTCACCAGGCCTTCGGCCTTGATGACGCGCCATGAGTTGAAATTGGGAACGGTCGTGAAATTGGGGATCTTCTCGATGAAGGATGCGCGGTCGAGCGGCATGAACAGGCCCGAACGCTCGAGGTCGGAGCGGATGACCGCGGCGACGTCGGCTGCGGCCTGCTGGTCGCGCGCATTGGCTGCGAAGAAGTCCGTGATCGCGATGGGTATCGGCTGGACCACGCCCTCGTCGAGCTTGATCTGCAAGGAGGCCTGGGCCGATGGCGTGAAGGACAGGGCCACAACCAGCAGTGCGGCCCACAGGCAGGCTGCGCGCGATCTGAAATCCATGGTGCACTCCTCTTGTCTGGTTGCCCGGCCTTGCAGGCGGCGGGTCAATACCCCGCCATCCTGGTGGGGTCAAAAGTAATCGTGATGTCGTTCCAGGCTTCGTATTTCTCCGGTGGCAACTGGAACGGGCTGCACATCAGAACGGCGCGCTTGGCGGAATCCACGGCGGCGCGGAAATAGGGATCCGACAATCCGGCCTGGTCAACCAGTTCGGGCGGATTTGCAACCGAGCCATCCGGGTTCAGCATGATGCGAAGCCTGAAGACCAGAGCTGCGGGATCGGGCGCGCCGACGGGGACGTTCCAGCACTTGCGCAACTGCGACCTGAGCACGTCGATTTCGGTTGCCGTCATGGCGCTCTGCGCGCCGACACCCTTCACCGATTTCTGGGCCGAGGCCTTGGCTCCCTCGCGCGTTTCGGCGGCGGGCGGGTTCTTGTCCATCTTGTCGATCAGGCTGGTGATGCGATCGATGTCGAACTCTTCCTTCTTCTTTTCCTTCTTGTCCTTGGGCTTGGGCGGAGGCTCGGCCATTGCGAGCTTCTGCTCGGGCTTCCTGGGCTCGGGCTTTTCCTCTTCGACGAAGCCGTCCTGCTCGGGCGGCGGTGGTGGTGGCGGCTCGTCGGGCGTGGACATCTGGGTCTGGGGTGCCTCCGGTTCGGGCGGAGGCTCCGCCACGGGTTCGGGCGCCATCTCCTGGGGCGTCACGTTGGTCTCGTCGGCGATGGTCACGAGATCGACGGGAATGGACTGGGACGCGACAATGACCGGCGGGGCAAAGGCAGGCCAGGCCACCACGGCCGCAGCGAGCGCGCCGGCATGCAGCATCGCCGAGAAGATGGCCGCGCCCCAGAGCGGGTCGGACTCGCGGGCCCTATTGTGGCTGTTTGTCTGTGTCACGGGGCTGGCCTGTCACAAGACCGATCCGCCGGAAGCCGGCGACATTCAACTCGCCCATCACCCGCATGACCGCGCCGTAATCGACGGATGTGTCGCCGCGCACCAGGATGCGCTGGTCATAGCCGTTGTTTGCGATCGCAATCAGGCGGGGCGCAAGTTCGGCCAGCGTTATCTCGGTTTCCTGGAGGAAGATCTTGCCGTCCTTGTCGATGGTGACAGTCAGGGGCTCCTTGTCGGCATCGTTGAGAAGCTTTGCCCTGGCCTTGGGCAGGTCGACGGGAACGCCGGGGGTGAGCAGCGGCGCGGTGACCATGAAGATGATCAACAGCACGAGCATCACGTCGACAAGCGGGGTGATGTTGATGTCGGACTGCGGGCGGTGGGACCCTGCCCGGCCGCGCCGCCTGTAGCCGCCGCCTGAAACCGTGCCCGCCATCAGCGCGCCTTCTCGTCAAGCTGGCGCGAGAGAATGGCCGAGAATTCCTCGGCGAAACCCTCGAGCCTTGCGGCGATGCGGTTCACCGACGTCGACAGGTGGTTGTAGGCGATCGAGGCCGGGATGGCCGCGACGAGGCCCATGGCGGTGGCAAACAGGGCCTCGGCGATGCCGGGGGCGACCACGGCGAGGGACGTGTCGTGGCTGGCGGCGATCTGGCGGAACGAATTCATGATGCCCCACACGGTGCCCAACAGGCCGATGAAGGTGGCGTTGACGCCGACCGTGGCGAGGAACCCGAGCGAGGATTCCAGGCGCGTGAGCTCGCGGCCGATGGTGACGTTCATGACCTTGTTGATGCGATCCTTGACGCTGGGCAGGAGGCCGGTTGAAACCGGGCCCGCCTCGAAGGAGCGTTTCCACTCGCGCATGGCGGCAACAAAGACCTGAGCGATGGGGTGGTGGTCCTGGCGTGTCTGGAGCGATGCGTAGACGTCATCGAGCGAGCGGCCGGACCAGAACGTCTGCTCGAAGCGGTCGGCCTGGCTGCGGACGGCCGACAGGCGCACCCACTTGCCGATGATGATCGCCCATGACCAGACGGACAGCAGCAGCAGGATGCCCATCACCGACTTGACGACGATGTCGGCCTTCATGAAGAGGGCCATGGGCGACATGTCTATGACTTCGGCGCCCGGCTTGGTGGAGGCTGCCGCCATGTCACCCGGCGGGGTCAGCGGCACGGCAAAGGCCGGATCGACGGGTGCCGGCGCCGGGGCCTGCAGGGTGGCGGCCACGTCGCTTGCTGAGGACAGCGCGTCGGCAAATGCGCCGACAAGCCAGAGCGCTTCGTGCGCAGGCGCGATGCCGGCGAGATCCATTGACTTGTCCTTTCCGCCTGCCCGCTTGCGCCGGTCGGCCCTCCGGTTGGGAACCGCGGCCGACTACAGCAGGGCAAGATGTCCAAAATTGGGCTCCGCGCCGGGCCCGTCAGGCCCGGCTTTGCCCCATTCCCTACCCCGAAAGACGTGTATCCGCCAAGCCTGAACACCGGCAGATGACAGAGACTTCAGGTGCGGGCGCACGTTGACCTTGCAGTCAACGTCACCTGCACCCAGCCGCGGTCTTCAGCCTGCGAGCTTGGCCAGGGTCTCGTCCGACATCTCGAAGTTCGCGTAGACGTTCTGGATGTCGTCGTGGTCGTCGAGGGCCTCGAGAAGCTTGACCAGGCTCTGGGCTGCGTCGCCTTCGACGGGCACGGTGCTCTGCGGGCGCCAGACGAGCTTTGCGACCGACGGCGGACCGAAGCGCTTCTCGAGCGCCTCGCGGACTTCGTTCAGCCCGTCGCTTGCGCAGTAGACATCGTGGGCCTGGTCGCCCGACTGGCAGTCGTCGGCACCCGCCTCGATCGCCGCCTCGAGCATCTGGTCTGCGGTTGCCTTGTCGGAGGGGTACTGGAGGTGGCCCAGGCGGTCGAACTGATAGGCGACGGTTTCGCCCATCTGGCCGCCATATTTGGAGAACAGCGAGCGCACGTCGCCGCTGGTGCGGTTGCGGTTGTCGGTCAGTGCCTCGACGATGACCGAAATGCCGCCGGGGCCACGGCCTTCATAGCGGGCTTCCTCGTAGTTTTCGGCGTCGCCCCCGAGGGCCTTCTTGATGGCGCGCTCGATGTTGTCCTTGGGCATGTTCTCCTTGCGGGCGGCAATGATGGCCGCGCGCAGCTTCGGGTTCTTTTCGGGATCCGGCAGGCCCTGCTTTGCCGAGACGGTGATTTCGCGGGCGAGCTTGGAGAACAGCTTCGAACGCCTGGCGTCCTGGGCACCCTTGCGGTGCATGATGTTCTTGAACTGACTATGACCTGCCATGGGTCTTGCTCATCCGGCTAAATCGTTGGAATTGGGCCGCAGATAAACCCCAAAGGGGCCCTGCGTTTCAAGATGGGTTGCGGGCGCGGGCTGCCGGGCCGTGGTGGCGCCTGTGTCAGCGACCGCGATCCGAACCGCGCCGCGCAGGAATTTTCCGGTGCAGGCCTACCCCTTTCGCGCCGGGGGAATGGCGGGTTGTAACACTTCAGCAAGGGCGAATCACGCTATGGTCGGCAAACGTGAACAGACAGGGTACGTCTCTTGGCCATTTTCCCCGGATCAAGGCGCATCATTGGCTTCGATCCGGGACTGCGCCGGACAGGCTGGGGCGTCATCGATGTTGCAGGCTCACGCCTGTCGTTTGTCGCCTGCGGCATCGTGAAGACGGTCGAGGGCTCGCTGGCCGACCGGTTGGTGCAGCTGCATGACGGGATCAGCAAGGTGCTGGAGGACGCCCGCGCCGACGAGGCTGCGGTGGAGCAGACCTTCGTGAACAAGGATGCGGTCGCGACGCTGAAGCTTGGACATGCGCGCGCCATCGCCTTGCTGGTGCCGGCCCGCGCCGGCCTGAGCGTGGCGGAGTACGCACCCAACCAGGTCAAGAAAACCGTCGTTGGCGTCGGACATGCCGACAAGGAGCAAGTGCATGTGATGGTCAAGATGCTCCTGCCGCAGTCCGATGCGCAAGGCGCGGATGCGGCCGATGCGCTGGCTGTTGCCATCACGCACGCCCACTGGTCTGCTGCCAACCGGCTGACGGAAGCCAAACTTGCGGTGTCGAGATGATTGGAAAACTTACAGGCATTGTCGACGAAACCGGCGAAGACTTCGCCGTCGTCGATGTTGGTGGCGTGGGCTATGTCGTGCATTGCTCGGCGCGCGTGCTGTCGAACCTGCCGGCGACCGGACAGCGGGCGACGCTGTTCGTCGAGACACAGATGCGCGAGGACGCGATCAAGCTGTTCGGGTTCACGACATCGGAGGAACGCGAATGGTTCCGCCTGCTGCAGACCGTGCAGGGCGTGGGCGCCAAGGTGGCACTTGCGCT
The DNA here is from genome assembly GCA_040381215.1 of Alphaproteobacteria bacterium. Lineage (GTDB taxonomy): Bacteria > Pseudomonadota > Alphaproteobacteria > Micropepsales > Micropepsaceae > SZUA-430. The sequence continues at coordinate 4,414 of JBEIHO010000049.1, read as the reverse complement.
GCTGGGTTCGCAGACGACGCAGGAGCTTTCCAAGGCGATCGCCTTCGGCGACAAGGCACAGATCGGACGCGCGCAGGGGGTCGGTCCCAAGCTTGCCGCGCGCATTGCCGCTGAGCTCAAGGACAAGGCCGTGACGCTGTCCGTCAGCGGCGGGCGCGACGTGGCGGCTGGCGTGCCGCTTGGTGGGTTGCCTGCGGCGGGTGCCTCGGGGGAGGCGGTTTCGGCCTTGGTCAACCTCGGCTATTCTTCGGTGCAGGCGAGCCAGGCGGTGGCCAGCGTGATGGCACGCGAGGGCGACGCCCTGCCCCTGCCCCAGTTGATCCGTGAAAGCCTTCGCGCCCTGTCGAGTGCCGCGTGATGGCTGCCAAGAACGATCCCACGACCAAGCCGCACCGCCTTGTGAGCGCCGATACGCGCGAGGATGACGGCGGCGAGAATTCGCTGCGGCCGCTGACCCTTGCCGATTTCATCGGGCAGGACCAGGCACGCGCCAACCTCAAGGTGTTCATCGATGCCGCGCGTGGGCGCAACGAGGCGCTCGACCATGTGCTGCTTGCGGGCCCGCCGGGCCTCGGCAAGACAACCATGGCGCAGATCGTCGCCCGCGAGCTTGGCGTCAATTTCCGTTCGACGTCGGGGCCCGTGATCGCGCGTGCTGGCGACCTTGCGGCCATCCTGACGAACCTGCAGCCGCGCGACGTGCTGTTCATCGACGAGATCCACCGGCTCAACCCGGCGGTGGAGGAAGTTCTCTATCCGGCAATGGAGGATTTCCAGCTGGACCTCATCATCGGCGAGGGGCCGGCGGCGCGCACGGTCAAGATCGACCTGGCCCCTTTCACGCTTGTGGGCGCGACGACACGCTCGGGCATGATCACCAAGCCGTTGCGTGACCGGTTCGGCATTCCGCTCAGGCTTGAATTCTACAAGGTCGCGCAACTCATGGAGATCGTGAGCCGCGGGGCACGGATCCTTGCGCTGAACATGAGCAGCGAGGCGGCGCGCGAGGTGGCCGCGCGCGCGCGCGGGACGCCGCGCATCGCCGGGCGGCTGCTGCGCCGGATCCGCGACTTTGCCGCGGTGGCCAAGCTCGAGCGGGTCGAGGCCGCCCATGCGGACGCGGCGCTCAACCGGCTGGAGGTCGACCCGCGCGGGCTCGACAATTTCGACCGGCGCTATCTCAAGATCATCATCGAAAACTATGGCGGTGGGCCGGTTGGTGTCGAGACATTGTCGGCGGCCCTGGGCGAGCCGCGGGACGCCATCGAGGAGATCATCGAGCCCTATCTGCTGCAGGAAGGGTTTGTCCAGCGGACGCCGCGCGGGCGCATGGCTGCCGGGCTTGCCTATTCACATCTGGGCCTGGTTGCGCCAAAATCGGTGACACAACAGACGCTCTTCGATACGCCGGATCCACATGACAGCGACACCTGACATTGCCTCGATGGGGCGCTTCGACGGGAAACTCCATATCCTGCCGGTGCGTGTCTATTATGAAGACACGGACGTGTCGGGCATCGTCTATCATGCGAATTACCTGCGCTACATGGAGCGCGGGCGGTCGGAATTCCTGCGTCTTGCCGGCATTCACCACATGGTGATGCTGGCCAATGCGGAGCCCATTGCCTGGACGATCCGGCGGCTGGAAATCGAATACGCCAAGCCGGCGCGGCTTGATGACACGCTCGAGATCCATACCCGCTATCGCACCATGTCAGGCGCGCGGTTGACGGGTGAGCAGTGGGTCAAGCGCGACGGGGTCGAGCTGGTCACTGCCAAGGTCGAGGCTGCCATCATCACGATGACGGGCAAGCCGCGGCGCATCCCGGAGGATGTGCGGGCGCGGCTGCAGGATTTCGTTGATTGAGATCGGGTGAGTCGGGGTCCCGCGCGGGGACCTGGCGGATGTATCCACGGTGAGTGGTTACAGCGCCGAACATCGCCGAAAACGCTGAAAACAAAAATAGAACAAATTGTCGCAGGGCGGGCTTCGGCGGGTGACCCGCATCCGCCCCGCGGCTGGCGCGGCGGATGCGGGATGCTGGCTAGAAGCGGTAGCCGAAGCCGACGCCGACAATCACGGGATTGATGTCCACGTCGGCGTTGATCGGTGTGGGGCCTGCGGCCATGTCGAGGCGCACGTCGGTGTTGATCCAGACTTTCTTGACGTCGACGTTGAAGGTCCAGTGCTCGTCGATCGGGATCTCGAAGCCTGCCTGCAAGGCAAAGCCAACGCTGTCCTTGAAATGCGCCTTGGCGATCGCCGGATCGGCATCGTCGTGACCGAAGAAGGTCGTGTAGTTGATGCCGGCGCCGACATAGGGACGGAAGTCGGGGTCTTTGGGGGTAAAGTGGTACTGCAGCGTCAGGGTCGGCGGCAGCAGCCAGACATTGCCCACATCGATGCCGGTCGGCTTGTGCGTGATGTCGTGGGGCGTGACGGCGAGGATGAGCTCTGCGGCCCAGTGCTCGTCGAAGAAATAGGTGATGTCGAGCTCGGGGACGATGGATGTGTCGATGTCCAGGTCGCCACCGAGGAAGCTCACATTCGCGCTTTCATCCGGCATGACCGCCAGTGCGCGGCCGCGGATGAGCCAGGGGCTCTTGTCCTGCGCCTCGGCAATACCGGAAAATGCAGCGACGCTTGCGGCCAGTGCGCAAATCACGGAAGAGCTGGCCAACCATTTCGCATTCATTCGACTACGTGCCTCCCACTTGGAACGGTGTGTTCCTAGGGGGAAGGGATGGGGGCGGCGTTGATCAGGATCAAATCGGGCAGAGTTGAGTGCACTGTCACCGAAATTAGGCTGTCACCGAAATTAGGCGGGGAGAGATTGTCGCAGGCGGCCGCCGAGGCGAACGGGGTCGATGCGCTTCGCCAGTCCGGTGCTGTCGTCGGTCTCGACGAAGACGCCGCAGACGGTGGCCGGGCCTTGCGCCGGGTTGTAGCGGCCGGATGACATCTTGCGAATGAAACGCTGGAGCGGCTCGGTCTTTTCCATCCCGATCACGCTGTCATAGTCGGCGCAGGCGCCGGCGTCGGTCTGGTAGGCGGTGCCGCCGGGCAGGACCTGGGCGTCGGCGGTAGGCACATGGCTGTGGGTGCCGACGACGAGGCTGGCGCGGCCATCGCAATAGTGACCCATCGCCATCTTCTCGGACGTCGCCTCGGCGTGAATGTCGACGACGATGGCATCAGCGCCCCAGCCCAGGCGGCAGGCCTCGAGCTCGCGGTCCACGGCTGCGAAAGGATCATCGAGCGGATCCATGAATACGCGCCCCATCGCGTTGATGACCATGACCCGCTTGCCGGTTCGCGTCTCGTACAGCCCGACACCACGCCCCGGCGCCCCCTTGGGATAGTTCAGGGGACGCAGCAACCGCGCCTCGCTGTCATAGACATCGACCTTGTCACGCTGGTCGAAGGCGTGGTTGCCGGTCGATATGCAATCGACGCCAGCCTGGAACAGCGCGCTGCAGATTTCCTCGTTGATGCCAAAGCCACCGGCCGCGTTCTCGCCATTGACGATGACAAAATCCAGCGCAAGGCTGCGGCGCAAGCCGGGCACGGCCTCAACCACGCCCATGCGCCCTGCCCTGCCCACGATGTCACCGAGAAAGAGAAGTCTCATGCCTGCCGCCCTTGCAACGGCGGCGAACTTAGCAGCTTTCAGTCGCGCGCAAAGCGGATGACCTGCGTCTCGGTGACCAACGCATCGAGCGGTTCGTCGAAGTCGTGGACGGGCAGCGCGTCGTATTGCTGGCCGGCATAGGCAATGCCGACGGCCTTGACGCTGCGTCTGGGGCGATGTTCGCGCAGATAACGATCGTAGTACCCGGCGCCGTAACCGAGGCGGTAACCAAGGCGGTCAAAGGCCAGAAGTGGCACGAGCAGCAGGTCGGGCCTGCGCTCGCGGGCCTTGGCATCGGGCTCGGGAATGCCCATCCGCCCGGCCACCAGCGGGTCGCCGGGCTTCCAGGCATGAAAGCTGAGGGTGCCTGCGTGGGCGCGCGGCAGGCAGAGCGCATGGCCATTGCTGGCGAGGGCAGCCATGAGCGGAAAGGGATCGGCTTCGCCCCGGATGGCGGCATAGCCGGCAATGATCGCGCCCTTCATGAAAACGAAATCACCCAGGCATCGGCGTGCGATCATGAGGGCCGCGCGCGGGCCTGCGGCCTCGGCCGCGCGGTCGCGCTGGGCCAGCGCCTGGATGCGCAAAGACTTCTTGAGGGCGGCGGGGTCTTGCATGTCGTGGGTGGTGTTTCGTTGATAAGGTGGACGGGACCGCCATGGCCGTCGAATGCTCGAATCCTCACGGGCCTGCTTAAGCAGGTGGGCGCCATATGTCCGGAACCACGGCTCCGGCCAGGGACAGCTCCCGTTGAGGTCTGATTACGGCCCCTGGGTTCTTGA
>JBEIHO010000048.1:0-19818 GCA_040381215.1 Alphaproteobacteria bacterium | reverse complement strand
GACGCCGCCCTCTCCGTGGCCGAGATCGCAGAGAAGGTCGGCCTGTCCTCCAGCCCCTGCTGGCGCCGCATCAAGCGGATGGAGGAGCAAGGCATCATTGCGCGTCGCGTGACATTGCTCAACTACGACAAGCTGGGCCTGAACTTCGAAGTCGTCGCCAACGTGAAGCTGCAGCTGCCCAGCCGCGAGAACCTCGAGAAATTCGAGCAGGCCGTCCGCAAATGGCCCGAGGTGATCGAGTGCATGACGGTCACCGGGGCCGTCGACTATGTCTGCCGCGTCGTCACCACCGACATGCACGCCTACGACAACTTCCTGCGCGACAAGATCCTGGCCCTCGGCCTCGTCTCCGACATCCAGTCGCGCATCATCGTCAATGTCGCCAAGCGCACGACGGCGGCCCCGCTCGGCCTGATCAGCCCCTACGTCCCGACGCAGGACCGCTAGCGCGCCTTCGCCGCGCCCATCTTCATCAGGTACTCACCCATCTTCGCATGCAGCGTGTTGATCGCCTTCAGCGGGCGCACCATCACCTTGAAGTAGGTGATCAGCCCGGCGTCGTTCCAGCTGATGATGTCGACGCCGTTGATCGTGATGCCGTCGACCTCGGAGAAGAACTCCAGCACGGCCGAGCGCTCGGAGTACCATTCCTCGCCATAGCGGAAGTGCTCCGTGTTCAGCACGTGCAGCGCCCCGCGCAGATACGCCTCCACGATAGCGCGACCCTTCTGCGGCGTGTGGACCACCGGGCTCTCGAACACGCAGTCCTCCGCGAGGATGCCGGCGAGATCGTCGGCCCGGCGCTCCAGCGCGATCACGTGCCAGCGTCGAATGGTCTCCGGAATGCCGCCCGCCATGCTGTTGCTCCTCAAGCCGCCGCCACCCTGCACCGCCCCCGCGCTGGCCTCAAGCAGCCCCTACCTCCGCCGCGCCCGCGCAGCCTGTCGCCGGCGCACTTCGCGCGGACGATCCGGACGGAAATCGCCCAGGCGCCGCTGCAACATCTCCGTGTCCGGCCTCACCTTTGGCGCTTCCAGCTTCCTCTGGCCCTCCACCTCGCCCAGCAAGCCCGCCAGCCGACGCGCGCGGGTCGTCCAAGCTATGTGTAAGAGCTCAGCCCCCTCGCAGGCTCAGAAGATCGAGTTTTTGAAAACCCAGGCCCCTCCGAACGGATGAGGAAACCTGGGGCCTCAGACGAGTGAAGTGATGAACGCACCAAGTTGGGGGAATCCCTTGAGTATGGTCACGGCAGCCTAATCCGCCGGCCCCATCGCCTTCTCCACCCCCAGCCCGATCTCGACGTCGCGCAGCTTCTTCACCTCGTCGCGCAGGCGGGCGGCCAGCTCGAACTCCAGGTTCGCGGCGGCTTCGCGCATGTCTTTTTCGAGCTCGTCGATGACGCGGGTGAGGTTGTGGCCCTTGCCGATGAACTCGGCACCCTCCTCTTCCATACCGGGCAGCGTATTTCCACGCCCGCGCTTGTTGGGGTCGCGACCTTTCGGCAAGAGGCCCTGCGCCGCCTTCGACGTGACGCCTTCGAGCACGTCCTTCACGCCCGAGATCACGGTGATCGGCGTGTGCCCGTGCTCAGCATTGTGCGCCATCTGGCGTTCGCGGCGGCGCGTGGTCTCCGCCATGGCGCGTGTCATCGAGCCGGTGACGGTGTCGGCATAGAGCACGACCTTCGCCTCGCTGTTGCGCGCCGCCCGGCCGATCGTCTGGATCAGCGACGTCTCGGAGCGCAGGAAGCCTTCCTTGTCGGCGTCGAGGATGCCGACGAAGGCGCATTCGGGAATGTCGAGCCCCTCGCGCAACAGGTTGATGCCGATCAGGCAATCGAACTTGCCGAGGCGCAGGTCGCGGATGATCTCGATACGCTCGATCGTGTCGATGTCGGAGTGCATGTAGCGCACGCGCACGCCCTGCTCGTGCATGTGCTCGGTCAGCTGCTCGGCCATCTTCTTGGTGAGCGTGGTGACGAGCGAGCGATAGCCCTTCTTCGCCGTCTCTTTCACCTCGTGGATGCAGTCGTCGACCTGGTTGGCGTTGTCCTTGTAGACGGGGCGGATCTCGACCGGCGGGTCGATCAGGTGGGTCGGACGGATGATCTGCTCGGTGAAGACGCCGCCGGTCTGGTTGAGCTCCCACGGGCCCGGTGTTGCCGAGACGTGTATGGTCTGCGGGCGCATCTTCTCCCACTCGTCGAATTTGAGCGGGCGGTTGTCGAGGCAGCTGGGCAGACGGAAGCCGTATTCGGACAGGGTGAACTTGCGGTTGAAGTCTCCTCGGAACATCGCGCCGATCTGCGGGATGGTCTGGTGGCTTTCGTCGACAAAGATCATCGCGTTTTCGGGCAGGTATTCGAACAGGGTGGGCGGCGGCTCTCCCGGAGCCCGGCCGGTGAGATAGCGGCTGTAGTTCTCGATGCCGGCACACGAGCCGGTGGCGAGCATCATCTCGATGTCGAACTGCACACGTTGCTCGAGGCGCTGGGCCTCGAGGAGCTTGCCCTGTTGCGTGAGCTGGTTGAGCCGCCCGCGCAGCTCCTCCTTTATGTACTCCAGCGCCTGGTTGAGCGTCGGCCGCGGCGTGACGTAGTGCGAGTTCGCATAGACCTTGATCCGCTCCAAAGGCCGCGTCGCCTTCCCCGTCAGCGGATCAAACTCTGCGATCTTGTCGACCTCATCGCCGAAGAACGAGATCTTCCACGCCCGATCCTCCTGGTGCACCGGCCAGACATCGAGCGTATCCCCCTTCATCCGGAAGGTCCCCCGTCCGAACGCCTGGTCATTCCGCTTGTACTGCAGCGCCACCAGATCCGCCGCCACCTGCCGGGGATCGCGCGCCTCCCCCTGAGCCAGCTCGAACGTCATGGCGGTGTAAGTCTCAACCGACCCAATGCCGTAGATGCAGCTCACCGAGGCGACGATGATCACATCATCCCGCTCCAGAATCGCCCGCGTCGCCGAGTGGCGCATCCGGTCGATGGCTTCGTTGATGGAGCTCTCTTTCTCGATGTAGGTGTCGGTCCGGGGGACGTAAGCCTCGGGCATGTAGTAGTCGTAGTAGCTCACGAAATACTCGACGGCATTGTCGGGGAAGAAGCTCTTGAACTCGCCATAGAGCTGCGCCGCCAGTGTCTTGTTGTGCGCGAGGATCAGTGCGGGGCGCTGCACCGCCTCAATCACCTTCGCCATCGTGAACGTCTTGCCCGAGCCGGTGACGCCGAGGAGGACCTGGTCCAGCTCCTGGTCCTTCACACCTTCCACAAGATCAGCGATCGCCTGCGGCTGGTCGCCCGCAGGCTCGTAGTTCGACGCGACGCGGAATTTCCGGCCGCCTTCGAACTTGTCCCAGTTGCGCTCGGGACGGTGCGGTGTCCAGACATTCGCCGCTTCCGCGATGGCTACGGCCGTCTTCTGCTGCGCCTTGAATTCCGCCATCGGCGCTTCGCCCACGCCCGAGCCGCGCTTGTGTGCGGGCGCTGAACCGGACGCCGTCGGCTTGGCCGCCTTGCCAGAGGTTCTGGAGGACGATCGTGTGGGTGTTTTCGCCATGGCCGGAATATGGGCCGTTCCGGTTAGGTTCGCCAGACCAGCCGTGTCAGGCTGCTGACAAGGCCTGGCAAGAGCCTAGTTGTCTTCGTCTGCCTCGTTGATCACGGCGCCGGCCACGGCGCCAACCGCCGCCCCCACCGGCCCCGCAATGATCAGCCCGGTTGCAGCGCCGGTCGCCGCGCGCTGTTCCATGTTGGTGCCGCAGCCCGTCAGCACGACTATGGCGCTCGAAGCAAGACAAAGCGCGAGGATGTTCCGACCCGTCATGACGTACCCCTGTAACGAACGGTCAGGCTAGCCGAAACAGCGCCTCGCGCACAGGGCTTTGGAGCGGGGGGCCGCCCGCCCTTTGCTTCGATCTATTGGTTGTCTTCTTTGACCTCGCTGGTCACAGCGCCGGCTGCGGCGTCAACCGCGGCGCCGACAGGGCCGGCGACGATCAAGCCTGTTGCCGCGCCCGTCGCAGCCCGTTGCTCCATGTTCGTTCCGCAAGCACTCATCAGGGCGAGGCCAAGCAGGGCGACGGCTGGTGCGTAAAGGATGGCGCGCATGTCAGGTTAGCTCCGTTTCCTGGGTTCAACAGCGCAGCAACGCCGCGCCAACCTTCCGGTTCCCGGCCATGCTTTTTGCGCCCTCGCCGCCACCACGCCACAGTTCGGCTAAACTTGACGTGGAATCCCGCGTCATGAGACTCGCTGGCGCAGGACGCAGCTGGCGCAGGGTCGAATCTGTGCAGGCCGGAGGTCGCGGGAGAATGCTGATGTGGGGATCGATGACCGTATCAACGCTGGCGCGCCGTACGCTAATGGCGCTGGCTGCAGCGGCCGGCCTTGCCTTTCCATTGGCAGCCATTGCGTGGCAGGGCCCGGGATGGAATTCCGGATTGCGCTGGACCGATGGCCGGGAAGTCCAGTGGCGGGTGTCTCCCGCCCCGGGCTGCGACGGCTCGAATGTCGAATTGCGTCTGCTGAACAACTCTTCGGCAACCGGCCTTGCAACGATGAAGGAGATCACCTTCACCTGCGCCCGCGGATCGGCCCCGTCGATCACCCCTGAGCGTCCCATCGGCCAGATCAGCCCCGGCGGGGCCTATGCTGTCTTGCCGATCTCGTGCGCCTGCGCGGAAAAGGGCGGCGTCAAGGACATAATGTCGGTGGGCATCGACATCGTGCGCAACGGCCCCGGCGCCGAGACGCTCGCCAATGGCTGCACCTACACCGGCGGATTCGCCAGCGGACAGCGCCACGGCCAGGGCCTCTACGCCTGCCCGACGGGCTATGTCTACGAAGGTGCCTACACGATGGGCCAGATCAATGGCAGGGGCGCTGAAACCCTGGCGAGCGGGGAGCGCTATGAGGGCGACTTCATCAACGGCGTGCGCTCGGGAAAGGGCCGCATGATCTTCACCGATGGCTCGACCTATGACGGCGACTATGTCGCCGGAAAGCGCGAAGGCACGGGCACGCAGAAATTCACTGACGGCTCGGTTTATGTCGGCGAATGGAAGGCCGACAAGCGCAACGGCCACGGCGTCTACACCACCGGCGACCAGCAATGGACCTATGACGGCGGCTGGGTGAACGACAAGCGCCAGGGCGACGGCCGCCTCGCCCGTATCGATGGCGACTATGCCTATATCGGCCCGTTCGTGAACGATCTGCGCACCGGTCAGGCGACCGCCACCTTCGGTGATGGCCGCGTTTTCCGAGGCGCTTTCGTCAATGACGAGCAGCAGGGCCCTGGCGAGCTGACCTTCAAGGATGGCCGCAAGATCACCGGCCAGTTCCGCGATCATCGCCCGCATGGCCAGGCGGTCGAGTTCGCCAGCACAGGCACGCTCAACGGCAACTGGATCAATGGCGCTCTCAACGGACCCGTCACGGTCACCTACGCCAACGGCGAATACTTCGAAGGCCTCTACGTCAACAACAAGCGAAACGGCAAAGGCACCGACTTCCTTAAGGACAGCTCGAAGCTCGAATGCAACTGGATAGACGACGTCCGCCAGGATCGATGCACGCGCGTCACACCGGACGGAAAACGTATCGAGTTCAGAGCCACGAAGTCCAACACGCGCAATTGAACCTGGCCGGCAGAATCGCAATCCACCTTCCGTAGCGCCCTGCTAACAACTAGTGATTTGGGAGTAAGCAAAGCAGGGCAAAAAATCGCGCAATGCTGCCCGCGCGACAGGCGCCTCACCTTTTGGAACGGGTGTGAGATTCGAATGGAATCCCTTGAATCGCGCTGTTTTCCGGCATTCCGTATCGATCTTCGATCTTGACCCGCTCGGAGCGTTATTTCGGTTACAATCTACAAGCGGCGGGCCTGACGTCTGATCGACGGCATCGATTGGCGTCTAGCTCTCGCCTCAGGGACAGATGGTCAGTCTAACCGTGGTATCGATATCGAGGCGACGTACGGCCTCGAACTTCCCTTTGGCGACCTCACCACGACCCTGCGCGCGGCGAGACAGCTTGAGTCAGGCCGCATTCTGCAGCCAGGTAGCCCGGTCGAGGAGGAGAACGGTCAGGCGGGCGAACCGGAATGGGTCGCCACGCTAAACATGGCGCTCGCCAGCGGGCCGTTCTGGTTCAACTACAATCTCCGCTATATCGACTCGACGTCGGAGGTGGATGAGTTCTGGGCGCCGCGCAAAACCAACGGCGTCTTTACTGCGCCCCCGACCTTCCTGGGCGAGCGCATCAATCTCGTGCTGTCGACCCCGCCGGCCTTCTATCACAACCTCTCGATCGGCTGGGATATTGCTGAGCTCGGCCTGAACTCTCAGTTCGGCATCAGCAACGTGACTGACCAGAAACCGCCGCGCGTATCGTTGGCTGCGCCCGACTACCTGCAGCTCGGTGGATCGGTCATCGAGAGCCAGTACGACCTTTACGGCCGTACTTACTTCATCAACCTCTCGAAGTCGTTCTAGGCCAGAGAGCAATAATCTGACGAGGGAGGGCGGTGGAGCTACCCACCGTCCTTTTTCTTTTGTGTGTGGTGCAGGCCGTGAGCCCGGAGATTGCCGCAGCCCAAAACAAAAGCGCCGCCGTCTTTCGACAGCAGCGCTTTCGTTAATCTGATCGCGAACCTCACCCCTCGTCGCGATCGCCAGCCTCGCGGATGTCCTTGCCTGCGCGGTCAGCAGCGCGACCGCCCTCGAGAATGCCCAGCAGGCCATGGTTGCCCTCGTGGCAGGCGTATTCGTAGACCTGCTCATTGACGCGGTTCATGCCGACCTCGCCCTTCCAGACCTGGGTATAGAGCGCCGGGTCCTGGACCTCGAACTCGTACAGCACCTGGCTGTCGGAATAGCGCGTGAAACGCTCGGTGATCTTGCCGGCGGGCGTCACCTGCGCCTGCCCGCCACCTTCCGGATTGATGTTGATGGTCTCGACCACCAGCGTGTCGCCCTCCCACCAGCCAATCGAGTCGCCAAGATACTTGTTCAGCGCCGGCGGCTTGTGCTTCGCGTTGAGCGGGATCACGCGCGCGTCGTGGTTCATCTCGACGACGATCACCACATGGTCCGGGCTCTGGATGATCTGGTAGTTGTTGTTGTAGAGCACGTTCATCATAGGAGGACCGCCCGAGCCACCGAATCCGACGATACAGCGCTCGCCCGCGCCACGCTCTTCCGGATTGTCATAGCCCGATCCGCGCCCGCGCGAGCCGCGCATCGAGGCCAGAAGCTTGCGACCGTCGTCGGAGAACGGCACCTGCCCGCTCGGCGGATCGACGATCCACGACGAGCGCCACGTTCCCTTCACATTGGCGTAGGTCGTGCCCGGATCGATCCAGAATGCGTTATAGCCACGGCCAGCCGCGAGATCCTTGCCGTCGAGCAGTCCGTCCTCGGTCTTCTGGTTGTCATCGGTCTGTTGGCGGATATTGGACGGGTTGGCGGCGCGCGCCTTGGCTTCTTCCTCGTCGGTCATGACCAGCGACTTCATCGTGGCTGGCCGTGTGAGACGCGTGTTCGAGGCATTCGACCAGACGCCCTGCAGGTCCGGCTGACCGAACGACAGACGCGGCGCGAGATAGCCCGCCGCCATCCGGTCGCCTTCCTTCGCGGGCTTCTGGTTCGGGATAAAGACCCTGCCATTGGTGTCCTGCGCCGAGGCCATGCCCGGCGCTGCAATGAGCACGGCGGCGATAGCCGCCAGCGAGATGTGGCGCAATTTGATCATGTGGTCCTCCCGGGCCGCCGGCTTTTGCCGATCATGCTGTTGCTTCGCGGAAACATGCCGAATTCAGCCCTTCAGGACAAGCGCTGCCCAAGGCTTGTCCAGCCGCTCTCACGGTGACGTGCGGCGGCGTCAGCTTTCGCGCGTCCGGAACCACGGCCATCACTTCGTCTTGCGAACAGCGCGATCCAGGCCTTGCATGCCCCCATCGACGCCGTTCACCGATGCGACAGTGGGCGGCGCAAAGCCCCAATCCACAAACGAATCGATCGCGTCGGCCGCCTGGCCCTGATCGATCAGCCAGGCCTTCATGTCGCTCAGCGTCGCAAAGACGGGGGAGACGGGCGAGCCTGCGCTCACGTGTCGATAGATCTGAAACGCCGTCCTTGCACTTTCAGACCGGCGGTCGAGCGGTTAGGGCTGCCCGCCGTCGATGTCATCACCCGCATCATCGCGCGGGTGTGCCCAGCTTGGAGGCACGCGGACAATTACACGACCTATGAAACAGCCTCGTCTGCTCGCATCTCATAAGAGCAAATCGTCGGCACGGGCGCGACATGAGGCGCCGCACTGCGCGGACGGCAGGAATCAAAAAGCGCCGCTGCGTCTCCGCAACGGCGCTCTGAATTTGCTCCGCAGGAGAGACTATTCCTCGCGGTCGCCGTCCTCGCTGATGTTGCGGCCTTGCTTGTCGGCGACACGGCCACCTTCGAGGATGCCGAGGAGGCCGTGATTGCCCTCGTGGCAGGCGTACTCATACATCGACGGCTGGTGGTTCAAGGACATCTGTCCCTTCCAGACCTGAGTGTAGAGCTGCGGGTCGTGCACCTCGAACTCATAGAAGACCTGCTTGTCGTTGTAGCGGGTGAAGCGCTCGATGATCTTGCCCGACGGCGAGACCTGAACCGTCGACCCTCCGCGGGTCATGTTGATGGTCTCGATGACAAGGGTGTCGCCCTCCCACCAGCCGATCGAATCACCCATCCACGCCGCGAGTTCCTTGGGGCGGTGCTCTGCGTTCAGCGGGATGATGCGGGCATCATGGATCATCTCGGATTCGATCACGACGTGGTTCGGCGACTGAACGATCCGCAGGTTGTTGTTGTACAGGTAGTTCCCGATCGGCGGGCCGGACGTGCCGAGAATGATGCAGCGCTCGTTGAGGTTGCGCTCTTCAGGATGGTCATAGCCATTGCCAAGCCGCGGGCCGTAACCGCCGCCGCTCACGCCTGCCTTGGTGGGCACCTGCCCGTTGGCGGGCTCGACGATCCACGACGTGCGCCACGTACCCTTGACGTTTGCGTAGCTCGTGCCCAGATCGATCCAGAAAGCGTTGTAGCCGCGGCCCGAAGCGAGATCCTTGCCATCGAGCAGGCCATCAGAGATCTTCTGGTTGTCGTCGGTCCTCTGCCGGATGTTCGAAGGGTTGGTGTCGCGCGCCTTCTCGTTCTCGGCTTCGGACATCACCAGATTCTTCATCGCGCCCGGACGGCGCATGGTGGTGTTGGACGCATTGCTCCAGACGCCCTGCAGGTCGGGCTGGCCGATCTTGAGACGCGGAACGACATAGCCAGGCTCGACAGTGGGGGCGTTGATCGCCGCCTTGTCGACCTCGGGGCCGGTGGCCACTGCGGCAGCAACCGGCATCGCCGACTGGGTCTGGGCGAATGCCGCGCCGCTGAAGGCCAAGGCGGCCGTCATGACCGCCAGAGAAACATGGCGCATCCTGATCATGGTCGTTCTCCCGGAAGCCGGCTTCAGCCGGTCATTTGTGTAACTGGACTTACGCAGAGTGATGCCTAATCCGCGGCACCCCCACAAGGCGCGGGGGTGTCGCGCCCAGCCTTTCTCGCGCTGAAGTGAAGCCGGGTGACCGGCCACAGAGTCTGCCTCAGCGCTTCCCGTCCAGCACCGCCTGCACGATGGCCACGGCCTGGGGCGAATCCCACTCGGCAGGCACTGTGAGGCGGGCGACTTCCTTGCCGGTCTTGTCGTAGATGATGGTGGCCGGCAGCGCGCCGGTCTTGGCTTCGGACTGGAGCACCTGCTCCCCGTCGAAGAAGAAGGGCAGGTCCTGCCCCACCAGCTCGCGGAACTTCGCAAGCGTTGTCTCGCGCGTCACGCCCTGACCGTAGCCGTAAGCCACCGGGACGACCGCGACGTCCTTGCCGTCAAACGCCTTCTGCAGCCGCGCTAGGCTCGGCATTTCAGTGACGCACGGACCGCACCATTCCGCCCAGATGTTATAGACGAGGACCTTGCCCTCGAACTGCTTGAATGTGTGGGACGCGCCGGCCTCATCGGTGAACGCCGTGGTCGGGGCCGACAGGCCCTCCGATGGGCCGAACTCAAGGTCCAGCCGCTCGAACTCACCCGTCTTGAACGAAGCCAGCTGGCTGTCGCCGGCCGGGGCCGCCGCCTGGTCCGGAACCGAGGCGGGATCAGACGCCGCGGGCGGCTCGGCCGCCGGCTGGCAGGCCGCAGCAAAGAGTGCGAGAAGCGCGGCTGAAACGACGGGTCGCAGGTTCATGACGAAAAATCCCGAGAACAACACCCCAGGAAGCGGAAGCTCCCAGAGCAACACGATGTGGGGCGGCCGGTTCTCGGCCATGCCCGACCAAGTCATGCAGGCGATAAACGCGTCCATCGACGTGGACAAGCGCCTCGCGACACAGGACATCGCTGGTTCGAAAGCCCATGCGGAGATGCTGGCAAAGACCGGCGTGATCTCGGCGAGGGACGCCTCCGCGATCCAGAAAGGCCTCGATCAGGTCCTGTCGGAAATCCGTGAAGGAAAGTTCCAGTTTTCCAAGGCGCTGGAAGACATTCACCTCAATGTGGAATCCCGCCTCAAGGAAATCATCGGCG
Organism: Alphaproteobacteria bacterium; assembly: GCA_040381215.1. Lineage (GTDB taxonomy): Bacteria > Pseudomonadota > Alphaproteobacteria > Micropepsales > Micropepsaceae > SZUA-430. The sequence continues at coordinate 9,200 of JBEIHO010000048.1, read as the reverse complement.
AGCCCGCGGGCCGGCTGCACACCGCGCGCTCGCGAAATGACCAGGTCGCGGTCGATTTCCGCCTCTGGGTCAAATCCGCGTGTGAGACCCGCCGCGACCAGCTGACCGCCCTGATGAAGACGCTTCTTGTGCAGGCCGAGACGCATGCCGACACCGTCATGCCGGGCTTCACACATCTCCAGACCGCACAGCCTGTTACCTTCGGTCACCACCTGATGGCATACGTGGAAATGTTCGACCGCGACCGCGGCCGCTTCGCCGATGCGATCCAGCGCATGAATGAAAGCCCGCTCGGCGCCGCAGCCCTCGCCGGCACCGGCTTTCCCATCGACCGCCACATGACAGCCAAGGCGCTCGGCTTCGACCGTCCGATGGCGAACTCGCTCGATTGCGTCAGCGCCCGGGATTTCGCCCTCGAAGCGCTCAGCTCCATTGCGATCTGCGCCCAGCACCTCTCGCGCCTCGCCGAGGAGATCGTGATCTGGTCGTCCGCGCAGTTCGGCTTCGTGCGCATGTCGGACGCCTGGTCCACTGGCTCGAGCATCATGCCGCAGAAGCGCAACCCGGACGCTGCCGAACTCGTGCGCGCCAAATCCGGCCGCGCCATCGGCTCGCTGGTCCAGCTCTTCACGATCATGAAGGGCCTACCGCTCGCCTATTCGAAGGACATGCAGGACGACAAGCAGACCACGTTCGATGCGTTCGACGCGCTCGATCTCTCGCTGCAAGCCATGACCGGCATGATCGCCACCATGACGCCCAGCAAGGAGCGCATGCGCGCCTCCGCATCATCCGGCTTCAGCACCGCAACCGACCTCGCCGACTGGCTCGTCCGCGAACTGAACATCCCCTTCCGCGAAGCCCACCACATCACTGGAGCCGCCGTGAAAGCCGCGGAAACGGCAGGGATCGCGCTGCCAGACCTGCCGCTCGCGACGCTGCAGAAACTCGAGCCGCGCATCACCGACAAGGTCTTCGCTGTGCTTACGGTCGATGCGTCAGTGGCCTCGCGCCAGAGCTATGGGGGAACGGCACCAACACGCGTGCGCGAGCAGGTAGCGACCTGGAAGGCAAAGCTGGAGTGAGAGCTCCCCAGCCCTGATCGCGAGCGCCTCTCACCTGCAGTCTCATCGTCCGAAAGGTTGATGTACATCAAGCGGCGCTGGCGATCTGTGCCATGTTGTTCATCGCATCAGGAGTTCCCCCATGAGCGATGCGGCGGCACCGAAGCGTTATCCAGACAGCGCAATTCTTCTGCACTGGCTTGTCCTGTTGCTGGTGGTTGCGGCCTACGCCTGCATCCTGCTGCGGACGAACTTCGAGCGCGGCAGCGATATTCGCGAAGGCCTCAAGGCCTGGCACTTCACGCTCGGCCTCAGCGTGCTCGCCGCCACGTTTCTCCGCATCGGCCTGCGCGTCCTGGTGTGGAAGACACCGCCGATCACACCTCCGCCGCCGCGCATGCTTCACCTCCTGTCGATCGCGGCCCACCTGGCAATATATGCCTGGCTGATTGCGATGCCGATTGCCGGTTGGACAGTTCTCAGCGCCGAGGGCGATCCGATCCCGTTCTGGGGCCTGAACCTCCCGCCGCTCACCAGCCCGGACAAGGCGCTGGCCGACCAGGTCAAGGAGCTGCACGAGACGAGCGGAACCATCGGCTACTTCCTTCTCGGCCTGCACGCAGCAGCAGCCTTGTTCCACCACTACTTCATGAAAGATGACACCCTCCGCAGGATGCTGCCCAGCCGCGTCCGGTAAGGCGCGCGTGGACCATTACCCACCCCGGGCGGCGAGCCTGCTTGCTGAAGCATGATCTCCCGCAGGCAGAACCGCGCTTGATTGTCGTGTCTCACTTGTGCTGCCTGTCCGGTCGCTGGCGCGCTGTCTGCTAGCGATCATCCAAACGCGGGCGCTTTCGCAAGCCGCCGCAGTTCGTTCATGTGAAAAACTGTTGCCATCGCGTCATGATCACAAGGCATCCGCCAGCTTGACCCCGCCGCCCCGCCGTCAGAATGTCCGTCCCATGCGTAAGGTCCTGCTTCTTGTTTTCTCGCTAACCGCCCTTGCTGGCTGCGGCATCAAGGGCGACCTTGTGCGCCCCGTTCCGCTTTGGGGCGACCCGCCGAATGAGGGCCCGAACGACCCCCGCACACTGAAAGCGGAAGAAGAGCGCCGCGCCGCCGCAGACGCTGCTGCGGCAGAACGCGACCGCGCCGAAGCCGCTGCCGAGCGCGAAGCCCTCGACGCGCAGACGACGTCGCCGTCCGCTCCGCAATAACCCACCCAGCTCGACTTAGGCGTCCGGGGTGACATCCCGCCCGCCTTCCGCTACTCGCCTCCGCGAACCACGGCTGGATCACGACAATGCATCACTTCAACTATCGCAATGGCGTCCTGCACTGTGAGGGCGTCTCGCTCGAGGCCGTCGCGCGCGAGCTCGGCACCCCCGCCTACGTTTATTCCGACGCCACCCTGCGCCGGCACTACCGCGTGCTCGCGGATGCCTTCGCTGATCGCAATGTCCTCATCGCCTACGCCGTGAAGGCGAACTCCAATCTCGGCGTCATCGCGACTCTGGCCGCAGAGGGCGCGGGCGCCGACGTCGTCTCAGGTGGCGAGATGCTGAAGGCGATGGCGGCGGGCGTGCCCGCAAACCGCATCGTCTTCTCCGGGGTCGGCAAATCGGAAGCCGAGATCCGGCTTGGCCTGGAGCATGGCATCTTCCAGTTCAACGTCGAATCGATGCCGGAACTCCACCGTCTCTCCCGCATCGCGCTGGAGATGGGCAAGCGCGCGCCTATCGCCTTCCGCGTCAACCCGCATGTCGAGGCCGGCGGCCATACCCACATCTCCACCGGAACGCCCGAAACCAAGTTCGGTATCGCCTGGCACGAGGCTGACGCCTTCTATGACGAGGCCAGTCGCCTGCCCAATATCGACCCCATCGGCGTCGCGGTTCACATCGGCAGCCAGATCCTGCGCATCGATCCCATGCGCGCCGCGTGGGAGAAGGTCGTCTCCCTCGCTCGCCGCCTGCGCGACCGTGGCTTCAACATCCAGCGGGTCGACTTCGGCGGCGGCCTGGGCGTGCCCTACAAGGACGGCGAGGCCCCCGACAGCCCGACCATCTACGCCCGCCAGGCGCGGGAGGTGCTCGGGAACCTCGACGTGCAACTCGTACTGGAACCCGGCAGGCTGATCGCGGGCAATGCCGGAGTTTTGATCTCTCGGGTCGAGTACATCAAGGAACGCGACGGGCGCATCTTCGTCATCCTTGACGCCGGCATGAACGACCTGCTGCGCCCGGCCCTCTATGCCGCCCACCATGAGGTTCTGCCCCTCCGCACCCCCGCAATGGGCGCAGAAAGGCGCGCTGTCGACATTGTGGGACCCATTTGCGAGAGCACCGACCGCTTCGCCAAGGACCGCCCGATGCCCCCCCTCAAGGAGGGTGATCTGGTGGCGTTCATGACAGCCGGGGCCTACGGCGCCACATTGTCGTCCCAGTATAATTCGAGACCACTGGTTGCGGAGGCGCTGGTTCGGGGCGATGCTTGCGTGGTCGTCCGTCGTCGGCCGACCTTCGACGAAATGATCGCCCTCGAACGGGCCCCGGATTGGATAACGAGTGGCTGACGGATCTGGCCTGAGGGAAAAGCTCGACGCCCGCATCTCGGTGGCGCGCCGCAAGCTCTTCTGGCCGTCGCTCGTCCGTTCCGCCCTGCCAGCAGCTCTCTGGTTCACGGGCTTTGCCGTCTTCTGGCTGACCGGGCTCTACACCGCCATGCCCCCCGAGGCGCAGGCGATGGCCGGCGTTGTCTTCTGGATCGGCCTGCTTACCTTCGCTCTTCTCGGCCTCAAGGTCTGGCACAACCCCACCGATGACGAGGCGCGCGACCTCATCGACTCCTCGATCGAAGGCCGCCCGCTCAGTGTCTGGACCGACCGCCCCTCCAAGGCCGACACGACCGGCTGGACGCTCTGGCAGGAACACCGCGACCGCATGGCCGCGCTCGCCCTCAGACAGGGCCGCATCGATGTCACGCCGCACTGGAAGCAGGCCGACCCGTTCTACCTCCGCTTTGCCATGCCGGCAGTCCTCGTCGTCGCCGGCGTGATTGCGGGAGGGGCCGTGATCGATCGCACGGGCAAAGGCCTGTTCCCCGATTTCGGCGCGCTGTTCGGCGCCCACACGCTGAAGATCGAGGCGTGGATTACGCCGCCGACCTATACCGGCTCGGCACCTTTCATTCTTACGCCCGGCGAAGTCGCCAAGGCCCCGGAAGGCTCAGAGATCACCATCCGCATCATCGGCCCTGGCCGGCCGCAGGTCAGCGTGATGCCAACTGCTGGGGGGGCCGTCTCGCTCGACCCGCTGCCCGGCATAGACGGCGCCTATGAGGCCCGCGTCATCGTCGGTGAGCCGATGCGCGTCGCCGTCAACTTCTGGGGTGAACGCGGCAGCTTCCCGTTCACCATCATCGACGATGCAGTGCCGACCGTATCTTTCGTCGAGCCACCCAAGCTGGGAGAGGGCGACCGTACCGAGTTCAAATACGCGCTGACCGACGACTACGGCGTTGAAAAGCTCGAGATGATTGCCTACCGCATCGACACGCCGACCGCAGCCGGCATGATCGAGGAAGCGACACCGATCGAAACCGTCACCCTCTCGCCCAAGGAAGAGGAAGGCGATTTCAGCCAGGACCTCGTCCGCCATCGCTGGGCCGGGCTCGACGTGATGGTCAAGCTGCGCGCCACCGACGCCGCCGGCCAGGTCGCCGAGAGCGAACCCGTCGCCTACCGAATCCCCGAGAAGATCTTCCTCCAGCCCAACGCCCGCATGGCGCAGGAAGCGCGCCAGGTCCTGCTGCGCAACTACGAGGAATACTCCACGCCCGAAGGCGCCGACAATTTCACCGCTGTCGAAGGTGCCGGCTACAACGCCATCGCCTCCGCGGCCGCAAACCGCCTCAGCTGGGCGCCGAAGGAGATCAAGCGCTCAGTTATGGTGCTCGATGCGATCACCTGGCGCGCAGAAGACTATTTCGAGGACCCTGTCATTTATCTCGGCCTGCGCAATGCACGCGGCCTGCTCGACAGCGCCGCCAACCGGCAAGAGGCCGAAGACGCCGAAGGCCTGTTATGGGAGATCGCGCTTCAGGCCGAGTTCGGCTCGCTCGCCGACGCCACCGCCGCGCTTGAGGCCGCCCGCCGCGCACTGGAAGACGCTCTCCGCCGAGGCGCTTCGGAAGAAGAAATCAAGCGCCTGATGGATATGTACGAACAGGCCATCGAGAACTACCTCGCCGCCCAGATGGCCGAGGCTCTGCGTAACGGCAACGTCACGCAGGGCGACCAGATGCAGGGCATGCAAGGCGGCGGCGGCCCGCAGATGGGCGACGATGAACTCACCCGCATGCTGCAGGCCCTGCGCGACCTTGCCGAAACCGGCGCACGCGATCAGGCTCGCCAGCTGCTCAACGACATGCAGCGCATGCTCGAGCAGATGGAGAACATGCAGATCCAGATGGGCCGCGGCGGACAGGGCGGACAGCAGCCCGACGGCCCGATGAACCGCGCCATGAACCGCGCACTTCAGGACACCAACCGCGCTATGAATGATCAGCGCGATCTCAATGACGCAACGGAAGAGGCCCAGCGCGACGGCTCGGGCGCCCAGAAGGGCCAGGAACTCGCCGACCAGCAGCGCCAGCTGCGCGAGCGCCTCGAACAGCAGCAGCGCTCCGGCGGCGGCCAGCCGCAACAGCCCGGCGGCCAACAAGGCCAGCAGGGTCAGGGACAACAGCAAGGTCAGGGTCAGCAGCCAGGCGGCCAGCAACAGGGACAAGGCCAGCAGGGCCAAGGCCAACAAGGTCAGGGCCAGCAGCCCGGCGACGGACAGCAGCAAGGCCAGGGCGGCCCCGGCCAGCAGCCTGGCCAGCAACCCGGACAAGGACAGCAGGGCGGTCAACAGGCCGATCGCGGCGGCCCCGGCGGCCAACCCGGACGCCCCGGCGCGCAGGGCGATGGCCGCTATGCCCAAGAAAACGATCGCTCGCGTCGCCTACTCGGCAACGCCATCGAGATGCAGAAGCGCGCCGAGGAAGCGCTCCGTCGCGGCGACTTCGCGGCGGCCCGCGAGGCGCAGCAACAGGCGATGTCGTCCCTGCAGGATCGCTCCAGCGAACTCGCCCGCCTCAACGACGAGAACGACCCCGAAGCGCGCGCCGAACGCGACGAGCGCGACATCCTCGGCCGCCTCAACAATGGCGAGAGCGGTTATGGCGACAACGTGGAAATTCCCGACGAGATCGAGCGCCAGAAAGCGCGCGACATCCTCGACGAAATCCGTCGCCGCGCCGGCAACCGCGCCCTCACCCGCGAAGAACTCGAATACCTGAACCGCCTGCTCGACCGCTTCTGATCCGCGCCGTCAGGTTACGCATTCTTCGCAAGCGCCATCTCGACCGCCTTCGCGATCCGCCGCGCGCGCGTCTCAGGCGCCTTCGCCTCTCCAATCGCGCGTACATGCGCCTTGCGATGGGTGAAAGACAGCGCAGCAAACCCTGCCGTCGCGCCCGCCTTCTTCAGCATCGCCGCAAGATCTTTCGGTACCTCGACCTCGCGTGGGGCCGCATCCACTTCAAGCGTCACTTCAACTTTGTCGCCGCCCTTCACGCCCGCCTTCTCGCGATGCTCCTTGGCAAGCGGCAGAAGCGACTTGCCCCACCATCACATGGATCGTCGAGCGATCGCTGTATCCCTTGAGCGACACGACAGCTTTCGGCTTCTTGCCCTGGGCCAGCCTGGCGACGACTTCCTCCGGCACGACGATCCCCGTCGCGTTCATGTCCTCCGCCTGCATGATGGTTGTCTTGAACTTCGGCATGACGCACCCCTTCGCTTCCCCGTCCCGAGGAGGAAGAAGCCATCGCGCCGCCGACAGTTCAACGCGAATTCCGGACTACAGCCCCAGCGCCGTCGCGCCCCAGAAAGTGACCAGCGATGCGAGATAGGCCAGGCTGAACAGGTAGACGAACATGAAGCCCGTCCACTTCCAAGAATTGGTCTCGCGCCTTACCGTCGCCAACGTCGCCAGGCATTGCGGCGCGTAGACGTACCAGGCGAGAAACGCGAGCGCCATCGGCAGGGTCCAGTCGTTCTGGAGCAGCTGCGCCAGCCCGTCGACATTCTCTTCGCCGCCCTGCACAGCATAGATCGTCGCAAGGCCGCCGACCGCGACTTCCCGCGCCGCAAGCCCTGGCACCAGCGCGATCACCATGGCAAGGTTGAAGCCCACCGGCTGGAAGATCGGATAAAGCACCGAGCCGATCATGCCGGCAAAACTGTTGGCCAGTTCCGGCGCCTCGCCATTCGCCTGCGGGAACGTCACGAGGAACCACAGCGTCACCGACACCACAAAAATGATCGTGCCCGCCCGTTTCAGGAACGCCCACGCCTTCTGGACGATGCCGAAGAAATAGTCGCGCCACACCGGCAGCTTGTAGGTCGGCAGCTCCATCACCAGCGGCTGGGTCGAGCCTTTCGTCGCCGTGCGCTTGAGGATGAAAGCCACCAGAACCGCACTGACCACGCCAAGAATGTAGAGCGTGAACAGCACCAGCCCCTGCAGGTTGAAAATGCCCACCTGGCTCGCGGGAATGAATGCGCCGATCAGCAGCGCATAAACCGGAAGCCGCGCCGAACACGTCATCAGCGGCGCGACCATGATCGTCGTCAGCCGGTCCCGCTCGTTCTCGATCGTCCGCGCCGCCATGATGCCGGGAATGGCGCAGGCGAAGCTCGAGAGCAGCGGAATGAACGCCCGCCCGTTCAGCCCGACGCGCAGCATCAGCTCATCCATCAGGAAAGCAGCGCGCGCCATGTAACCCGAGGCTTCGAGAAACAGGATGAATGCAAAGAGGATCACGATCTGCGGAAGGAAGACCACCACGGAGCCAACGCCCGCAATCATCCCGTCCACCACAAGGCTTCGCAGCATGGGGCTCTCGATGCCTGTGCCGGCGACCTCGCCCAGCGCGCCAAAGCCCGCCTCGATCGCATCCATCGCCGGCGTCGCCCAGGCGAACACCGACTGGAACATCACGAACAGAACGGTTCCGAGAACCAGCAACCCAGACACCGGGTGCAGCAGCACGGCATCCGCCTGCCGAGTCAGCTTGTTCATGGCCGGCTCGACCATCGTCTCGCTGGCGATCCGCCGTGCTTCCCGCTGCAGCGCGCGAAGGTCGTGCGCCGGCTCGGCGACACTGGTAACTGCCGCCATCGTCCGCAGCGTATCGTCGATCCGAGCGATCAGTTCCTCGCGCCCCGCCTTCCGCGTCGCCCGCGTGCGAACCACCGGAACGCCCAGCAGGGCCTGCAGCTTCGGCACGTCAATCTTCACGCCGTCACGCTCGGCAAGATCGATCATGTTCAACGCCACGATCACCGGCAGGCCCAGCGACTTCATCTGCAGGACGGTGTGCAGGTGGGTCCGCAGGTTCGCCGCGTCGGCCACGAGTATCAGCGCATCCGGCGCTGGCTCGCCGCGCTTGCCCTGGATCGATTCAACGGCGACGCGCTCGTCCATTGATCGCGCTTCGAGGCCGTAGATTCCGGGCAGGTCGACCAGCGTGACATTGGCCCCGCCCGGCGTCTCGAACTTGCCGGTGCGCGTCTCGACCGTGGTGCCTGCATAATTGGCTGTCTTGGCGAGGCCGCCGGTCAGTCCGTTGAAGAGTGTGGTCTTTCCGCTGTTGGGCGCGCCGACCAGCGCGAGCCGCAAGGAGACCGCGCTCAAGCCTCAGGCTCCACCATGACCATGGCCGCCTCAGCCTTGCGGAGCGCGATCACGGTACGGTTCAAACGGAAGGAAAGCGGCGCCCCGCCAAGCCACCCGCGGGCCAGCAGCTCGACCTCGTCTCCCGCGGCAAAGCCGATTTCGCGCAGCTTGGCGACCAGACTTTCATCGCCCAGGCCAAAGCCTGTCACGCGGGCTGGCCGGCCCATCGCCAGAGTGTGCATCCCGACTGAAATCGACCCGCTATCCATGGAAGAGTTCTATTGAGAACCATTCTCAGAAGCAATGGATTTCATGTCGCGGGCTGGGCGATGCCCCGATTGTCAGTTAGCGGCAACCGTCGCCGCGGCTGCCGCCGGCGTTGCGGCGACGGGCGCAGCTTCCGCGCCGT
>JBEIHO010000047.1:0-20554 GCA_040381215.1 Alphaproteobacteria bacterium | reverse complement strand
CTGGCGAACTCGGGGCCGCTGAAATAGCGATAACCCAGACCCACGGCGACGCCGTCGCCGACGGCATAGCGTCCACCGAGGCCGATCTGCCAGGCAAAGCCCGAGTCGGTCTGCTCCATCGCCGTACCGCTGGTGAACGACACGACGTCGCCATCCATGCGGGCCCAGCCGATGCCGCCGCCGACATAGGGACGTACCTTGGCGCCGATGTCGAAATCGTACCAGGCGTTGGCCATCACGGCGAAGGTCGACAGGTTGCCGTCGATGGTGCCCGACGTGGAGAAGGTGCCGCCGAGGTCATTGCGACGGAAGGAGACTTCCGCCTCGACCCGCAGGCCGTTGACCCACTTGTCGAGCGAGGTTCCCACAGCGCCGCCAACGACGAAGCCGGTGTCGGCATCCGAGGCCCAGGAACCGATCACGCTCGAGGAGCTGGAGGAGCTGGAGAAGGTCGAGACGTACTGGCCGTCGGTGTCGGACAGCAAGTTCATGCCGCCGAAGACGCTGAGGTAGAGCTCGCTGGCCGACGCACCCGGAGCGGCGGCAACCAGCGAGAGGGCGGTGGACGCCGCCAGAATGGTTCGAAGTTTCATGGTGTTCTCCAATCTGTTGAAGCTTGAGGGGTGGCCCGTGTCTGGACGGGCCACACTTGTGTCAGAGTTACGTTCCGGGGGTTGGACCCGGCGTCACTGGCGCCGTAAGGGGGAAGCCCGCCGTCGGAACAAGCGGGAACAGGCCCGCATCCGGCAGCGCCACCGAAGCGCCATTGCGATCAGCGTCCTTGAAGCCCGCTCCGCCGAAATGGAACACGACACCCACGCTGAGCGCATTGGCGTCCGCATCGGCATTGCCTGCGCCGGCGAGGCTCAATTCCTCGCTGCGTCCCTTGTATTCAACGAAGCCCGAGACCGGGATCGACTTGCCGAACCAGTAATGCGCGCCGACAGACCAGGCCCATTGCTGGACATCGACGGGGATGGTGTCGATGTTGTTCTGGCCATCCACATAGGCGACGCTGGCTTCAAGCTTGACCTGCGTCATCGGGTAGTACGCGGCGCCAGCCTTGATGAAGCCGGCTTCCTGCAGAAGCAGCGCGCGCCCTGAGTCGAGGTAGCCGAGCTGACCGGAGAAGGTCCACTCGGTCAGATAGTACTGGCCTTCGAGACCCGCCATGAAAATTGGCGCGCCGATGACATTATGTGCGCGGCCGGTTCCCAGGAACACGCCGAGCAATCCCTGCTGGTCGCGGTAATTGATGTGACCGCCGAAGACGATCGCCGATGTGTCATCGGTGACTTCGGTGGCTTCGCCACTCAAGTAGCTGTCATCAAGCGATGTGGTGGCGTTGAGATCGAGCTGGATGTTGAGCGTTTCGCTGTAGGGCAGGTTGACGCGGCCACCGCCCGAGATGGACGTGAAATGTCCGTCCCATTTGCCGGAATAGTCGTCAAAGCCGGTGGACCCGAAGCTTGCGTCGGTCCAGTTGTGCGTGAGACCCAGCCTGACGTCACCCATCACGCCTGTCGCTGAAGCCGGTGCGGCCATGCCGGCCACGGCCACAAACGCGCCCGCTGTCAGCGCGCCAATCTTCCTGTTCATGAAAACCTCCAAATGTCCCCGAAGCGCAGACCCCCGCGCCTTCATCAGGGGGGAGGAAGCCATCGCATGGTTAATGAAAGGTTAACGCGACCGCTGCGCGCATGACTGTCCGTCTGCAAGCCCCTGTAATTCATGGCTTTTTTATTTACCCGCGAGCGTGTTGCCGAAACGTCTTCGATACCGTCACATCGAAGACACAGTTTCGAGGCCCTGCCCTCGCCTTGGCGGGTGGCTCCGGGCAGGCAATGGGCACGCGTCCGGCTGCCTCAGACCTCGCAACCGTGCTGCTCGAGGGATTCGCGCAAGGGCCGCAAGAGATCGCCGTAGTTCTTCCAGCGACCGGCCGAGGCCTTGTAGACGGGCTGGCGCACTTGCCAGACGCTGGCGGTCAAGACCGTGCGCTTGAGGTCCTGGGGGCGCAGGCAGGCTTCGTTCCACGGCAGGCCGACATGATCGATGAGGCGACGGGATGCCTCTTCCTGGTTGGTGACAAGGTCCTCGTAATCGATCTCGAGCATGCGTCCGGGCAAGACCTCGCGCCAATGCTGCATCAGCTGGCGGTAATGCGCGTAGTGATGGCCGAGGTCCTGGAGGTTGCGCGCGTAACTGTGGGCATCATTGAAATTCTGCTGCCAGATCGACAGGCAGGTATCCATCGGGTTGCGGCGCACGTGGATGATGCTGGCCCGGGGAAACAGCAATGCGATGAAGCCCACGGCCTGGAAATTGTGGGGCATCTTGTCGGTCACGCGGATGGCGTTGCGATCACTGGCCTTGTGGTCGATCACGTCGAGGTAGCGCTGGGCGAGAACGTTGACGCCTACCCAGGAAAGGTGCGGGGCGTTCTTCGACGTGCCTTCGTCCTTCAAGACGAGGGCGCCCATCTCGCGCTCGCAGCGCTTGACGGTCTCGAGCTCGCCGGCAGCAAAAGCCTGGGGGTGCGAACCAATGATGGTCTCCGTCAGCGTTGTCCCCGAGCGCGGCATGCCAACGATGAAAACGGGGCGCTGGCTGTCATTGCCCTGACCGTTGCGGCTGTCGAAGAAAGCGCGGGTGTAGGTTCGCTTCAGGTCGGCGTAGGCCTGCTCGACCTGCCTTGGGTCGTAGGCGCCGCCTGCGGCGCGGTTCGCACGGTCGTAATAGGCAAAGGCATCCGCATAGCGCCCGACGTCATCGCACATCTTGGCCGCGGCGAAGCACAGGCCACGCAATTCGCGGGCCGCGGTGGAGCGGCTTGCAATCATGCGCTCGACCTCGGCGATCTCGGGATCGTCACTCTTGAACTTGCGGGCATTGGAGAGGCTCGCATAGCCGCTGGCCGCTTCAGGTGCGGCACTGATCAGCTCGCGGGCGGCTTTCTCGGCCTCTGCGGTGCGGCCCAATCCCATCAAGGCGCGTGCGAGACCTGCCTTTGCGCCCAGGGCATCGGGCTTCATTTCGAGCAGGTGGGCAAAACACTGAAGCGCCCGCTCGCCCTGCCCCGCCAGGTTCAGCGTGCGGCCCAGGTTCAGCCAGGAATCCGCCATTGCAGGATTGATCGCGAGGGCGCGCTCGAGATGCGTGATGGCATCTTCGTAGCGACGGACGAGCGACAGGGCGTTGCCGTAGTTGTTCAGCACTACCGGATCCTTGGGTCGTGCGGCGACGGCGCGCTCGAGCAACTCGAAGGCGGCCTCGTGATTGCCCGCTTCCATCGCGAGTACGCCCAGAAGGTTCAAGGCATCAGGCTGGTTGGGCACCTTGGCGAGGATGGCGCGATAGACCTTTTCCGCTTCTTCGCCGCGGCCTGCCCTGTGATGGTCCATGCCCTGCTCGAGCTGGCGCTGCAGCTCGAATGGATTGACCGGGTAATTCCATGCGCTGGTGCCGCGGGCTTGCATCGGCGTGCCGAGGCCCGGAAGCTTGGGGGATGGGGGGGCCTGTACCATGGGATCCACTCGCCTGTTGGGGGGAACGACCTGCCCCAAGGGCGCAAGCGCGCGCCGTTGTCTGGAAAGGCCGACCCTAGAATCGTTGTCAGGAGAGGTTAACACAGCGCCTCAAGGCATCGGCTGCCCTTGACGGGCGAGGGGCGCATTCCCATGTCAGCCTTGCCCGGGGAGGCGCCTTGAAGGGCTTTCCAGGACGGGCAAATGGACCGGAGATCCTGCCTTTGCGGAGGATTTCCACAATCATCGCTTGAAAGGATGACACACCATGCGTGGATTTGATTTTTCGCCGCTTTACCGCTCGACCGTTGGCTTTGACCGTCTCGCAAACATGCTTGAGAGCGTCGCACAGGTCGATGCGGCGACCACCAGCTACCCGCCCTACAACATCGAACAGCTGGCCGACAATGACTACCAGATCACGATGGCCGTTGCCGGGTTCGGCGAGAGCGACCTGTCGATCGAGGTGAAGGAAGGCGTGCTGACCGTAACGGGGCGGCGCCTGGCCGACGAACAGAAGGGGCAGTTCCTGTATCAGGGAATTGCAGGCCGGGCGTTCGAACGGCGCTTCCAGCTGGCAGACCACATGGAGGTGCGCGGCGCGCGCCTCGAGCATGGGCTGCTGCACATCGAGATCGTCCGCGTGATCCCTGAAGAGAAGCGCGCACGCAAGATTTCGATCTCGGCTGCAGGCCCTTCGCAGGCCAAGGTGGTCCAGGCGAAAGTCGCCAGCGCGGCCTGACGGCCCTACGGGTCGGGCTTGCCTTGAGTTGCCCCGCGGCGCCGGATCCCCCTCCGGCGCCGTTTTTCATGCCTTCAGATCGAGCGTGACCTCGACGACGCCGGGCTCGGGCGATGCCGATTGCTGGAAGCCGAGTTCGGCGGCCATGTCGAGCATGGCGCGGTTCTCGGACAGCACGTCGCCATAAAGCTGTCTGGCGCCGACAGACCTGGCGTAGGCGATGATCTCCTGCATCATGCGGTAGCCGAGGCCCGTTCCATGGCGATCGCTGCGCACGATGATGGCGTATTCACCACGCTGGCGGTCGGGATCGAGCGACAAGCGCACGACGCCGACGCCCTGGGCGCTTTCCGGGTCGATGACGACAAACGCCATCTCGCGATCATAGTCGATCTGGGTCAGGCGGCGGGCCAGGCGATCAGGCAGCTGGTGCAGGGCCTGGAAGAAACGCATGCGGATGTCATCGGGATTGCTGCCGGCAATGGCCGCCTGCAGCGCGGGGGCGTCATCGGGGCGGATGGGGCGCATCAGGTAGGGCTTGCCGTCGCGATCGGCGATGTCCCGCACCAGCTCGGCAGGATAAGGACGTACCGCGAAGCGCGCGGTGCCGGGGCGCGGCTCGGGTGCGACGCGCATGCGCGCATCGAGGGCCAGAACACCCTGCTCGTTCGCCCAGAGCGGGTTGATGTCGAGCTCCTTCAGCGCCGGCAGGTCAACGGCCATCGCCTGGACGGCGAGGATGGTGCGCAGGATCGCGTCCATGTTGGCGGGCGGCCGGTCGCGATAGCCCTTCAGCAAGCGCGCCACACGGGTGCGGGCAACAAGGTCGCGCGCCAGCGCCATGTCGATCGGAGGCAGGGCCAACGACTGGTCCTTGACGACCTCGACGGCGGTTCCGCCCTGCCCGAACATCAGAACGGGGCCGAAGAGCGGGTCTTCCGAGAGGCCGACGATAAGCTCGTGGGCACCGGGGCGCGCGGCCATGGGCTGAACCATGAATCCGTCGACGCGGGCACCGGGCATCGCTTCGGCGAGGCGCAGCAACATCGTCGCTGCCGCCCGTGAGACAGCCGGACCATCGCGCAGGTTGAGGACCACGGCACCGACGTCGGACTTGTGGATGACATCCGGGGACAGGATCTTGAGGGCGACCGGAAAGCCGACCTGGGCTGCCGTCTTCTGGGCCTCCTCGGGGGTTGCGGCGACGCGGATGTCGACGGCCGGAATGCCATAGTTGCGCAGGAGTGCTGTGGCTTCGACGGGGGTCAGCCACTCCCTGCCCTCTGCCAGCGCGGCGCGGACAATGGCCCGGCCGGCCTCGCGGTCGTTCGCCTCGACGGCATCATGCGTGCCGGGGACCTGCATCAGCAGGTCCTGCAGGTCCTGCCTGCGGACCTGGTGCATGAAGGCGGTCACAGCGGCTTCCGGGGTCGAGAAGACAGGCAGGCCAGCGGCATCGAGCTTCTGGCGCGCCTCGCTGACCGACTGCTCGCCGAGCCAGGCGGTGTAGACGGGCTTGCGGACGCCCTCGGCGCGCGCGGCCGTCACGACGTCGGCGACGGCGCCGGCGGCGTCGGTGGAACTTGCGACAGCGACGGGGCAATTCATGACCAGCAGGGCGTCAACGCCGGGATCGGCGAGCAGGGCTTGCGTTGCGGCCGTGTAGCGCGCGACGTCGGCGTCCCCGATGATGTCTGCCGGGTTGGCGCGGCTCCAATTGGCAGGCAACAGCGTGTCGAGATGGGCGATGGTTTCGCCGGACAGGGCGGCGAGGCGACCGCCTTCGTCGATCAGGTGATCGGTCGCCAGAACGCCCGCACCGCCGCCATTGGTCAGGATGGCCAGCCTGTTGCCTGCCGGCTCCTGGTTGGCGGCGAGGGCCTCGAGGGCGCCAAACAGATCGTCGATCGAGCGCACGCGCAGAAGGCCGGCGCGACGGAAGGCGGCGTCGGCGACGGCGTCCGAGCCGGCCAGCGCGCCGGTGTGGGAGCGCGCGGCGGCGGCGCCCTCGCCGTGACGGCCCGACTTGACCACGATGACCGGCTTCTGGCGGGCGCAGCGGCGGGCGGCGGACATGAACTTGCGGGCGTTGGTGATGCTCTCGACATAGAGCAGAACCGCGTTGGTGGCAGGGTCGTTGGCCAGATAGTCCAGCATGTCGCCAAAATCGACGTCAGCCATGCCACCGAGCGAGACCATCATGGAAAAACCGATGCCGCGGGCGCTGGCCCAGTCGAGCACCGAGGTCAGCATGGCGCCGGACTGGGTCAGGAAGGCGGTGCTGCCCTTGTGGGCCATGCGGTGGGCGAAGCTTGCATTCAATCCCGCATGGGGCGAGAGCACGCCGATGCAGTTGGGTCCCACGATGCGCAAGGCCTGGGCACGGGAGGCGTCGAGCATCTGCTGCTGGAGGGCTGCGCCCTCGGCGCCAAGCTCGCCGAAGCCGGCGGTGATCACGATGGCGGCCCTGGTGCCGCGGGCGGCCAGTTCGCCGATCAGCGCGGGGACGCCCGGCGCGGGCGTCGCGACGATCGCGAGGTCGGGGGTGCGCTCGAGGGCGGCGATGGAGGTGGCGACGGGCCGGCCGAAAAGCTCGCCGCCGTGAGGGTTTACCAGCTCAACGTGTCCCTTGAAGCCATCGGCCAGCAGGTTGCGCGCCACCACCGAGCCGACCGCACGCTCGCGGCGGCTGGCACCGATCACTGCCACGGACGCGGGCGCAAAGAAGGCGTCCAGGTTCCTGACCGTCATTGCCATGCTCCCGTTGTTTCGGCGCCTGCCCGCCGGAGATGCCCAATCACCCCTCACCGGGGGTGGCGTCAAGCATTGATCTGGCCGGTGGCACGCGATGAGTGGCATACGGATCATCGCCGGTGACGATGCACCTTGCGATTGGTGTGACTGATCGGTTTTTTTTCGTTCTGGTGGAAAAAGTGATTCTCAAACGGGTTACCCTGATGTAGGGTTGAGTCAATGCATGTTTGCTGTTTGGGGATGGCGGGTGTGCATATGGGGGGGCGGTTTCGAAACGCTGTTCGGGGCAGCTCCATATGATGAACTGGTCGCGTAACAATACTCGTCGTCCTGCCCTTGTTCGCAGGCAGGCTTCGTTTGACCCTTCTGCAACCATCGAAGAGTTGCGGGAATACGTCAGACAATTCTGGGTAGGCTTCGGCCCGCCCATCAAGGACGTCGAGGCTCACCCTGTACTCATCAGCGCCCTTCGTGGCGAATGGGTCGTGCCGGAATCCGCCTCGGGCGGACGGCGGGTCATCCTTTATTTCCACGGCGGTGGCTTCATCGCCGGGTCGCCCGAATCACACCGACCCCTGGTTGCAAGGCTGGCGCATGCGGCGAGCGCCCGGGCGCTGGTGCCGCAGTACAGGCTGGCGCCGGAATTCCCGTATCCGGCAGCGCTGCGGGATGCGGCGGATGCCTATCGCTGGCTTCTGACGCAGGGCGTTACCCCGAACAACATCATCTTCGCCGGCGACGGCTCGGGCGGCGGGCTTGCGCTGTCGACGCTGCTGGCCCTGCGCAATGCCGGCTTGCCGCTGCCTGCGGCGGCCGTCTGCTTCTCGCCGTGGGCCGACCTTACGATGTCAGGCTGGTCGATGCTCAAGAACAAGGGCAATGACGACACGCTGAGCTGGGAGCTGCTTGCGACCTGCGCCCGGCACTATCTCAAGGGCGCCTCGCCTGCCGATCCGTTCACCTCGCCTCTCTATGGCGACTTCCGCGGCCTGCCGCCGCTGATGATCCATGCCGGCAGCCATGAAGTCCTCAAGGATGACGCGAGCCGGATCGGCGAGCGGGCGGCCGCTGCCAACGTGAATGTGAATGTCGAGGTCTACGAGAACATGCCCCACCTGTTCCAGGGCATGCCCGACCTGTCGGAGAGCAAGGTCTCGATCACGCGCGCGGCGGCCTTCATCAAGGCGCGCACACCCGATGTCATGATGCGGCGGGCGGCGCAGTAGGCGCTCGCCCCCATCTTTCGTCGACGCCAACGCCAGAACGGCCCCTTGCGGGGCCGTTTTTCGTTTCATGGCGCAGCTTGATGCCGGGCTTATTTGCGCTTTGGCTTGGTCCGCGGGGCGGACGCGGGCTTGGGACCCGGGCGCTGGCGGGCCAGCGTGCGGCCCAGCTTCTTTTCGAGCGACTTGACGAAAGCCGGTGCGCCGAAGGGGCGGCCGGTATGTTCGCTGGCAGCGATGGCCTTGAGTTCGACCGGCGTGAACGCGGTTTCGAGCTCGGCTTTCCAGTTTCGTGCGGCGTCCAGCACAGGCTTCACGTCGACGATGCCGTCGCTCTTGCCTTTGAGGTGCGCGGCCGCGCTGGACCAGCGCCAATCCTTCGGCTTTGACGCCGGCTTGCTGCGTGCGGGCGCGGTCTCGACGTAGCGCGTGCACAGGACAAGGGAGCCTGCGTCCATGGGGAAGGATGCGAAGCGTCCCCTGAACAGGCCGCCATCGCGGGAACGCCGCTGGTTCACGGCGCGGGTGAAGCGCCGATGCGCCTCGCCCAGCGCCTGCCGGAGGGCTGCGGCCGAGGTCGGTACAAGGATCAGCTGAACCTGCTTGGGCTGCAGGCAATAGGCCAGGATCCTGACCTTCGCGTTCGCGCACCCTTCGGTGACGAGGTCGAGGTATTCCTTGTAGTCCTGGTCATTGGCGAAAATGCGCTGGCCGGGATTGCCCCGTTGCAGCACGTGATGCGGTGCGCCAGGCACCACTGCTCTTGCTAATCTTGCCATGGTGGCAGCAAGCCTAGACCTGAACGCTGCGGTCGTCAATCGCGCCCTGTCCCCGCATTAATGGCAGGCGCGGCGCGCCGCATGTTCGATCGCGCTGCCTGCTTACAGATGGAGAGGCACCTGCCCGATCGGATAAGCCCAATGGGATAGACGGTGTGCGCCGGATGGGCGCACGCTCAATCCCCACCTGAATCAATGCGCGCCCACACGTCGAAAGTGCACCGGCACGACGGCTTCAGCCTGGCTGCACCGCCTCGCGGACAGCCGCGAGGAAAGCACCGATCTCGTCTTGTGTCGTCGAGAAGGCGCAAACCAGCCTGACAAGCGGGACGGGGTCATGCGCCGGCGACCAGACATAAAAGCGGGCGCCGCGCTTCTCCAGCCGCTCGCGCGCTGCGTGGTCGGGCAAGGTGAAGAACAACTCGTTGGCCTCGACGGGATGCGCGATGGCGATGCCGGGAATGGCGCGCAGGCCGGCCTCGAGCTGGCGGGCCATGGCGTTGGCGTGCCGGGCCAGGGAGAGCCAGAGGCCGTTGTCCAGCATCGCGTCGAGCTGGGCCGAGACAAAGCGCATCTTGGAGACAAGGTGGCCGGAGCGCTTGCGGCGATACTCGAAATCGGCGACGCGCGCGGGGTCAAAGAAGATGACAGCCTCGGCCGCCAGCGCGCCGTTCTTGGTCGCGCCGAAGGAGAGCACGTCGACGCCGGATTTCCAGGTGAGTTCGGCCGGGGTCTTGCCCAACCCGGCCACGGCGTTGGCGAAGCGGGCTCCGTCCATGTGCAGGTGAAGGCCGTGGGTGCGGGCAAAGTCGGCGATGGCCGCGACCTCTTGCGGGGCGTAGGCGGTACCGAGCTCGGTTGCCTGCGTCAGGGATATGACGGCCGGCTGGACATGATGGACGAAACCGCGCTGGAAGTGACCCATGGCCGCCTTCAGGCCTGACGGCGTCACCTTGCCGTGGGCGCCCTCGACCGGAACGAGCTTTGCGCCGGCGTAGAATTCAGGCGCTCCGCACTCGTCGACGTGGATGTGGGCGCCGGTGTGGCACAGAACGGCGCCCCATGGCGGGCAGAGGGTTGCGATCGAGAGGGCATTAGCCGCCGTGCCGGTCAGGACCGGATGAACGACAACGTCCCGCTCGAAGAGTTCGCAGAAGCGCTGCGTCAGGCGCCGGGACAAGGCGTCGGCGCCGTAGCTGGCCTCCCGGCCGTCATTGGCCCGGGCAATCGCCTCGATGACGGCTGGCGCAGCGCCGGCCGTGTTGTCACTCAGGAAGTTCATGCAGGGAGCCCCTCTGGAAGGCTCCCTCTTCAGGCAAAACGCGGCCCGATGCAATCAGTGCGTTGCCACTTCCCTGCCGCGGGAGGGACGAAAGATGAGCCAGATCAGCCCGAAGACAAGGATGAAGGGCGCGAGGGCGAATGCCAGCTGGATGACCAGGCCCAGCACGGTTGCGACCAGTCCGATCGCAAGGCCGATGCCCGCGGCTGCGAGGCCGAGCAGGATCGCCAGCAGGATGAAAGGCAGGATCAACACCCAGACAAGGATTGCAATCAGTGCCCCGATGAGATCGGCCATGGTTCCTCCAAAATGCCACGTGCTACAGCTATTGTGAGCTATATAGTATGAAGTGAAGAATAGTCAACGGGAAAGGGGCGACCCCATCAGGAGGCCGCCCCTTTCCTGATTAACGAAACCGGACGCCGGTGCTTATTGTTCGACCATCTCGACGCGCCGGTTTTTCGCGCGGCCCTCCTCGGTCCGGTTGGTGGCGACCGGGGCGAGCGCGGCGAGGCCCCTCGCCGTCATGCGCGTGGCTGGGATGCCATGGCGCGTTGCCAGCGCCCTTGCGACGGCCTCGGCGCGGCGTTGCGAGAGACCGGTGTTGTAGTCGAGCTTGCCCTGGTTGTCGGTGTGGCCGACGATGAAGACCTTCAGCTTCGGATCGGCCTTGAGGGCTTTTGCCATCTCGACGAGTTGCGGCTCGGACTCGGGCTTGATGTCTGCCTTGTCGAAGTCGAACTGGATCCCGTAGAAGACCGCGCGCCCATCCCTGGCGATGTCGCTCGTGATCTCTTCGGCCTTGAGGGTCACCATCTTTTCTTCCATGCCGCCGGCTTCGATGACCTGCACCAGGACGCCGACACGGTCATTCATGATCTGGCTGTAGGAACCGAACCCGCCACCGCGGTTCAGGCCGGCATAGATCGCCACCCAGTCATCCCCGCCCGGGCCTGCCTTGCGGAAGAGCGCGTAGCGCGGGTCGACCACCTTGTCGACAAAGGCACTGATCAGGTGGCCGCGCGTGCCGCTATAGCCCTGGGCGACAGGCTTTGAGGCCGGATTGTCCCAACGGTAGATCAGGAAATAGAAGGACGGGCCGCAGGCTTCGCCAGCACACTCGAACACGGGCTCGAAGCCCTTGGCCGCCACCGCATTGCGGTAGTTGCGGAAGACCTCAAGCGAGGAGCGCCCAACCGGCGAGATATAGGCCGTACGCGTGACCTTGCCCTGCGCGGTCACCGTCTTGGTAAACTTCTTCTTGTTGTCATAATACTGGCCCTGGGCGGGGCCGGCGGGCAGCGTGAGTTCGTCGAAGGCCTTGACCGTCTGGCCCAGGATGAACGAGCCCTCGTAGCGACCGGTCAGCGGATGGTCGGCGGCCTTCGGGGCGTCCGTCTCGGCCTCGGCGAGGTAGCGCGGGTCGGGTGCTGCCTGCGCCAGACCGGCCAGCGCGAGCGCTGCCACCACCATGAAACCCAATCCTGCCTTCATCGAATTTGCTCCTCCCGGGATGCGGGTTGATCTATTGTAGTAAGGGGAACACGGCAAGCGCTGCTCGTCACACTTGCCGGGCTTTCTCGCAAAACTCGGGATTTCTTTGCGCTATTTTCAGGCGGGCATCCGGGTGATTCGTGATGGGTGAGGCGTTCGCAGTGGCCGGTGGCCAAGGCGCAGTTGAAGGTTCAGGCATTCCGTTTGGCGTCACGCCGCGCGGCGCTGCGGGACTGATGGAACGCGCCGAACCGAAGCCGGTCGATCTCAGCATCATCATTCCCACGCTCAATGCTGCGGCGAGCCTGCGGGAAACCGTCGATGCCCTTGGCGAGATCCTTGACGTGTTGCGCGTCGAGATCCTGGTTGTCGATGGCGGCTCGAACGATGACACCGTCGATGTCGCGCAGTCGCTCGGCCTGCGGGTCGTGCAAGCGCCGCGTGGTCGCGGATCGCAACTGTCGGCGGGAGCGAAGAATGCGCGGGGCCCCTGGCTGCTGTTCCTGCACGCGGACACCACGCTTGAGCCGTTCTGGTCGACGACTGTCACGTCGTTCATCCGCAACAAGGCCAACGTGCTGAAGGCCGCCCATTTCATCTTTGCGCTTGATGACGCCTCGAGCGCAGCCCGGCGCGTGGAGGTGCTTGCCAACTGGCGGGCGCGCCGGCTTGGCCTGCCCTATGGCGACCAGGGGCTGCTGATGTCGCGCAAGCTCTATCACTCGCTGGTCGGGTTCCTCGACATTCCGCTGATGGAAGATGTCGACATGGTCCGACGGATCGGCCGCGACAAGCTGGTTGAGCTGCCGGCAACGGCGACCACGTCGGCCATACGCTACCGGCGCGACGGCTATTGGTGGCGCCCGCTTCGCAACCTGAGCCTGCTTGCGCTCTATTTCATGGGTGTCTCGCCGCAGCGCCTCTCCCGGCTTTATGGCTAGGCCTGTCCTTTTCATCTTTGCACGGGCGCCAGCCTATGGTGCCGTGAAGACGCGGCTTGCGCGTGACATCGGTGCGCAGGAGGCGTTCCGCTTCTACCGAAACGCCCTTGATGCCGTGGTGCGCCGCTTCCGCCGCGATCCCCGCATCGATGTCATCCTGGCCGTTACGCCCGCCAACCGGCTTGATGCGGGGCCGTGGCCGCGTGGCATCCCGCGCATCGACCAGGGGCGCGGCGACCTGGGACAGCGCATGCTTCGCATCTTGCGGCATGCAGGCCATCGCCCTGCCCTCTTGATTGGCAGCGACATCCCCGAGGCACAGCGCGCGCATGTCGCCGAAGCTCTGGTTCGGCTGGCGCAGGCCCCCTATGTGCTGGGCCCAACCGAGGATGGGGGCTTCTGGCTGATCGGGGTGCGACGGCCGTGGCAGCTCAACCAACAGCTTCTGGAGGGGGTGCGTTGGTCCTCACGCCATGCGCTGGCAGATACGCGGGCGCGGCTGCCGGGCTCTGAGTTGCTAGGGCAAACGCTTTGGGATGTCGATGACGGGGCCAGCTGGTCACGCTTCAAGACTGGCCAATGCACCAACCAGGCGGTCAAGGTCTGACTCGACCTGATACAGCCCGAAGCCGATGCGCAGAATGTCTCCGCGGTGATCCACGATTACGCGCCTCGCCTTCAACCCTTCGTCGATTGCCGGTGCCTTGGGCGTGCGAAACGCAAGGAAACGGCCCCGTCTTGCGGGGTCGGGTTCAATCAGTTTCCAGGCGGGGTGCGGTGAGGTCGCAAGCCGGGCCAGGAATTGCTGCTGCAAGGCCGCGCAATGCGCCGTGATGGTGGTGCAGTCCTGACGGATCTCATCCAGCCATCGCAGGACCGCGTTCAGACGATAGAGGCCTGAGGGGTCGAAGGTGGCACCCAGGAATCGCGAGCCACCGGGCCCATAGGCAACCGCACCATCGCGTGGCTTTTCGAGGGCGCCAAACTCTGCATACCAACCTGTGGCGCGTGGGCGCGGGATATAGCCATCGGGGCAATGCATAAAGCAGACGCCCTCGCCTGCCATTGCATATTTGTAGCCTCCGCTCAGGTAGAAGACGCGCCCAGCAAGTGGTGCGAGGTTGACCGGCATCGCCATGAAGCTGTGATAGCCATCGAGCACGATGACTGTCTCGACGCTTTTCACACTGGATACGATCTCGTGCAGGCTTGCGTTCGTGTTGACCTGCCCTGTGTTGAAGAACACATGGCTGAGCCACACCAGGTCCCAATCCGGCTGAGCGGCTGCGACTGCGCTGAAACGCGCAGCAAATGTCGCGAAGGGGGCGACGGGTACGCGTGTGACGTCGACAAGCCGGTCTTCCTCAAGCCGTGCTACCTGGCGGGTGAAGGAGTGGAACTCGCTGTCTGTTGTCAGGATGCGCAGCGGCCTCGCGAAGCTGCAGGACGCGAAGATGCGCAACAGGAAATCGTGCGTGTTGGAAGAAAAACAGATCGTTGAAGGATCGGCGAGACCCAGTTGACTTGCCACATGACGCTGGGCTTCCGGTATGACTTCACCGAAAATCCTGCCCCATTTGGCGTCGAGTAACCGAGCGGAATCGTCCCAGTAATCCTGTTGCGCCGCACGCGTGACGTCTGGCCAGGGGTGATGGCTGTGAGCGGCGAAATGCAGGGGCGCATCGGCCCTGCCAAGCGCGTGCGTGAAATGGCATCTGAAGTCACGCATGTCAGGCCTCGTAGCGATAGCGCATCGAACGGCGCACGGCATCGGGAAGCGGCGGCAGGGCCGACCGGGGGATGAGGAAAGTCGCAATCGCAAAAAGATCATTGTAGGCGCGATGCTTTTCGGCTGTCGCGCGCAGGTAGTCGTAGCCGGATGATCCGCCTGTCCCCACCTTGCGCCCGAGCATGCGCGAGACCATGAGGGCATGGCGCATGCGCCAGAGCGCCAGTGTCTCGTCCATGTCCATCAAGGCCTTCAGCATGCGGAATGCTGCATTGGCGGCGGGCTCGTCGCGGTACAGGAAGAGGAACAGTGCTGCCTGCAGGGCGCGCCTCGAGAATGTCCATGCGCCCTGCGCCCGCAATTCCTCATAGCGCGCGTCATCAAGAAGTCCGTCGAACATCGCGCGCGATTTTCCGAGGGAGGCCAGCTGAACTTCCTTCTCGGCTTGCGAAAGATGCGGGTGATCGGCGATCTGCTGCATGTCGTGGGACAGCATGGCCTCGAGGGCCTTTGCATAGGCGTCGCGGAAGTGAAACCCGCCGTAGTCGACAAAGGGTGTGCGCGAGAGCCATTGGTCCACCTGGTCGCGCAGCGACGGCCTTGCCTCCTGGTCGAGAACCCTTGCGCGTGCGTCCGGGACAAGGTTGGCCTCGTAGCTCACGTCGTTGAAGGGGATGCGCGCCTCGCGCTTGAGGCCCAGCCGGATCTCGAGCAAGCGGAACTGCTCGCTCTGGAAGCCTGAGGCGGGCATCAGCAGGTTGCGGAACTCGAGGAAATCCATCGGTGTCATGGTCTCGAGGATATCGACCTGGGACACCAGCAATTGCTCGATACGCACGATGCGCTCGGCCGCGTGGACGGCTTGTCCCAGCTGGGCATCGTCCACTACTTGGCCACCGAATATGTCCTGGATGAGGTCGAGTTCGTAGAGGATCTGGCGGAACCAGAGCTCGTAGGTCTGATGGATGACGATGAAAAGCATCTCGTCATGTGCCGGCTTTCCCTGCCGCGCACTCTCGAGTTGCTGGAGGGAGAGAAGTTCAGGGACCTTGAGATAGTCGGTGTAGTTCATGGTGGCGTCCTCGGCATTTGACAAAGGCTTAATGCGCGCAAGGCTGGAAATCCATCCTTCACTTTTGCCGCACCGCTCCAGGTCGGCAATGTCGCCATCCATCATGCTTCACACAAGATAAATGCGATCGTGACAGGATGCGTGCTTCCAGCCAGGAGCCAGCCGCATCATGTCCCGCATCCTTGTCATCGATGACGATGAGCTTTTCATCAAACTCATGGTGCATGCGCTGCGCCAACGTGGACATGAGGTCGACTTCGCGCTCGATGGGCTTGAGGGGTCAGCCAAGTTCAGCTCCGGACGCTACGATGCGGTTGTTTGCGACATCGTCATGCCCGAGCAGGAAGGTGTCGAGACGATCACCGTCATCCGCCGGGACAATCCCGATGTAGGCATCGTCGCCATTTCAGGCGGCTTGAGCCGCGCCGCTGGCCGATCGCTTGATGTGCTGGAGATCGCCAGCAAGCTGGGCGCGGACATGACGCTTACGAAGCCATTCCAGCTCTCGGAGCTTGTCAGCGCCGTGGAAATGTCCATATCGGCCCGGCGCGCGGATCCTGCGCGCGCGGCTTCGCTCTAGCAGAGGCCTCGCATGCCAATCGATACAGCCCCTCGGGGGTCGCTTGCGTACATGCAACGCGACGCGATGTTCATCGTGCTTGCGGCACTCATGGCGATCACGCTCGGCGCGGTGGGCGTCAGCACTTATTTCATCGATCAGTTGAGCCGGAACTATGCGCTTGCGGTCGAGGATTCGGGGGCCTGGCGCGGGCTTGACGCAGAAGTCGCTGCTGCCCACGACATGCTGACGAAATTCCACTCCAATGTCGCCGGCATCCCGTCGCGTCGCCTGCTTCCCTTCGAGGCGCAGTTGCTGCGCCAGATGCATGAACAATTCGAGCAGCGCCTGACGCGCATAGACCAGTCGCTGAGGTCCACGGCATCGTGGGGGCGTGATGTCACGCCGCTTCTGACAACTGCAGTTGCCGAAGCGCGCCGCGCGGAGGCGCAGTTGTTCCAGCAGAGCCTGCCGCTGATCGAGCGGAAGGGCGCCTTGCCGCCGAGGGAACTCATTGCTTCCCTCGGGCGCTCTGCCGGCAGCTACCGGCTGGCGACGCTCAAGCTTGCAAAGCTGCGGGATTTCATCGAGACGGCGCAGCAGAACTGGTGGACACAGCGGTTCGAGGACATTGCCGCACAACGCCGCATGCAGGGATATGCCCTGGCCAGCGCCATCGTCATCGTTGGCCTGATCGTCGGGCTGATTGTGCTGGCAGGCACGCGGGTGCGCCGGCTTGGCAGTGAACTGGCGACCAGCAAACAGCAATATGAAAGCCTTGCCGAGTCGCTGAATGGCGTCGTCTACCGCGTGCGCCTGGGCGAAGAGTGGATACTCGAGTACCTGAGCGGAAACAGCGAGAGGCTTTTCGGTGTGCCCTCGGCACAGGTGGTCGGCCAGCGCGCCGACCTCGTTCTGTGGTGGATGCTGCGCAGGCGCGAGCGTCAACGACACCGGGATACTCTGAAGCGCGCCATCGAGACGCGCGAACCCTACGTGATCGAGTACCAGGTCCGGGTGGCCAGCGGTGGCTATCTGTGGGTCATGGAGCGTGGCATCGTTCGGGACTCCGGCGTGCCTGGCGAAGCTCCGTACATCGATGCCATTTTCGTCGATATCACGCCGCAGCGGGAACTGCATGACAAGCTGCAGGCGCGCGAGCAGCGGCTTACGGCGATGGCCGCGAATTTCGACGGCGTGATGTTCCGGGTCCGGCTGAACGAGAAGTTCACGCTGGATTATGTCAGCCCGGGGGCTGCCGAATTGTGGGGCGTCGATCCCGTCGAGGCCATCGGAAAGACAACGCCCGCGCTGTGGCGGATCCTGCCCGAGGATGCCGATAATTGCGTGCGCACGATAGCCGCCAGCCTGCAGGGCGAGCCCTATGACATCGAGTACCGCATCCGAATGGACGACGGCGAGGTGCGCTGGGTTCTGGAGCGCGGGCGTGTAAGCGAGCGTGATGCACGCGGCCTTGCCCTCTTCATCGACGGGTTTGTGGTCGACATCACCGCGCGCAAGGAGATGGAGGCGCAACTCGCCGACACGAATGCGCGCGTCAAGAGCATCGTCGATTGCATCGACGAGGTGTTCTATACGCTGCGGCTGCAGCCCGACCGGGGGCTGCTGTACCTGAGCCCGAGCATCGAGCGGCTGACGGGTCAGCCTGCGCGCGCCTTCATGGCCGATCCCATGCTGTTAACTGCCATGATCCATCCGGAAGACCGGCAGGCCTGTGTCGATGCGCTGCTCGAGGCCGGCGCCACGCGCGGTCCCTATGAAATGGAGTATCGGCTGGTTCATGCCGATGGCTCGCAGCGCTGGGTGCTGGAACGAGGGCGCTTCTCGCAGTCGTCGATGGACGGGTTCATCGTTGCACATGGCTATGTTGCCGACATCACGCACCGCAAGGAGGCCGAGACGGCGCTGGCGGATGCACGCGATGCAGCAGAGGCCGCCAACCGCGCCAAGTCCGAGTTTCTTGCCACGATCAGCCACGAGATCCGGACACCGATGAACGGTGTCATGGGCATGACGAGCGTGCTGCTCGACACGGAACTTACCACCGAACAACGCCGCAGCGCGCTGACCATTCGGGATTCGGCGGAGAGCCTGCTGTCCCTGCTGAACGACGTGCTCGACTTCTCGAAACTCGAGGCGCAAGCCATGGAGCTCGAGACCGTCGCCTTCGACCTGCACGCACTCGTGCACTATGCCCGCGAGATCGTGATGCCGCGCGCGCGCGCCAAGGCGATCGGTCTCAATGTTGAAATCCAGGAAAGCGTGCCGCAGTTCGTCAAGGGCGACCCTGCCCGTCTGCGGCAGATCCTGCTCAACTATCTCGGCAACGGCGTGAAGTTCACGAATGAGGGCGCGGTGACGATCCGGCTGACGGCCCGGACACAGGGAACAGAGACGTGGCTTGGCATTGAAGTCCAGGATACGGGCATCGGCATCGCGCCGGATCGGCTCGACCGGTTGTTCAAGAGCTTCAGCCAGGCCGATGCATCGATCTCGCGACGTTATGGGGGAACAGGGCTCGGGCTTGCGATCTGCAAGCGACTGGCCGAGCGCATGGGTGGCTCGGTCGGCGTCACAAGCGTCGAGGGGGCGGGCTCCACATTCCGGGTCGATATTCCTGTCGGCATTACCACGCGCGCCGAGTGCCAGAACGCGGCACGACCGCTCGAGGCTTCGCGGTTCGAGCGGGCATTGCGCAGCATCAACGGCTCGGAGCGCAAGCCGCGGCTTCTCGTTGCCGAGGATAACGCCACCAACCAGCTTGTCGTGCGCTCGGTGCTGGCCAAGTTCGACCTGACGGCTGACTTCGCCGGCAACGGGCTCGAGGCGCTCGAGGCGATGCGGCAACGGCCCTATGACCTCGTCCTGATGGACGTGCACATGCCCGAGATGGACGGGCTCGAGGCAACGCGCGCGATCCGTTCGTTCGGTGACGCGCGGGCGCAGATCCCGATCATCGCGCTGACGGCCAATGCGTTTGCGCACGACGTCGAGAACTGCCTTGCGGCGGGAATGAGCGGACACCTGGGCAAGCCCTTCCGCAAGGAGGAACTCATCATCGCGATTGGCGAGGCCCTGGCTGGCGAGGCTTCGTCCCGGCGTGGTGGCGGGCCCGACGATGGAGCGGCTGCGGATACGGTTGATGAGGCGGCGCTTGCACGGTTCCGTGATGACGCTGGCGAGGAGACGCTGAACTTGCTGATCGACACGTTCCTTGCGGATGCGGCAGACAAGCTGCGGCAACTCGGGGAACTGGCGCGGGACGGTCGCACGGGCCAAAGCACGGGCCAAAGCACGGGCCAGAGCACGGGCAAGAACGCGATACGGCTGGCACACTCGCTGAAGAGTGCGGCTGCGATGGCGGGCGCGCGGGCGCTGTCGGAGGCGTCTCGGGTCCTTGAGGAGCGCCTTGCCGGTCAGGAAACGCTGACCGCGGGTGATGCCGCACGGCTGGATGGCTTGTTCGGCGCGTATCAGCAGGCGATCGTGAAGCACAGGACGGCGCGGGGCTGATGCAGAAAGGGCCCCGGTTTGCGCCGGAGCCCTTTGTCTTATGCTCGCACTTGCGAGGCTGCTTGGATCCCCGCTTGCGCGGGGATAAGGCTTTGCGGCGTCCGCGAAGCGGACGCTCGCAAGCGCCTTACATATCCATGTCCATGCCGCCCATGCCGCCCATGCCACCCGGCATGCCGCCGCCAGCCGACTTCTTTTCCGGCTTCTCGGCGATCATGGCTTCGGTCGTGATCAGGAGGCCGGCGACCGAGGCCGCGTCCTGAAGCGCCGTGCGAACGACCTTCGTCGGGTCGATGATGCCCGAGTCGATCAGGTCGCAGTACTCTTCCTTCTGGGCGTCGAAGCCAGCCGTGTTGGACTTGCCTTCGAGCAGCTTGTTGACGACCGGAGAGGCCTCAACGCCAGCGTTCTCGAGGATCTGGCGGATCGGCGCCTGGACTGCGCGGCGAACGATGTTCACGCCGGCGGTCTGGTCGTCGTTGTCGCCCTTCACGCCCGCGAGGATCTTCGAGGCATAGAGCAGTGCCGTGCCGCCGCCGGGGACGATGCCCTCTTCCACGGCCGCGCGGGTGGCATTGAGCGCGTCATCAACGCGGTCCTTGCGCTCCTTCACTTCGACTTCCGTCGCGCCGCCGACGCGGATCACGGCAACGCCGCCAGCGAGCTTCGCCAGACGTCCCTGCAGCTTTTCCTTGTCGTAGTCCGAGGTCGTTTCCTCGATCTGTGCCTTAATCTGGGCGCAACGGCCCTGGATGTCGGCCTTCTTGCCGGCACCGTCGACGATCGTGGTGTTCTCCTTGTCGACGCGGACGCGCTTTGCGCGGCCGAGCATGTCGAGCGTCACGTTCTCAAGCTTGATGCCGAGATCTTCGGATATCACCTGGCCGCCAGTGAGGACGGCGATGTCCTCCAGCATGG
>JBEIHO010000046.1:0-20951 GCA_040381215.1 Alphaproteobacteria bacterium | reverse complement strand
GCCCTGAGAAAGCCTGCGCGCGATGCGGCCCTGGTAGATTATCGGCTGGCTGCCCGCTGTCATTATTTGCCCGAATACCTGCATGATGAACCCTTGCGGGTCATGCGTGCCTTGCGTGCCGCCATGCATCTTGAAGGGTTCGGCCGTGCGCGGGCTGTGTTCACGTCGGACCTTGCGCAGGACTGGTCACGAGCGCGGGTTCGCAGGTTCGGCCAGGCTTGCGTCCTGGCTGCGCAACTGGGACCGGGTGTGCGCCACATCCATTGTCACTTTGCGCATAGCCCGGCCAGTGTCACACGCTATGCCTCGCTCATGCTGGGGATTGGATACAGTATTTCCGCGCATGCCAAGGATGTGTGGACGGACCCGGCGTGGGATCTGAAGGCGAAGATCGAAGGCGCACGTTTTGTGGTTACCTGCAATTCCGCGGCGCGTGCGCGCCTGCTTTCGTTGGGTGCGTTGCGCGGGGTCGAGTTGGTCCATCATGGGGTTGATCCTTCCATCATCTCCGGGCATGCCTTGCCGATGGTCAACGACGGCAGTGATCCCTCGGCGCCGGTGCGGCTGCTTGCGGTTGCGCGGGCGGTCGAGAAGAAGGGGCTGGGTCAGCTGCTGGATGCTGTTGCCCTCATGAAGGGACGCATCGCGCTTCGGGTCGAGCATTACGGGGATGGGCCCCTGCTCGGCCAGTTGCGACAGCAGGTCGTCGATTGCGGCCTGGCCGACCTGGTCACATTGCATGGCGCACGCCCGCACCGGGACATCCTTGATGCGATGGACTGCGCGGATCTATTCGTTTTTCCGGCTGATATTGGGCCTGATGGCGACCGCGACGGGATCCCCAATGCGCTGCTCGAGGCCAATGCGCGTGGTCTTTGCGTCGTAGCGGGCGACGCTGGCGGCGTTCGGGATGCTGTTGAGGATGGCGTGAGCGGAGCCCTTGTGTTGCGAGGGAACGCAGAGGCGCTGGCGGGGCGCATCGAGGAGCTGGGTCGCAATCCGGCGGAGCGCTGCCGCCTGGCGACCAATGCGCTTACGCTGAATGCCGGGCTCTTCGATGGCGAGACGGGCCATGACAGGCTTGCCGGCCTGCTGCGGCATGCGGCAGGTGTGGCGTGAGGGTCCTCTTCTATTCCCCCTTCGAGAGTGCCGCCGCCGAGACTCCTTCGGGGGCCGCGCGCATGGCCATGCAGTTTCGCATGGCAATCGAAATGGCCGGTTGCGATGTGACAGCACCCAGCCTGCCCCTCACGCGAGATGGCATTGGCGATCCGGATCGACAGACGGAATTGCGCGTGCGTGCCGAGCAGGCGGCCGACGACCTTCTGTCGATGATCGCGCAGGGCCGTCTTGTTCGGCCCGATGTGTGGTTCAGCTATCACGTCTACTACAAGGCGCCCGACTGGATTGGACCTGCCGTCTCGGCATCCCTTGGCATTCCCTATGTCGTGGCGGAGGGATCTCATGCCCCCAAGCGCGCGTCAGGGCCCTGGAAGCAAGGCCACGATGGCGCAACGCGGGCGCTTGAAGCGGCAGACCTGCTACTCGCCATGACAGGCTTCGATCGTCAGTGCCTGGAGATACTGTGTCCGGGTCGCGTTCGGGACTTCAAGCCGTTCATCGATGTCAGGGCGTTTCGTGATCCCGTGGAACCACGCGCCTTCAAGGGTCGCCTCCTGGCGGTGGGCATGATGCGCAATGAGCGGAAGCTGCAAAGCTATCGGCTTGTGGCTGACGTGATGGGCCTGCTGCCGCAGCACGGATATACGTTGAGGATCGCCGGCGACGGCGCCTTTCGGGGTACAGTCGAAGGCGTGCTTGCCGATGCGGTGACTGACGGGCGGGTCGCATTCCTGGGCGCGCTGTCACCAGCGGCGCTGCGGGCCGAGATGCGCGAGAGCGACATCCTGCTTTGGCCTGGCATCGGCGAAGCCTATGGCGTGACCTATCTGGAGGCCCAGGCGAGCGGATTGCCTGTTGTTGCCTGCAGAAACCGAGGCGTGGTCGATGTCACGTGCGATGGACAGACGGCACTGCTTTGTGCACCTGGAGATGCTGCGTGCATGGCGGGTGCCATCGAAACGCTGGCGCGGGACGGTGCGCGCTTCGCGCGCATGCGCGCAGCTGCGTGGGATTATGTCCATGCCGAGCGATCCCTGGAGCGTGCCAGCGCCCTGCTGCGGGCCCATCTCGACAGGTTGGTTGCATGACACAGCGCATCCTGATCTGGACGCAACATCTGCTGGGATTGGGGCACTTCATGCGTACCGCGCATGTTGCGAGAGGCCTCGGCGCGAGCGGCTTCGATGTGGTCGTCGCCAGTGGCGGGGTCACTCCGGAGGGGTTTTCGGCTGATGGGTACAGGCTGTTCCAATTGCCCGCTGTGCAGGCGAAAGACGCGCTGTTCGATGAACTTGTCGACGCGCAGAGGGCACCGATCACCCGGGAACTCATGAATGCCCGGCGACGAATGCTTGTGAACCTGCATGATGAGATGCAGCCCGACTGCATCATCACCGAGACATTTCCTTTCGGAAGGCGGCTTGTCGAGGAGGAGGTTCTGGCCCTTCTCGATCGCGCGCAAAGCCGTCTGCGTCGGCCGCGCATCCTGGCGTCGGTGCGCGACGTCCTGCAGCGGCCGCGCAAGGCTGATCGGGCCAAAGCCATGGTGGATCGCGCTCGTGCCTTGTATGACAGGGTGCTGGTGCATGCGGACCCTGCCGTCATTGAGGCGCATCTCGGATTTGAGGAAATGGCAGCGCTTGGTCCCTTGCTGCGCTACACGGGTTATGTTGGACCTCATGACACGCGGACGCCGGGCCCACGCCGCGGCGTGCTGGTGTCGGCGGGAGGTGGTGCCGTGGGCCAGAGCCTGGTGGCAACTGCCATCGCGGCCAAGCCAATGACGCGCCTGAGGGACCACCCGTGGATCGTGGTGACCGGCCCGCTGACGGCTGCGCCCTTGGAACAGGTCGACGGGATAAGGGTCGAGCGGTCGCTTCCGGATTTCGCGCAGCAACTCGCGTGCGCCGCGCTGTCCGTGAGCCAGGCGGGCTACAACACGATTGTCGAAACGCTGGCCGGTCGTACACCCTGTGTCACGGTTCCCTTCGAGACGGAGCGGGAGAAGGAGCAGGTCATCCGGGCGCAGCGGCTGGCGGCACTGGGCTTGCTGACTGTGGTTCGCAACCAGGAACTCACGCCGCTTGCGCTTGCGCAGGCGGTTGATGAAAGATTTGCGGCCGGCATGCCCGCGCACGCGATCAACCTGCGTGGTGTCGAGGGCACCGTTGCCGCCGTTCGTGAAGCCTGCGGGGTCGGCTGATGTGGCGTGAGGTCCTTGACGAGCTGGACTTATGGCACCGGGAAGGTCGGATCGCGACCTTCTGGTGGCGAGATGACGATGCGGTCGATGAAACACCGCAACTGCGGTCGTTGTTGCAGCTTGCTCAGCGCCTTGACGTTCCCATTGCTTTGTCCGTGATACCGGCGCGGTTCTCTCCGCGGCTGGTCCGGTGCGTGAAGCGGATGCCGCAGATCGATATACTGGTCCACGGCTACGAGCATGAGAACCACGCGCCCGCGGGCCGCTCGAAGTGCGAGTTCGGTGGGCGACGACCGCTCGCCGTCGTGGACACTGAACTGCGGGCCGGACTTGCCCTCAACATGAAGGGCTTCGGTGGGCAGGCCCTTCCCGTTCTCGTGCCGCCGTGGAACCGGATTGCGCCCCGGTTTGCCGCACGTCTGGCTGCGCTGGGGTACACGGGCCTGTCCACATGGAAACCTCGGCCTCCGCACGACGGCGCTGAAACGCTGGTGCGGGTCAACACACATCTCGACCCCGTGGATTGGCGTCGCGGTCGTGCCCTTAAGAGTGAACGCGCCGTTGCCGCGGCGCTGCTGCGGAAGCTACGATGGCGTCGTGCGCGTCCGGACCGGGCTCTGGAACCGCTGGGACTTCTGACACATCATCTGCTTTGGGACCCCCGGATGGAGCATCTCGTTGAAAATGTTGTCGCCACGACGCGCTCGCACCCGGCTGCACGCTGGCTTGCCGCCAAGCGTATTTTCAAGGCTTGATGGGCGATGAAATTGCGCTGGCACCGGCGGACCATCGTTCTTGAAGCAGCGAGGAGTGCTGCGGGTTTGCTGCTGTTCGGCGCCGCTTCGGCACTGAACCCGCTGCTTTCGCCGTGGCAGATCGTGATGATCCCGCTCTGCGCCCTCTTTGCCAGCCACCTCTTCGGATGCGCGGTCCGGCTGTCGAGCACGCTGAGCGTCGACGATCAAGGGATCAAGGTTCTCCGTGGCTGGTTGCCTGCAAGGGAGATCACGTGGACGGCAATGAATGCTTTTGAAGTCCGCATTTTTTCCCTCGGGCGATATCGCAAGGGGTCGCTTGCGGACATGAAACTGCGGGGGCCGGGTGGTTCCTTGCTGATCGATGACGGGCTTGAGGGGTTCCCGCTCCTGCTGGCGCGCGTCTGGGACGAGGCGCGCAAGCGTGGTCTCGGGGTCTCAGCGGCGACGCTTGCAAATCTGGCTGAGCTTGGTTTTGCGGGTGCGGGGGAGCGTCGGGATGGATGACGTCCTGCAGATACGAAACCTGTCGGTCGCTGCGGGCTTGCGTGGCGCGGTCCAACCAATTCTGCGCGACGTGAATCTCGACGTGCCGCGCGGGTCGTGCGTGGCAATCGTCGGGGAAAGCGGTTCGGGCAAATCCACGCTGTGCAGTGCTGTCACCGGGTTGCTTCCGGCAGGGCTGGTCCGCGTCTCGGGCGACATCATGTTCATGCGGGATGGGCGGAATTCCAACCTCTGCAGCCTTGACGGCTCCCGAATGCGCGCGCTGCGTGGCAAGGAGATTGCCATGGCGTTCCAGGAACCCTCTGCCGCCTTCTCCCCTGTCATGACCATCGGCTCGATGCTGGGCGAAATGCTGTCGGCGCATGAACCGGCACTCGATGCGGGCGCGCGGTCTGCGCGCGTGCGGGAAGTGCTCGGCATGGTCGGCTTCCCGGATGCAGAGGCGGCGGCGCGGCGCTACACATTCGAACTCAGCGGTGGCCTTCGACAGAGGGCCATGATTGCCAGTGCGCTGGTCTGCAAGCCGGCATTGGTCATCGCCGATGAGCCGACGTCGGCACTGGATGTCACCGTGCAGGCGCTTACGTTGAAACTGCTTGCAGAGCTGCAGGATCGGCTCGGTCTGAGCCTCTTGCTGGTCACGCATGATCTTGGTGTCGTTGCCAATATCGCGGATCATGTCGTCGTGCTGAAGGATGGCGCCGTCGAGGAGGCGGGACCGGTCGGGCAGGTTTTGCGCGCCCCTGCGTCTGCCTATACTCGGCAGATGCTGGCGATGGCGCCGCGCCTGCATGGCGATGTGATGGCCCTTGCTCCGCCTGCGGCGAGCACCTCCGCAACCCGTGCGCTTTCAGACGTGTGGAAGGCTCGCATCGGTCCGGTGCCAGGGACGCCGCTCATCCGAGTGCGGGATGTGAGCAAGCGCTTCACCGCCCGCAAGCACGGCGCCGCTGGCGACATCGAGGTGGTGGATGCCGTCGCGGGTGCGAGCCTTCAGATCGAGGCTGGAACCTGCGCGGGGTTGGTGGGTGAGAGTGGCTGCGGCAAGTCTACGCTCTCGAAACTCATTCTGCGGGTGCTGCGGCCCGACGAGGGCGACATCCAGGCGTTTGATGGCCAGTCCATGCGAGACATCGGCCTGCTTGAGGGTGCGGCCCTCACTTCCTATCGAAGCCGCGTGCAATATGTCTTCCAGGACCCGTTCGCCTCTCTCAATCCGCGCATGAGCGTGGAAGACATCATCACTGAACCCTTCGTCATTCATGGGATCGGTGCCCGCCACGAGCGCCGGCAGTGGGCGCAGGCGCTCATGGATCTGGTTGGCCTGGATGGGTCGATGCTCGCGCGGCACCCCAACGCTTTCTCTGGCGGTCAAAGACAGCGTATCGGCATTGCAAGAGCCCTTGCGCTGGGGCCGGATGTGCTGATCTGCGATGAGCCGGTGTCGGCGCTTGACGTGTCGGTCCAGGCGCAGATCCTCAGCCTGCTCGAGGGATTGCGCGTGAACCTGAATGTCGCGTCCCTCTTTGTAAGCCACAACCTTGCAGTTGTGCGTTCGGTTGCGCAGAAGGTGTACGTGATGTGCAGCGGGCGGATTGTCGAGACGGCGCCGACGGAAGCGCTGTTTGCCAATCCGCAACACCCCTACACGATTGCCCTTCTGGCGGCTCATCCCGAACCCGACGTCGACCGGAAACTCGACCTGCGCGCCCTGATGGACGGTCGCGCCTCAGATCCCGATGCTTGGCCCGAGCCATATCGATTGCAGCCCGGCCACGTTCCCCAATACAAGGTTGTCGGCGATGAGCACCTTGTCGCGGTTGCCTGATTGCATGGTGGTTTCGATGCGTTTGCGATTTTTGTCCTTCGTAGCCTGCGCCTTGTTATGGACGCAGCATGGCATCCTGACGGGTGCGTCGGCCGGCTTGCAGGAGAGCCCCGTCCTTGCGCCTCTGGTGGCAGAAAAGAAATTGCCGCCGGTGGACCTGCGGGTGCCATCCGAGCCGGCGGTCGTGGACCTGGCGGCTGCCGGGCGCAAGCCTGGCCGTGCGGGGGGGACCTTGCGCACCTTGATGAGCAAGGAGAAGGACATCCGGCTTATCAGCACGTGGAGCTATGCACGGCTCGTGGGATGGACGCCAGCGCTGGAGCTGAAACCGGACCTCCTGAAATCAGTCGACGTCAAGGATGGACGCGTCTTCACGTTCAAGATCAGGCAAGGCCACAGGTGGTCCGATGGCCAGCCGTTCACGTCCGAAGATTTTCGCTATTTCTGGGAAGATGTTGCGACGAATATCGAGCTGTCGCCCAAGGGCCCGCCTGCCGACGTCCTGAATGATGGCGAAGCGCCGAAAGTCGAGATCATCGACGCCTTGACGGTCCGCTATACGTGGTCAAAGCCGAATTCGCGTTTCCTGCCCGTCCTCGCGCAGGCGAGAGAGCCTTACATCTATCGACCCGCCCACTACCTCAAGCAATTCCATGCGCGCCATGCCTTGAAGGCTGCGCTGGCGGCTTTGGTGACACAGAAAAAGGTGCGGTCCTGGGCCCAGCTGCATAACCAGATGGACAGCATGGGGAACAATGACAATCCGGCGCTGCCGTCGCTGCAGGCCTGGGTTCCTGTCACGGAGGTGCCTGCCAACCGCATCGTTTTCAAGCGCAACCCTTTCTATCACCGGGTTGATAGCAATGGCGTGCAACTGCCCTATATCGATGCAATCGAGGTTTCGATTGTCGATGGCGGGCTGATTGCCGCCAAGGTGGCTGCCGGAGACAGCGACCTGCAGGCGCGCGGGCTTTCGTTCGCTGACGTGTCGGTGCTGAAGGCCAGCGAAGCCAAGGGACGCTATACGCTGCGGACGTGGCCCATCGGCAAGGGCTCACACCTTGCCCTTTATCCGAACCTGAATGCGAACGATGAAACGTGGCGCAAGCTGTTGCGGGATGTGCGGTTCCGTCGGGCGCTGACGCAGGCGATTGATCGAAAGGATCTCAACAAGGCGCTGTTCTTCGGGCTGGCGTCCGAGAGCACGAATGCCGTGCTTCGCGGATCTCCGCTTTACAACGCCGCGCATTCCTCTGTGCCTGCAGGTTTCAATCCGAAGGCTGCGAATGCACTGCTTGACGCGATCGGCCTCAAGGCACGCGATGCGGAGGGCATGCGCCTCCTGCCCGATGGCCGGAAGCTGGAAATGATCGTCGACATTGCGGGGGAAACCAAAGAGGAAGGCGACATCCTGCAACTCGTCGGCCAGCATTTCAGAGCCATTGGCCTGCGGCTCATCGTGAAGGTTTCGGACCGCTCCCTCATGCGCAACCGGGCTTATTCGGGTGATGCAATCATGACAGGCCAGTCGGGGTGGGACATGGGATTGCCATCGCCCGACATGAGCCCGGATGAGCTTGCGCCGACACGACAGGACACACTGGCCTGGCCCAAATGGGGCAATCATTTCGAGACACGCGGGAAGTCCGGCGTCGCGCCCGATTTGCCGGCGGCGCGGCAGTTGCTCGCACTCAATGCCCAGTGGAACGCTGCGCGGTCTCGCAAGGAGCGCACGGCGATCTGGAACCAGATGCTGGCAATCCATGCCGAGCAAGCCTTCGTGATCGGCACGGTGTCGGAAGTGCTGCAGCCCATCGCGGTGCGTACCTCGCTCAACAATGTACCGGCCAAGGGCGTGTTCTCGTGGGATCCGGGAGGACAGTTCGGCATGTACAGGATGGATGAATTCTGGTTCAGCCGCTGAAAAGCAGCACAGGCCCAGCAACGCAGAGGAACGACATGCAAAGGTTCATCGTCGCGCGTCTCCTGCTGATGGTTCCTACCTTCATCGCCATTGCTGCCCTCATCTTCCTGACGATACAGCTTCCACCGGGGGATATCCTGACGAACGAGATCGCTGAGCTGCAGGCGCAGGGCGACCGCGCTGCAGCGGCGCGGATCGAGTTCCTGCGGCGAGAGCATGCGCTAGACCGGTCCCTTGTCGAGCAGTTCGGGATCTGGCTTGGCGCGTGGCCCGGTCCGCGTGGATTTTCAGGCCTGCTGCAAGGTGACCTGGGCCCCTCGTTCGAGTTCAACAAGCCCGTTGCGGAGGTGGTTGGATATGCCCTCGGGCCTACCATTGCGGTCAATGTGCTGGCAGTGCTGACCGTCTATCTGCTGTCCATCCCACTCGGGGTCATGGCGGCGGTCCGGCAGAATGGATGGGCGGACCATCTCATCGCGATGCTCGCCTATGTTGCCATCGCGACGCCGGGGTTCCTGCTGGCTCTGGTTGTCCTGACGTATTCGAATTCCTGGTTCGGCGTCTCGATCGGAGGCCTCATCGACCCCCGATTTGCCGATCGCTGGTGGAGTGCCGAAGGCCTGTTGTCGATGGCCGCACATGGCCTGGTCGCTGTCATCGTCATTGCCTTCTCGGGCGTTGGCGCCATGACAAGGCGATTGAGGGCCAATGTTCTCGATGAGCTGAACAAGCCCTACGTCATCGCCGCTCGCGCGCGCGGTATCAGCGAGACGAGACTGCTGTTGCGCTATCCGGTGCGCATGGCGCTCATCCCGTTTGTTGCCGATATCGGAAACCTGCTGCCCTCGCTCATATCCGGGTCAGTGATCGTCTCGGTTGTCCTGAGCCTGCCGACCGTCGGTCCTGTCCTCGTGAGGGCCCTGCAGTCGCAGGACCTTTTCCTGTCGGGGTTCATCCTGTTGTTTGCAGCCGGCCTTACCCTGATCGGCACCCTCGTTTCGGATCTCCTGCTGGCGTTGATCGACCCCAGGGTGCGGCTCGGCAAGGCGCTCGATCGATGACAGTGGAGCGCACGCCGACAGCCTTGGCCAGCGCGCCCCCGGTCGGGGTCATGCGGCGGCTCATGCAACAGCGCAGCGCCTTTGCGGCGCTTGTCTTCCTGGCCGTGCTTTATGCCCTCCTGCCCTTCGTGGAGATCCTGGCTCCCTACGCGCCCGAGACACGCAGCAACGACCATATCCACATGCCGCCAACGGCGGTGAGGTTCGTGCATGATGGGGGGCTGGTACGCCCTTACGTGAATGCCGTGCGCAGCGAGCTGGACACCGAGACATTCCAGCGTGCGTACATACCCGATGAGCGATCGCGGCTATCGCTGGATTTTTTCTGCCATGGTGATGCCTACCTCCTCTGGGGCGTGTTTGCGGGCACGTTCCACATTGTCTGTCCGCCTGAGGGTGGGCGGCTGCATCTGCTCGGCACTGATCGATTGGGGCGCGACATCTTCAGCCGTGTGCTCCATGGGGCTCGTGTGTCGCTGACCATCGGGCTGATCGGGGTCGCAATCAGTTTCATCCTTGGCTGCCTCGTGGGCGGGATCGCGGGCTATGCTGGCGGCTGGACCGATGCCGTCGTGCTGCGACTGATCGAAATCCTGCGGGCCATCCCCGAGCTGCCGCTGTGGATGGCGCTGGCGGCAGCCCTGCCGGCCAACTGGTCGGCGATGTCGGTCTATTTCGGAATTACCATCATCCTAGGCCTGCTCGATTGGCCAGGACTTGCGCGAGCGGTACGCGCCAAGATCATGTCGTTGCGGGAAGAGGATTACGTCGTTGCCGCCGAACTGCTGGGCGCCAGCAAGGCGCGGGTGCTCATCCTGCACATGCTTCCTAATTTCCATGGACACCTGGTGGTCAGCCTGACGCTGGCCGTTCCGACCATGATCCTGGGGGAGACCGCCCTCTCCTTCCTGGGATTGGGCCTTCGCGCACCGGTCGTCAGTTGGGGGGTCCTGCTTAATGACGCCCAAAACATGAGCGCGGTGGAGCTCTATCCCTGGTTGCTGGCGCCCCTCGTGCCCGTGGTCCTTGTGGTCCTGGCGTTCAATGTCCTTGGCGATGGTCTCAGGGACATGGCCGATCCGTACCGGCGCTAACCGTCGTAACCAAAGATTCATCACATCTGCGCGAGGAGCGATGCTCTAAGGCAAACATTAGTTTGATGATGTAAGACTGCTTTCCTATATAGCTAAACAAAAGATTGACGGTTGGCGGGTGAGTTTCATGGGTGGTGCGGGCGTAGCCCAACTTGGCGCAGCGGGTGACATCGGGCGCGTTCTGGGTGTTGGCGAGAAAAAAGTGCCCTTCTGGCGGCGCTGGTGGGTGCTGAGCCTTGCGGGCCTTGTGGTGGCGCTCGTGGCGTGGATCGTGCTGACGCCTGCGAAGCCGACGGTCTATATTCGCGGCAAGGCCGACGTCGCAACCATACGCTCCATCGTGACGGCAACAGGCACCTTGCAGCCGATCGACAAGATCACCGTCGGCGCAGAGGTTTCCGGGCGTATTGACGAGGTCCTCGTCGACTTCAACGACAAGGTCACCAAAGGCCAGGTCATTGCCCGCATCAACACGGAGGAACTCAACGCGAGGGCGCAGCAGGCCCTGGCCAGCGTTGCGCAGGTCCAGGCGTCCCTGACCAAGGCCGAGGGTGACCTTGCGCGCGCCGTCTCGCTTCGCGAGAAAGGCTTTGTCTCGGCTGCTGCCTATGATGCGGCCCTTGCTGCACGCAACACGGCGGCCGCGAACCTCAAGAGTGCGCGCGCGCAGTCCGAGCAGGCGCAAGCGAACCTGTCCAAGGCGGCAGTGCGCTCACCCATCGACGGCATTGTCCTCGATCGCAAGATCGAACGCGGGCAGACGGTGGCGGCCAGCTTCCAGGCGCCGGAACTGTTCATCATCGCGTCGGACCTGCGCAAGCTCGAGCTTACGGTTGACATCGACGAGGCCGACATCGGCGAAGTCGCCGTCGGGCAACAGGCGACCTTCACGGTCGATGCCTATCCGAGCCAGGTGTTCAAGGCCAAGGTTGCCGAACTGCGCAATGCGGCGCGCACCATCCAGAACGTCGTGACCTATCAGGGTGTCCTGACGGTCGAGAACGCAAATGGCTTGCTGAAGCCGGGAATGACGGCGACCGCCGACGTCGCGGTCAAGACGGCCGAGAACGTGATCTCGGTGCCAAACGGCGCCCTGCGCTTCTCGCCGCAGGCGGATACGGCGGCACCCACCATGGCGCCGGTTGCCACCGTGGCTCCTGCTGACCCCATCAGTTCGGGAAAAGGAACGCTCTGGGTCGAGGTCAAGGGAAAGGCTCCGGCATCGCGTGACGTCACGCTCGGGATCACGGACGGCCAGCGTACGGCGATCACCAGTGCAAACGTGAAAGCTGGCGAGGAATTCATCCTCGATGTGGACCAGCAGGGCACCACGGGACGCTGACGCGGCATGACCGACGCCCCACTCATCCGCTTCAGCAAGGTTTCCAAGATCTATGGCAAGGGTGAGGCGGAAGTGCGCGCCCTGGACGGCGTCGACCTGACCATCGACGACGGTGAGTTCGTCGCGATCATGGGACCGTCCGGATCGGGAAAGTCGACGGCCATGAATATCCTGGGATGCCTCGATACGCCGACAAGCGGCAGCTATTTCTTCCGTGGCATCGACGTTGGTACACTTGATCGCTCGCAGCGCGCCTTGCTGAGGCGGCATTATATCGGCTTCGTGTTCCAGGGTTTCAACCTGCTCAAGCGAACCACTGCCCGCGAGAACCTCGAACTGCCGCTCATCTACCGCCGTGAGAGCGCTGCACAGCGCCGTACGGCAGCGCTGAAGGCGCTCGACCTTGTCGGCTTGTCGGACCGGGCCAATCATACGTCATCGGAATTGTCAGGCGGGCAACAGCAGCGTGTTGCCATCGCGCGGGCGCTGGTGACGGAGCCCGCCGTGATCTTCGCCGACGAACCGACCGGAAACCTCGACAGTTCTCGCAGCCATGAAATCATGCGGCTGCTGGACGAATTGAACCGGACGCGGAACATCACCATCGTGCTTGTCACGCATGAGGATGACATTGCCGCCTATGCCAAGCGACAGATCCGGTTCCGCGATGGCAAGATTGCGTCCGACACCGTTACGCGCAAGGATGACGTGGCATGATCTGGACCACGCTTCAACTTGCCTTTCGCGAATTGCGCGCGAACATCCTGAGGTCGCTGCTCACGACGCTCGGCATCATCGTGGGCGTTGCGGCCGTCGTCACCGTCGTGACGCTGGGGCAAGGGTTGACGGTGAAGGTCACGTCGGACATCGCATCGATGGGACGAAACCTGCTGTTCGTCCTGCCCTTCACGCCACAGCGTGCGGGCCCGGCGACCCCTCAAACGCCCTTCAAGGTCGAGGATGCCAATGTCATCCTGCGGGAAATCCAGGGCGTTCTGGCCGTAGCGCCATCGACAATCAAGCAATCGCAAGCCGTCTACGGATCAAACAACTGGTTCGTGCCGGTGAACGGCACGACAAACCCTTATCTGACCGTGCGCGACTGGCCTCTGGCGCAGGGCCGCATGTTCTCGGAGAGCGAGGAGCGCGGGGGACGTCCTGTCTGCATTCTTGGCGAGACGCCGCGACGGGAACTGTTCGGACACCAGAACCCGCTCGGCGCCACGATCCGGCTGGGGCAGTCCACGACGTGCGAGGTCATCGGCGTGCTGGCGATGAAAGGCCAGTCGACGTTCGGGCAGGACCAGGATGACCTCATCCTGATGCCGATCGGCGCCGTGCAACGGCGGATGACAGGCAATGACGACGTGCAGCAGATATGGCTGTCGGCGGTAAGCGCGGAACGCGTCAAGCCGGTGCAGGAGGCGCTTGCCTCCCTCATGCGTGAGAGGCGGCGCATTCGTCCGGGCGAGCAGGACAATTTCCTGATCCGCGACCTGCAGTCGGTATCGTCGCTTGTCCAGTCGACCACCACACTGCTCACGGCGGGTCTTTCCGCCGTTGCTGCCATCAGCCTTCTTGTCGGCGGCATCGGCATCATGAACATCATGCTGGTGTCGGTCACGGAGCGAACGCGCGAGATCGGCATCAGGCTTGCCATTGGTGCGCTCGAGCGGGATGTGCTGATGCAGTTCCTCATCGAGGCCATCCTGCTGTCATGCGTCGGGGGCCTGATCGGCGCGGTCCTGGGGCTCGCCGGTTCGGCCGGTATCGCCTACGCTATCGGCGTCCCGTTCGTCCTGAGCCCCTGGGTGGTGGTTGTCGCGTTTGCCTTCTCGGCGGCGGTGGGGATCGTGTTTGGTTTCTTCCCTGCCCGACGCGCGGCAAGCCTCGATCCCATTGAAGCTCTTCGATACGAATAAGACAATTTCCGTCGGCTGATCAGAACGTGCGCTGACCGGTCAGTATCCTGACGTTGCCGGAACCCATGATCTGCTGGGTGAGCTGGCCCGCATAGGTGTCGATGACAACCTCGCCTGACCCAGCGATGGTGATGCTGGGGTTGGTTACATGACCCTTGAAAACAACGCTGCCCGAGCCGGCGATGTCGACGTCGAATGTCGTGGCCATGCCGGCGTCAACCTGCACGTTGCCGGAGCCTGCCATGCCGATATTCACGGCACCCTTCACACTGGCCGCCTTGACCGTGCCAGCGCCTGCGATGGCGATCCTGAGGCCGTCGGTGACGGCGCCGAGCTGCAGGTCACCCGCGCCCGTTACCTGGATGTCGGCAGACTGCAGGCGTCCCAAGCGGCCAGACACGCTGACTGCCTGCAGGGAGATGCGCGCGTCGAGGTCGCCGGCCTCGATCGTGCCCACCATGTCCTCGATGTCGTAGGGTGTGCCAACCGGCGCCGAGATGACCAGCTTCAGCTTGCGCGCGTTTTCATCCGTGACGCTCATGCCGAACACTGTCCATCCGAATACGTGCCATCCCTGCCCGGCCGGCTTGGACTGGATCACCTGCAGTTCGTCGCCGACGACGCGGATCTTGAGTTGCTTCAGCGCCTTCTGGTCGCCGGATGCCTGGACGCGCAAGGCGGCTTCAGGTGCGACAACCAGTTGAACGTCGGCTTCGACTTCATCGAGACGGACACGTCGTGCCCTGAAGGATTGATCCACGGTGCTGCCGTGGAGGACCTCGCGGTCATGCGAGACATGGGTGCGGTCTGGCGTTGACGTGAAGCCATAAGGCGAGATGGTCAGCCCGAAGCCTGCGTAAACTGCAAGGAGAAGACCGGCTGCGATCAGGACAGCGACGGTGCCCAGCCTCGACATGTCGCCGTTACTCGCGAACGCGGCTGACGGTGGGGGCCCGGCTCAACACGTCGGCGGCCAATTGCGAGGGCTTGGGCGCGGACAAGTCCGCGAACACGATCATGCCCGAGACGCCGACCAGAGCGACGGCGGCGGCCACGGCCAAGACCGCAGCGACTGCCATGCGTGCCAGGCTTGATGACATGTGAGCCCCCGCTAAGTTCCCTATAGTGTGATCTATATAGTAGACCCCGGTCCCGCTTGCAAGACCTTGAGGTCACCGGCGCGCTCAA
Source organism: Alphaproteobacteria bacterium (assembly GCA_040381215.1). GTDB lineage: Bacteria > Pseudomonadota > Alphaproteobacteria > Micropepsales > Micropepsaceae > SZUA-430. The sequence continues at coordinate 6,005 of JBEIHO010000046.1, read as the reverse complement.
GGCACCAGGCGATAACCCCCGCTCTCGGTCAGCAGCAGGGTTGCGCGGGCCGGATCGGCTTCGATTTTCTGCCGCAGGCGATAGATGTGGGTCTCAAGCGTGTGGGTGGTCACGGCGGGGTTGTAGCCCCAGACCTCGTGCAAAAGCGTGTCCCGCGGGACCACCTTGTCACCCGAACGATAAAGGAACTTGAGGATGGAGGTCTCCTTCTCCGTCAGCCGTATCTTCTGGTTTTCAGGGCCCTGCAGGAGCTTTGCCGACGGCCTGAACGTGTAGCGGCCGATCTGGAATACCGCGTCTTCGCTGTGGGCGTGGCTGCGCAAATGGGTGCGGATGCGCGCCAGCAAGATGTTGAAGCGGAAGGGCTTGGTCAGGTAGTCGTTTGCGCCCGCCTCAAGGCCCTCGACCTGATCGGCCTCGCCGTCCTGTCCCGTCAGCATGAGGATGGGGCAGCGGATATTCGCCTTGCGCATGAGACGGCAGACCTCGCGCCCATCCAGATCGGGAAGGCCCACATCAAGGATCACCAGATCCGGCGGATCGTTCTTCGCGCTCTCAAGGCCGGCTGCGCCGTTTACCGCGACCGTAACCATGAATTCGTTCTGGACGGCGAGTTGTTCCTTCAGTGACTCCCGAAGAGCATGATCATCATCGACGAGAAGAATGCGGCGAGGGGTGCTCATTATGATTGCTGTCCGCGTGACTTAAATGACAAGTGATTTGCCTGACCGGATATGTAGGCTATAGCAAATCATTGTTGGAGAGCGGGAGTGGAATGAGCGCGAACAAGCGCAGCCCTCGGAAGGGTGCCACGGCAGGGAAAGCTGCGGTTGCAAGGGTAAAGGGCCAGCAAACTCACGCAAATGTCATTGCCACACCTGTGGTCAAGGTCGCGCGCGCCATCCAGGACCTGCGCAGCGCCTTGCCGATCGTCGTGGTTTCATCGGGCCAGGACGCCCTTCTTGCCTGCGCAGCGGAGCTTGCGCGCGATGACGTGCTGGCGCTCATGCAGAAATGGGCTGCGGTGCCCGCCTTTGTCGCTCTGACCCATAATCGTGCGCGCACGCTGAAGATCCGGCTTTATACCGAGCAGGCCGTTCGCGTGGCCTTGCCCGCGGATACGGGCGCGCGGGCGGCGCGTGCCCTTGCCGATCCCTCGCGGGACCTCAACGATCCGCTGATGGGACCGTGGGCCGCGGCCCGCGAGGCGCTGCCGCAAGCCGTGCTTCCGGCGCTGAACCTTGCGAAACAGGCGGAACTGCTGCCTTCGCTTGTCGTGCATTCCATTCGACGCGCGAAGGCCCTGCGTATAGCGGCGGCCCAGGGGGCTGGTGGTTGTCAGCTGCGAGGACATCGCCTTCGCCGAAGATGTATCCCATACGCGTCTTGCGGTCGTTGCGCGCGCGCAGCTTCCGCTGGCGGGTGCCGAGAACACCCGTGTTCTTGCGTTCCGACCTGATACGGGCGGGCGCGAGCATCTGGCTCTCATCATCGGAAACCCGGAGCCGCCGGGACCGGTCCTTGTTCGCCTGCATTCCGAATGCCTGACGGGTGACCTGCTTGGTTCGCTCAAGTGCGATTGCGGCGACCAGCTTCGCGGCGCCATCGCCACCATCGGTGCGCAGGGCGCGGGTATCCTGCTCTATCTGGCGCAAGAAGGGCGTGGCATCGGGCTGATCAACAAGCTGAAGGCCTATGAACTGCAAGACCAGGGCTTCGACACGATCGATGCCAATGAGCGGCTGGGTTTCGAGGCGGAGGAGCGGCGGTTTGCTGTTGCCGCGGAGATACTCAAGTATCTCGGCTACACATCCGTCCGGCTGATGACAAACAATCCGGACAAGGTAGGCGTGCTTACCCAGCAGGGCATTACCGTCGTTGAGCGGGTGGCGCACCAGTTCCCGACCAATCCCCATAATGCTGGCTACCTGGCCACGAAGAAGGCGCGCGCCGGGCACATGCTGTAGGCAACCCGGCAAGAAGTGCCGGCAGGCGACCTTGGCCCCCTGCCCTGCCCCCGATTTTCCGGCCGCCGGCGCTTGGCGCGCGGATTGCTTTGATTTCCTCCATGTCGATCATTGGCCATGCCCATTCCCAGCCCATGCACGGTCCTGGCGCTGTGCCGCGCGCCGAGGACGGCGTGATGCGCGTGGAGGCTGATGCTTCGCTCGGCTTCGACGACCTTCTTGATGCGATCAATCCGCTGCAGCATCTGCCGGTCGTGGGGACCGTCTATCGCGCGCTCAGCGGCGACGAGATATCGCCTGTCGCGCGGATCGCGGGCGGGACGCTGTTTGGCGGGATCGCCGGGTTCCTGGGTGCGTTGGGATCGGAACTCTATGAGGCTGTTGCTGGCGAGAGGCTTGAGTACAGCGTCCTGTCCCTGTTGTCGCCATCACCCTTGCGCCCTGCGCATGAGGGACAGCACGCGTACCTCACCCAGCAAAGCCTGTCGGATGACGAGATCGAGCGCAGGGCACTTGGTGCCCTGCCCCGTCTTTCAATGACGCTCTGATCGAGCCGTCCCTTGCTGGCCTATTTGCGACCGACGATGTCCATCTCGCCGAGGAGACGGTCCGCGCCATCGATGCGATCCATCACCCACAGCATGTAACGGGAATCGACATGAATGGTCCTGTTGATGGTCGGATCGAACCACCAGTCGGCGATGATGCCGTCGATGGTGCCATCAAAAGCCAGGCCGACGAATTCGCCCTTGGCGTTCAAGGTCGAAGAGCCCGAGTTTCCGTTGGTGATGTCCAAGGTCGACAGGTAGTTCACGGGCAAAGTCTTCAATCCCGCGTGGGCGTAGCGGCCGAAGTCGCCCTTGCGAATGAGATCGAGCTGGGCTGCGGGCGAGTCAAAGGGTTCCGAGCCCGTGTACTTGTCGAGGATGCCACCGGCCGTGGTGAACGCCGTCCAGGAAGCGCCGTCGCGGACGCGTCCCTTCACGTGGCCATAGGTCAGTCGAAGGCTGCCGTTAGCGTCGGGGTAGACTGCCTTGCCCTGCTCAGCTGCGAAGCGACGGAAGGCATTCATGTAAGCACTGCGCGCGGCCTGCAGGCGACCCTCGCGCTGCTTGCTCTGGGCTTCACGTTCCATGTCGATTTCATACATGGCCACGGCCAGACGCAAGAACGGATCCCGGTCCGCTGCCAGGTCTGCAGACGTCCGGGTGAGCAGCGAGAGGCGCCACTGCGTGTCGCCAAGCCGGGTTGATGCGTAGAGCTTGTCGAGCCCTGTCTTCTCAAGCTGCTGGTCGAACGCGGTGTTACGCGCGGCCGGTGCGAGAGTGCGATATTCGGCCAGAGCCGCTTCGAAGAGCTTTCGATCCACCACAGGATCGAAGCGACGCTCGATCTGGGTCAACCGCTCGGTCACCGGCCTGCGATCACGCTCCTGGTAGCCGGGCTCGCGATCGGCGTCCGGCTTTGCCTGCTCCTGCGACCAGCGATAGATCGTACGGGCGGCCGAGAGGAGCTGCGATCGGTTCAACAGGCCATAGCGGGCAGCCGCCAGGCGAGCCTGTGCGGCTTCGGCCGCTACGGCGTCCAGCGCATCGACCACGGGCTTGAGTTCGGCTGCGCGATTTGGGCTCAGGGCCCAGTCGCGGAATGCCTTCTCGGTGGCCGTCTTTCGGGCCAGCAATCCGATGGCTTCTGCGCCTGCGAGCTGTCCCTCGAGCTTCTTCTTGATGTTGTCGGCGCCGCGAAGTGCGTTGGCGTACTTGATGGTGGCGGCTTCGTCACCCGCCGTGGCCGACTTGATCTGGTTGGAGTATTCGGCCAGCAGGCGTTGTTGCAGCGGGTAGAGATCGCTGAAGAACGCCTTCGCCTCGTCAGCGGTGCGGTGGCGCTCGGTGGTGCCGGGGAAGCCGGCCAGCATGACGAAGTCGTTCTCCTTCAGGCCCTGCGCCGAAACCTTGAGCCAGTTTCGTGGCTTGTAAGGGACATTGGCCTTGTCGAACGGGCGCGAAGATCCGTCGGGCGCTACATAAGCGCGATAGAACCCGAAATCGCCGGTGTGGCGCGGCCACTGCCAGTTGTCCACCTCGCCGCCAAAATTGCCGATCGCACCCGCCGGCGCGTAAACCAGACGCACGTCCTGGATCTCGAGCATCTGCTGAAGGTAATACGTCGACCCTCCATAATAGGCGCGCACATCGCAGCGACGGCTCGGCTGTTTTTCGCACGCCTGCACCAGTGACTTCTGGTTGGCCTCAATGCGGTCATAACGCTGGCGTCCCGTCTGATCGGCTGACACGCCTTGCATGACCTGGGTGGTGACGTCCTTCAGTTCTTCGATGACGTAGACGCGTGAACCGGGCGCAGCTGGCAGCTCATCGGCGAGCGTCGATGCGAGGAAGCCCTTGGTCAGGTAATCCTGTCCGGGCTTTGAATTGTACTGGATCGATCCGTAGATGCAGTGGTGGTTCGTTGCCACGAGACCCTGGGAACTCAGGAAGGCGGCTGAACAACCACCCAGCGATACGATGGCGTTCATCGGCGCGGCCGACAGGTCGGCGAGTGCCTTGGGGTCGATGGCCAGCCCGGCCTTCTTCATCTGGTTGGCGATTTCGGGGGCCTGCGCGGGCAGCCACATGCCTTCCTCGGCGAGGGCTGGGGTGCCGGCGAGAAGCGATGCAACGACAATGACCTTTGAGCTCAAACGCATGGGTGTCCCCCTAAATGGCTACGGCAGACTTCGTCGCCGGTTGGCTACCGCAAGCGCTGCGCCGAGACAATCGCCGTGCGCGATTGAACCCGAACAATCCCGAAAAAGGCGAACATCTCGTCAACCACGCAAGCCTTGGTTGCAGACGGCAAAAAGCAGGCGGCTCCCTCGCGAGAACCGCCTGCCCCGGGGTAGGCCGGCCTATTTCGCCGGCAGGAGGACCTTGTCGATCACGTGAATGATGCCGTTCGAGCCGCGGATATCAGCCTTGACGACATTGGCGCCTGCGACCTTCACGCCGTGCTTGCCATCGATCTCGAGCGTACCGCCCTGCAGCGTCGGGGGGGAGGTCAGCTTCTTGCCAGCAAGAGCGGATGATTCAACAGCGGCGCCGAGAACGTGGAACTTCAGCACGGCCTGCAGCTTTGCCTTGTTCTCCGGCTTCAGCAGCGTTTCAACCGTTCCGGCCGGCAGGGCTGCGAAGGCCGCGTTTGTCGGCGCGAAAACCGTGAACGGACCGGCTCCCGACAGGGCGTCGGTGAGTTCGGCCGCCTTGAGCGCCGTAACGAGCGTCGAGAAGTCGGGGTTGGACGCCGCGATGGCGACGATCGTCTGTGTCTGTGTACCCGCAGCAGCGGCGGGCTGCATGCCGCCGGCCATCGCTGGCGCCGTGAAGGCAGGGGCTACAAGGGCGAGCGCCACCATGGCGCCGAAAAGCTTGCGCATTCGAATTCTCCTCAGTGATGAACCGGTTTGTGCGTCGTTGCAAAACCGAACAACACCATAACGCTCGACACCGCCCGTCTGGATCACAGGCCAGCGGCCGGCGCGCGCCCGTTATTGCGTGCGCGCCATGAAATGATTTTCATCCGCGCAGGTTACGATAACGTCAGGGTGAGGCCTTGCTGTTGCCGCTGCAACCCTTGCCTTTTCGGGGACATGATCTTTCATGGCTACCTTGCCGGCGATGTTGTTGGCGGTTGACTTGGGGCAGCGGGCCTGCATGACGCTTACTTGACAGCTACGCCTGCCGGTGTCCTGTTGACCGCTCGAACCAGGGGACGCTTTCCATGCCACCAAGGGTCTGCATCATCGGTGCCGGTTGTTCCGGCTTCACCACCGCCAAAGCCCTCGCGGACAAAGGGATCGCCTTTGACTGCTTCGAGATGAGTGACCAGATCGGCGGCAACTGGGTTTTCAAGAACAAGAACGGGCGTTCGGCGTGTTACCAGTCGCTGCACATCGATACCTCCAAGTACCGCATGCAGTTCGATGACCTGCCGATCCCCGGGGATTATCCCGACTATCCGCACCATTCGCAGGTGCTCGCG
>JBEIHO010000045.1:0-21905 GCA_040381215.1 Alphaproteobacteria bacterium | reverse complement strand
GCCGCCGGCTTCGAGCGGCCGGTCCTCATGTACTCGATCGGCAAGGACAGCACGGTGCTCCTGCACCTGGCCATGAAGGCCTTCTGGCCGGCCAAGCCGCCCTTCCCGCTGCTGCACGTGGACACCACCTGGAAGTTCCGCGAGATGATCGCGTTCCGCGACGCCACGGCCCAGCGCCTGGGCGTGGACCTGCGGGTGCACATCAACCAGGAGGGTCTGGCCCAGGGCGTGAGCCCCGTGGCAAGCGGCAGCAAGGTGCACACCGACGTCATGAAGACGCAGGCGCTCCGGCAGGCGCTCGACAAGTGGAAGTTCGACGCCGCCATCGGCGGCGCGCGCCGCGACGAGGAGAAGAGCCGCGCCAAGGAGCGCGTCTTCAGCTTCCGCGACCGGCACCACCGCTGGGACCCGAAGAACCAGCGCCCCGAGCTCTGGAACCTCTTCAACACGCGCGTCAACCAGGGCGAGTCGATCCGCGTCTTCCCGCTGAGCAACTGGACCGAGCTCGACGTGTGGCTCTACATCTGGAAGCACAAGCTTCCGGTGGTGCCGCTCTACCTGGCCAGGCCCCGCCCCGTGGTGGAGCGCGACGGCGCGCTCATCATGGTGGACGACGACCGCCTGCCGCTGCGCCCGGGCGAGAAGCCGAGGATGATGAAGGTGCGCTTCCGTACGCTCGGCTGCTATCCGCTGAGCGGCGCCATCGAGAGCGAGGCCGAGACGCTCGAGCAGGTCATCGAGGAGATGCTCATGGCCAAGACCAGCGAGCGCCAGGGCCGGTTGATCGACCACGACCAGTCCGGCAGCATGGAAGAGAAGAAGCGCGAGGGGTACTTCTGATGTCGACTCCGGTGATGCAGGAAGGCGAGCGCGTCGAGGACTACCTCCAGCGCTACGAGCGGAACGAGCTCCTCAGGTTCCTCACCTGCGGCAGCGTGGACGACGGCAAGAGCACGCTCATCGGGCGTCTCCTGCACGACACCGGCCGCATCTACGAGGATCACCTGGCCGCGCTCGAGAAGGACAGCAAGGTGCACGGCACCACGGGCGGCGGCCTGGACCTGGCGCTGGCGGTGGACGGCCTGAAGGCCGAGCGCGAGCAAGGGATCACCATCGACGTGGCGTGGCGCTACTTCGCCACCGCGCGCCGCAGCTTCATCATCGCCGACTGCCCGGGACACGAGCAGTACACGCGCAACATGGCCACCGGCGCCAGCCACTGCCAGCTGGCCATCAGCCTGATCGACGCGCGCAAGGGCGTCACCACGCAGACGCGGCGGCACGCGTTCATCGCCAGCCTGCTGGGCATCCGCCACGTGGTGGCGGCGGTGAACAAGATGGACATCGTGGGCTGGAGCGAGGAGCGCTTCCGCGCCATCGAGCGCGAGTTCGTGGACTTCTGCGCGCGGATCGGCATTCCCGACCCCGTGGCCGTGCCCATCAGCGCGCTCAACGGCGACAACGTGGTGAAGCGCAGCGAGCAGACGCCGTGGTTCAGCGGCAGCCCGGTGCTCGAACTCCTGGAGAGCGTGCCGGTGGACCGGCCGAGCCCGGACGCCAGCTTCCGCATGCCGGTGCAGTACGTGCTGCGGCCCGACCTTGATTTCCGCGGCTTCGCGGGACAGATCGCAAGCGGCAGCGTCAAGCCCGGCGACCGCGTGAAGGTGCTGCCTTCCGGCAGGGAAACGCGCGTCCGGCGCATCGCGCGCGCGGCCGAGGACGGCGGCGATGCATCGATCGCCTATGCGCCGCAGAGCGTGGTGCTCACGTTCGAGGACGAGGTGGACTGCAGCCGCGGCGACGTGATCGTCTGCATCGGCCGCGACCCGGCCGTCACGCAGCGCGTGGAGTGCGACCTGGTGTGGATGCAGGAGCAGCCGCTCGTGCCCGGCCAGCAGCTCATGCTGCGCACCGGCGCCAAGCAGACGCCCTGCACCGTGCGCCGCGTGCGCTGGCAGGTGGACGTGGACACGCTGGGCACGAGCCCCGCGGAGACGCTCCGCCTGAACGAGATCGGCCGCGTGGAGCTCGAGTGCGAGGAGCGCGTGGTGGTGGACGGCTACCGCGAGTGCCACGGCACCGGCGCGCTGATCCTGGTGGACCGCATGACGAACGCCACCGCCGGCGCCGGCATGGTGCGCCTGGCCACCGAGGCCGGCAGCAAGCGCGCGCACTGGGAGACGGAGGCGCTCGCCACGCTCGAGCGCGCCGAGGACAAGCCGAGCTTCGTGACCCCCGAGGAGCGCGAACGCCGCTGGCGCCAGAAGCCGCGGACCGTACTGTTCTTCGGCCCGCCCCACAGCGGAAAGACGCGCGCCGCGCATGAGCTCGAGCGAAAGCTCTTCGACGAAGGCGCGGCGGTGGTGCTGCTCGACGGCCAGGCGATGCGCCGCGGCCTGAGCAAGGACCTGGGTTTCAGCGACGAGGACCGCAGCGAGAACCTGCGCCGCGCGGCCGAGATCGCGCGGATGCTGAATGACCAGGGCTACGTGGTCATCCTGGCGATGGTGGCGCCGGATCCCGCGGCGCGCGAGCTGGCCAAGCAGCTGGTGGGCGCGGAGCGGTGGGAGGCACGGGAGATGGGTGTGGCAGGCGGAGCGCGGGGCGGATGAACCTCGTCGCCACGCGCTGGTGGTCCATGCTCTTCATGCCGTCGTGCGTGCTGATGATGGGCATTGCGCTCGGCGTGTTCCTGATGCTGCGCGCGTGGCGAAGAGGCAAGCGGCCGGGGGAGGCGCGGTTCGCATGCTGGCTGACGGCGGCGAGCGTGATGATGCTGTACCTGGCAAGCACGCCGCTGGTGGCGCGATGGGCGGCATGGACGCTCGAGAAGGACTATCCGCCGGTCGACGTGAAGACGCTGCCGGTGGCGGATGCGATCGTGGTGCTGGGGGGCGCGATGTATGCGACGGAGGGGGCGGATGGGGTGGTGCATCTCTATGCGCACCATGCGGGCGATCGGTTTGAGACGGGCCTGGCAGCGTTCGAGGCCGGGCGCGCGCCGCTGATCGTGTTCGGGGGCGGCGAGACGGGGGTACCGGGGGCACCGATGGAGGGGGAGTGGAACCGTCAGCGGGCGATCGCGCGGGGGGTACCGGCGGAGAGGGCGATCGCAGGGCCGAAGGCGCTGTACACGGCGGATGAGTCCGAGGGAATTGCGGCGCTCCTGAAGGGATCCGGCGTGCACACGGTCATTGTCTGCAGCTCCGCGATGCACTTGCCCCGTGCCGCCAACCGCTACCAGGCGCTCGGATTCCAGGTGATTCCGTTGCCCTGCGACTTTGCCACTCGTGATGCTGCGGAGGCGTGGTCCTGGGCACTGCTGATCCCCCGCGGACTAGGCCTTGCGCAGGTCGACAGCGCGGTCAAGGAGTGGATGGGGCGCGCAACTGGCGGTTGAGCACGGTTCAGTCGAAGACCGTGGCGACGGAAAGCAATGGAGCAGCCGCGTCCTTGGGGCTCAGTTGCGGCACCTCCTGCGAGGGCCACTCGATCCCGATGCCGGGGTCGTTCCAAGCGATCGATCGTTCGGCCGAAGCTTCCCATCGATCGGTGGTCTTGTAGAGGACCTCTGCCCCATCCGTGAGCGCGAGGAACCCGTGCGCGAAGCCTGCGGGGATCCAAAGTTGGCACCTGTTCTCCTCAGAGAGTTCGGCGGCAACCCATTGGCCGAAGGTCGGAGACGATCGCCGGACGTCCACGGCCACGTCGAAAACGGCACCTCGAACGACCCGGACCAACTTCCCTTGCGCATGCGGCGGCAGCTGGAAGTGCAGCCCGCGGAGCACACCCTTGGAGGACCGGGAGTGATTGTCTTGCACGAAGCGAACATCGCATCCGGTCGCCTGCGCGAACGCGGCCTCGTTGAAGCTCTCGTAGAACCAACCTCGGCCATCGGCGAATACGCGCGGATGAAGGAGGATTACTTCGGGTAGTCGCAGTCGCTCGCCCCTCAACTGTGCACCTGGTCCTGGAGGAGTTGCTGCAGATAGCGGCCGTAGGCGTTCTTGGAGAGAGGCGCCGCAAGCTCCGCCAGCCGTGAGCGGTCGATCCAGCCCATGCGGAAGGCGATCTCCTCCGGGCAGGCGATCTTGAGGCCCTGCCGGTGCTCGAGCGTGGCGATGAACTGGCTGGCCTCCAGGAGAGATTCGTGAGTCCCAGTGTCCAACCACGCATAGCCACGCCCCATGACCTCCACCCGGATCTGACCACGATCCAGGTAGCGGCGGTTCAGATCCGTGATCTCGAGCTCGCCGCGGGCCGATGGCTTGAGGGACTTGGCATGCTCCACGACCTGCTCGTCGTAGAAGTACAGGCCGGTCACTGCGTAATTCGACTTGGGCGCCTTCGGCTTTTCCTCGAGGCTAACGGCACGGCCCTGCCCATCGAACTCGACCACGCCGTACCGCTCCGGGTCCTGGACGTGATAGGCGAACACCGTGCTGCCGGAGGAATTGGCGTTCGCCCGTGCAAGGAGCTGCGGCAGGTCGTGTCCATGGAAGATGTTGTCTCCCAGCACGAGCGCGCTTGGCGCACCGCCGATGAACGACTCGCCGATCAGGAAGGCCTGCGCAAGGCCATCCGGAGACGGCTGGACCGCATAGCTGATCGAGATCCCCCAGCGTTCGCCGGTACCGAGCAGCTGCTCGAACCGCGGCGTGTCCTGCGGGGTGGAAATCACCAGGATCTCCCGGATACCAGCGAGCATGAGCGTGCTCAGCGGGTAGTAGATCATCGGCTTGTCGAAGACCGGAAGCAGCTGCTTCGAGATGGCGAGCGTGGCGGGATGGAGGCGGGTGCCGGACCCGCCGGCGAGGATGATGCCCTTGCGATTCATGCGTTTGATCCTCTTACGAGTTCTGCAACTGTCCTCTCAAGGTGCACCCTCCAATCGGGGCACCTAATACCCAGCAAAGCTTCAACACGGTCAACGTTCAGGCGGGAATTCGACGGACGCGGTGCAGGAAGAGGGTAGTCCGCGGCGCCAATCGGCGCGACTCGTTCAGGAGTCACTCGAAGCGTCGCGCCAACCGCAGCGGCGAGCCGCAACGTCTCGCACGCAATCCCGTGCCAACAAGTGTGACCCCGAGGGGCAAGATGATAGGTACCCGAAAGTCCATCGCCTCCCGAAGAATGCGCACGAAGGATCGCCAAACACGTGGCGTCCGCGAGGAACTCCGCAGAAGTCGGGACCCCGTGCTGATCAGCGATCACGCGAAGATCTTGGCGTTCTCCGGCAAGCCGCAACATCGTGCGAACGAAATTCTGACCTCGCGCCGCGTACACCCAGCTAGACCGAAACACAAGGTGCTTGCATGCGCTCGCCGCAATTGCCTGCTCTCCTGCGAGCTTAGTGCGACCATAAGCATTCAGCGGTGCGGCCGTATCGGTCTCGCACCATGGCACGCTACCCTTCCCGTCAAAGACGTAATCGGTGGAGTAATGAACCAGCCAGGCGCCACGCCGCTCCGCTACCGCCGCAAGCTCCCGCACTGATTCCGCGTTCACGAGCATCGCCGTTGCCTCATCGGTCTCCGCGCGATCTACTGCCGTGTACGCCGCGGCGTTGACGATGACATCCGGCCCAACCGCCTCGGCGGCACTTCGAACCGAGCGCGGATCTGCGAAATCCGCATCACTGGCATCAAGTGCTACGACCTCGCCCAGCGGCTGCAAGGCGCGCTGAAGTTCCCAACCAACCTGCCCCGACTTTCCGAAGATCAGGAGCTTCATTGCGCGTATTGAGCAGTTACCCAATTGCGGTACTCGCCACTCGTCACTTTTTGCACCCACTCAGGATTGTCGAGGTACCAGCGGACGGTCTTGTGAAGGCCCGTCTCGAAGGTCTCCTTCGGTCGCCAACCGAGCTCAGCCTCGATTTTACGAGCGTCAATTGCATAACGCCGATCATGGCCCGGCCGATCCTTCACGAAGGTGATTTGTTCTGTATATGACTTGCCGTCGACGCGGGGGCTCTCGCGGTCAAGTATCGAGCAGAGTGTGCGTACGACATCAAGGTTTGGCTTCTCGTTCCATCCGCCGATGTTGTAGACCTCGCCGACCCTGCCGGCCGCCAGGACACGGCGGATTGCGCTGCAATGGTCACCAACGTATAGCCAGTCACGAATCTGCTGGCCGTCGCCATATATCGGCAACGGCTTGCCGGCAAGCGCGTTATGAATGCAGAGCGGAATGAGCTTCTCCGGGAAATGGTAGGGCCCGTAATTGTTGGAGCAGTTGGTAGTCAGTACCGGCAGTCCGTAGGTGTGGTGATACGCACGCACCAGATGGTCGGACGCCGCCTTGCTCGCGGAGTAAGGGCTATTCGGCTCATACCGATTGAGCTCCGTAAACGCAGGATCCCCTGAGCCCAAGGAGCCATAGACCTCGTCGGTGCTCACATGAAGGAAACGGAACGACTCCTTGCGACCCGCCGACAGACCGCTCCAATAGGTGCGTGCACACTCCAACAGTCGGAAGGTTCCGACGATGTTCGTCTGGATGAAGTCTTCCGGGCCATGAATGGAGCGATCAACGTGGCTCTCAGCCGCAAAGTTGATTATGACCACGGTTTCGTACCGGGCGAGCAACTCCGCGACCAGCTTTTGGTCAGCGATGTCGCCGCGGATCAACGTATGACGGGCACCCGGGATCAGCCCAGCAAGGTTGGATGCATTTCCGGCGTAGGTCAACTTGTCCAGAGTTACAACCTCGCCGCCGCCCGACTCGAACCAGTCTCTCACGAAGTTGCTGCCGATGAAACCGGCACCGCCGGTGACCAGGATGGACATTTGGATGAAGGTTAGCAGGTAACGATCCGGAATGCACCACGCAGTTCATGATGTCTGGAAGCGCAGGCATCTGAACCGGGATTGGTGTAAATTCCCGGTATGAAAGCCGTCATACTCGCGGGAGGCTTGGGGACGCGAATAGCCGAGGAGACCCACCTGAAGCCCAAGCCCATGGTCGAAATCGGAGGCAGACCTGTGCTCTGGCACATCATGAAGCTCTACTCGGCCCATGGCGTCAATGAGTTCGTCATCTGCTGCGGGTACCGAGGTTACGTGATCAAGGAGTACTTCGCCAACTACTTCCTCCACATGTCCGACGTCACGTTCGACATGTCTTCCAATCAAATGGCAGTCCATCGGCGAAACTCGGAGCCGTGGCGAGTGACGTTGATCGATACCGGTGACGCTACCCTCACAGGTGGCCGGCTGAAGCGGGTTGCGGATCACGTTCGCGATGAAGAGTCTTTCTTCTTCACCTACGGCGACGGTCTGGCGAATGTCGACCTTCGAGGGGAGCTGGAATTCCACCGCTCGCACGGGAAACTCGCGACTGTGCTAGCGGTGCAGCCTCCAGGGCGCTACGGCGCGCTCGACATCTCCGAAACAACGGTCCGAGGATTCACGGAGAAACCCCGCGGTGACGGAGGCCTTATCAATGGCGGGTTTTTCGTGCTTTCTCCGCGGTGCATCGACCTGATCGAGGGCGACGGAACCGCCTGGGAAGGCGCGCCGCTGAGCGCGCTCGCGCGTTCGGGCCAGCTCGAGGCCTTTGAGCACCACGGTTTCTGGCAACCGATGGACACGCTCCGCGACAAAAACCAGCTCGAGGAGCTATGGGCCACGGGTAATGCACCGTGGAAGGTCTGGCCGTGACCGTCGGCGGATGGCACGGTACACGCGTGTTCCTTACCGGTCACACCGGGTTCAAGGGCGGATGGCTGGCGCTCATGCTCTCCGAGCTCGGAGCTGAGGTGCATGGCCTCGCGCTCAGCCCGCCGACGGACCCGAGCCTCTTTGGAACTGCACGGATCACAGGGATTCTGGCGTCGCAGGTTGTCGCTGACGTACGGGACCGCGATTGCGTGTGTGCGGCGATGGCGTCGGTACGTCCCGCGGTCGTGTTCCACCTAGCCGCGCAGCCGCTCGTACGCCGCTCGTACCGCGAGCCGGTCGACACCTTCGCCACCAATGTGATGGGCACCGTGCACGTCCTGCAAGCCGCCGCCGAGGTGGGCGGCGTCGAGGCAGTAATCAGCGTAACCAGTGATAAGTGCTACGAGAACCGCGAGCGCCCCGAGCCTTACCGCGAGCACGAGGCGATGGGAGGACACGACCCTTACTCCGCTAGCAAGGGTTGCGCCGAGCTGGCGACCGCAGCATGGCGGCGCTCCTTCCTCGGGCCCCGCGGTGTGCGCGTCGCGTCGGCGCGTGCCGGCAACGTGATCGGCGGAGGGGACTGGGCCGAGGACCGTCTGGTGCCCGACTTTCTGCGCGCGATCGACGCTGGCCGCGAGTTGGTGCTGCGCTCGCCGGACGCTACGCGCCCATGGCAGCACGTGCTGGAGCCGATCGCGGGCTACGTCCGACTCGCGGAACTGCTTCGATCGCCGGAAGGCGAGCGCTTCGCGGACGCGTGGAACTTCGGGCCCGCGGCGGGCGACGTGAGGCCGGTGCGCTGGGTCGCGCAAGAATTGTGCGCTGGAATGCCCGGCGCGTCCTGGAGCATCGATCGCGCGGCGCAGCCGCACGAGGCCGGCTTACTCGCGCTCGATAGCGCGAAGGCGCGCGAGCTCCTCGGGTGGGCGCCGCGCTGGGACGCCGCGCAGGCGATCCGCCGCACGCTCGATTGGCACCGCGCATGGCGCGCGGGCAAGGACATGAGGGACTTCTCACTCGCGCAGCTACGCGAGCACGCCGCGGCCGTGCCCGCGCCAGTCGGGGGAACGCCATGAGTTCGCGTTTTGACGTGCACTCCACCCCGCTCGCGGGGCTTGTGGTGCTCGAACGCCGTCCAGCTGGCGACGAGCGCGGGCGGCTCGAGCGGATGTTCTGTGCCGGCGAGTTGGCCCCATTGCTCGGCGGCGCGGCGGTGGCGCAGTCGAACCTGACCTGGACCGCAAAGCGCGGCACAGTGCGCGGCATGCACCTGCAGGCGCCGCCGCACGCCGAGGACAAGCTGGTCACGTGCCTTCGTGGCCGCGTGTGGGACGTGGCAGTCGACCTGCGTGAGGGCTCGCCGACGTTTCTGCGGTGGCACGCCGAGGTGCTCGACGGTTCCGGGCACCGCTCGCTCCTTATTCCGAAGGGCTTCGCCCACGGCTTTCAGGCACTGACCGACGACTGCACCATGCTGTACTTCCACACCGCTGCGCACGCGCCCGACGTGGAGTTGGGACTCGATGCGCTCGACACGCGGCTCGGCATCGCCTGGCCGGAACGCGTCGCTTGCCGCTCGGCGCGCGACCAAGCGCACCCGCCGATCGGCACCTCATACCGGGGGGTGCGCCCGTGAAGTGCCGCCACTGCGCCGCGCCGCTCTCGCTTCCGCTCGTGGATCTCGGCGCTGCGCCGCCGTCGAACGCGTACCTGACCACCGCGGCGCTCGAACGCCCGGAGAAGTGGTTCCCGCTGCGTGTCTTGGTGTGCGAGCGGTGCTGGCTGGTGCAGACGCAGGACTTCGCCGACGCGCACGAGCTCTTCGACGGCGACTACGCCTACTTCAGCGGCTTCTCCACGACATGGGTGGAGCACGCGCGCCGGTACGTCGAGGAGCTGTCGCAGGAACTCGGTCTCGGCGCGTCAAGCATGGTGGTGGAGGTTGCCTCGAACGACGGCTACCTCCTGCAGCACGTGCAGGCGCGCGGCGTCCCGTGCCTGGGCATCGAGCCGACCGCGAGCACCGCTGCGGCCGCGCGCGCGAAGGGCATCGAGGTGGTGGACGAGTTCTTCGGCGAAGCGCTCGGCCGGCGCCTCGCGTCCGAGGGGCGCTCGGCGGACCTGATGGCTGCCAATAACGTGCTGGCGCACGTCCCGGACATCAACGACTTCCTGCGCGGATTCACTGCGCTCCTGCGCCCGCAGGGAGCCGCGACGTTCGAGTTCCCGCACCTGCTGCGGCTCCTCGAGGGCGTGCAGTTCGACACCATATACCACGAGCACTTCTCGTACCTGGGAATGCTGGCCGTCGACCGCATCATGCGGGCCGCCGGACTGGTGCCGTTCCGGGTGCAGGAGCTGCCAACGCACGGCGGCAGCCTGCGCGTCTTCGCGCAGCGCGCTGACACCGGGACGCGCCCAGCCGACGGCTCGGTCGAGCGGATGCTCGGGCGCGAGCGCGACGCCGGGCTCGGGTCTGCCGCGCAGTACGCGTGCTTCCAGGCCGAGGCCGAGCGCGTGCGCGACGACCTGCTCTCGTTCTTGATCGAATCCAAGCGTGCCGGGCGGACGGTGGCCGCCTATGGGGCTGCAGCTAAGGGCAACACGCTCCTCAATTTCGCGGGTGTTCGGCCCGACCTCGTGCGCTACGTGGTCGACCTGAACCCGGCGAAGCAGGGCAAATTCATGCCGGGTAGCCGCATCCCGATCGTGGGGCCCGACGAGCTCGGCCGACGGCGGCCCGATGACCTCCTCGTGCTCCCATGGAACCTGCTCGGTGAGGTGCGCGCGCAGAACGAGTGGCTGGCGCGCCTCGGCACGCGGTTCGTGGTGGCCGTCCCGCGGCTGGCGACGGCATGAGCGGAGGTGCGCCCACGCGGTGGTTCGCGGTCACGGGAGCCTCCGGCTTCGTCGGTCGGCACGTCGTTTCCGCGCTCCGCGCCCGGGGAATTGGCGTCGTCGCGCTCGGGCGCCGCCCGCATGCGCAGGCTCACGACCTGCGATGGGTTCCGTTCGACCTGGCCGCGCCCGCCGGTCCAGGCATCGATGCGCTCCGCGAGGTCGATGCGCTCGTCCACCTCGCCTGGGAGGGCCTGCCGAACTATCGGGCCAGGCGGCACCTCGACGACGAGCTGCCGCGGCAGCGTGCCTTCGTCGACGCAGCGCTCGCGGCCGGTGTGCGACGGCTCGTCGTGGCAGGCACGTGCTTCGAGTACGGCATGCGCGAGGGCGAGCTCCACGAGCGGCTCGAACCGGCGCCCGCGAATCCCTACGGCGAGGCGAAGGACGCGCTGCGGCGCCATGCCGAGGAGGCGTGCGCCGTCCACGGGTGCGGCCTCGCCTGGGCCCGGCTCTTCTACCTGTACGGCGACGGGCAGGCGCCGACCTCGGTGTGGAGTCAGCTCAACGACCATGTCCGCCGTGGCGAACCGGGCTTCCCGATGTCCGGAGGGCAGCAGGTCCGCGACTTCCTCCCGATCGGGTCGGCCGCCGAGCAGCTGGCGCGGCTCGCCGAAGTGCGCCGCGCCGCCGGTGTCGTCAACCTCTGCTCGGGACAGGCGCGGACGCTCGAGCAGACGGTCCGCGGGTGGATCGCCGAGCACGGCTGGGACATCCGGCTCGAGCTCGGCCGATTCCCGTATCCTTGCCACGAGCCGTTCACCTTCTGGGGATCCAGGAGCCGGCTCGACGAGGCGCTCGCGGGCCCATGACGAAGAAACACCCCATCTACGCGGTGGACCAGCTGCCGGTCCTGCAGAACACGACGTACTCCACGGCGGACGAGGCGCGCCGCTGCCCCACCGGGCGGGTCGAGCTGCGCCGCGACCCGCGGACGGGCATCGTCACGAACGTCGCGTTCGACCCGTCGAAGATCGTCTACGACTCGCGCTACCAGAACGAGCAGGCCCACAGCGCTGCGTTCCGGCGGCACCTCGAATCGGTGGCCGACGAGGTGACCGCGTCGATGGACTGCGGCGCAGTCGTCGAGGTGGGCTGCGGGAAGGGGCGGTTCCTCGAGGTCCTCTGGGCGCGCGGAATCGACGCGATCGGCTTCAACCCCGCCTACGAGGGCGGCGACACGCGCATCCGCGCGCAGCTCTTCGGGGCGGACGTCCGCATCCGCGCGACCGCGATCGTCCTCCGGCACGTGCTCGAGCACATCCCGGACCCGGTCGCGTTCCTGGCCGCGATCCGCGACGCCAACGGCGGCGGCGGGACCATCTACGTCGAGGTGCCCTGCTTCGACTGGATCCGCCGTCACCGCACCTGGTTCGACGTGTTCTACGAGCACGTCAACTATTTCCGCGTCGAAGACTTCCGGCGGATGTTCGGCTCCGTGCGGTCGATCGGGCACTGCTTCGGCGGGCAGTACATCCGGGTGGTCGCCGACCTCGCGTCCCTCCGTGCGCCGGGACCGGACACGGGTGCTGAGCCGTTGGTCCCCGCGGACTTCCTGGGTTCGCTCCACCGGAGCATCGCGGCGGACGGACCACGCCGCCCTGTCGTCGTCTGGGGCGGCTCGTCGAAGGGCGTGATCTTCTCGATCGTCCGCGGGCGCCTTGGGCATCCGGTGGACCACGTCATTGACGTCAACCCCGCGAAGCAGGGACGCCACCTGCCGGTCACCGGGCTGCGGGTGATCTCGCCGGCCGAGGCACTGCGCACACTCCCGGCGGGAACGCACACCTGGGTCGTCAACTCGAACTACCTCACGGAGATCGCCGAGGTCGCCGGCAGCCACCTGCTGCTGCTGAACATCGACGATCCCGACGCCGTGCGTGCGGCGGACACCACGAACCACGCAGCAGGCTCACCATGAACCACACGTTCCAGTCGGAAGTCGAGCAGATCATCGCCTCCAACGGCGCGGACCCGGCGCTGTGTCATGCCAGCCGCGCGTGGATGGAGGAGTCGATCCGGGCCCGCTACTCGTACTGCTTCCGCTGGCTGGGTCGGCCGGTCATTCAGTACCCGCAGGACATGGTCGCGATGCAGGAGCTGATCTGGGAAGTTCGGCCAGACCTAATTATCGAAACCGGTATTGCGCACGGCGGATCGCTCATCTTGAGCGCATCACTGCTTGCACTCCTGGAGCTGTGCGACGCCGCGAAGGCAGGCATCACCGTCGATCCCCAGCAGCCGTCACGCACGGTCTTGGGTGTGGATATCGACATTCGTCCGCACAATCGCGTGGCGATCGAAGCACACCCGATGGCGTCGCGGATCCGCATGATCCAGGGTTCGAGCGTCGATCCGGCCGTCGTCCGGCAGGTACACGACGCGGCCCGAGGAAAGTCGAGCATCCTGGTGGTGCTCGACAGCAACCACACTCACGAACACGTGCTGGCAGAACTCGAGGCGTACGCGCCAATCACCACCGTGGGGAGTTACTGCGTTGTCTTCGATACGGTGGTGGATGACATGCCGAAGGAATTCTTCCCCGACCGCCCTTGGGGTCCCGGGAATAACCCGAAGACCGCGGTGCATGCGTGGCTGCGCAGCCACCCCGAATTCGAGATCAATCCGCGGATCGTGGACAAGTTGCAGTTGACCGCTGCGCCCGACGGCTACATCCGTCGAGTGCGGTGAGTGCCGGCAAACTTCTAGTGCAGAATTCCCCCCAAATTAACCTCGTCGCCAACTACGTCGGCCAAGCTTGGTCGGCACTAGCGGGATTCCTGTTCATCCCGCTGTACGTCCGTTACCTCGGCGTGGAGGCATACGGACTCGTTGCATTGTTCGCAGCGCTGAATGTCTGGCTGAGCCTACTTGATCTCGGCATGACACCAGCCTTGGGGCGAGAGATGAGCCGTTCGACGGCGGGCATCGTAGAGCCCGAAGCGACACGCGATCTGTTGCGGAGCCTCGAATGGCTCGCGCTCGCAGCAGCCGTTCTTGTCAACGCGATCACTGCTGCGTCCGCCCGATGGATCGCCGAAGACTGGCTGCGCACGGAGAACCTCGATTCCGATGTTGTTTCGCAATCAGTGTTGATGATGGGCCTTGTCGGTTCCCTTCGACTCATCGAGGGGATCTACCGGAGCAGTCTCATTGGGCTGCAGCAGCAAGTGCTCTACAACGTCGTGAATAGCGCAGCCGTGGCACTCCGCGCGTTTGGCTCACTCGCCGTACTCGCATGGGTGTCCCCAACGGTACCCGCCTTCCTTATCTGGCAAGGCGTCGTTTCCCTGGTATCGGTCGCTTCTCTGGCAGCAACAACCTACTCGCAACTCCCGCCAGCCAGTCGAGGGGGGCGATTTTCCCCGCAAGCCCTCTCACAGGTGCGCAAGTTCGCCGGAGGGATGGCACTGATTGCGGTTTTGTCCGTCGCGCTGACGCAGATCGACAAACTCATCCTCTCCAGGCTACTCGGGCTTCGCGAGTTCGCGACATACTCGATGGCAACCGCCGTCGCCGGGGCCCTCGCTCTGCTCATCGGACCCATCGCTATCACCGCCTATCCAAGGCTCTGCGGTCAGGCAGCCCGAGGGGATATGACCGAATTCGCAATGACCTTCCACCGCGCGGCACAGACCGTGACTGTCGTTGCCGGTAGCGTGGGTGTCGTGCTTGTGGCCCTCGCCCCGAGCATCGTCCTGCTCTGGACCCATGATGACGCATTGACGCGGGCAATTTCCCCAATCGTCCGCTGGCTTGCTGTAGGCACAGTATTTAACTGCCTTGTAACGATTCCGTATCACGCCCAGCTCGCAACGGGCTGGACAAGCCTCACGGTGCGGGTGAACACCGTCGCAGTACTCGTGATCATCCCGACAATGATTGCGATCGCCCCCCGTTATGGCGCGATAGGCGCAGCCTGGTGCTGGGCCGCGCTCAACGCGGTCTACTTCTTGTTCAGCGCGCAGCTGATGTTCCGCCGGATCTTGGTAGGGGAACGAAGGAGCTGGTACTGGTCCGACACTATCTGGCCGCTAACAGCTGGTTCTGCAACGGTTGGTACCATGATGTGGATTTGGCCAGATCCCCAACAAATGATCGAACGCGCACTGCGGCTAGTTGTGCTCACCTCAGCCACAATCACAGCCGCGGCCCTTGCAGCGCCAGAGGTGCGACAATTAGTGGGCAATCTGCTTGTCGGCAGGCGCCCTCCGAAACAATCAGCGAACCGATGATTGGGCGAGGTCAGGCAGGGACCATCCCCACCACGCCCCGCGGAGCAGAACCGGTCCAAACATCACTTCCATGGCAACGCTGCCTATGGCATCAGCGGAATCTAATTCTAGGAACTTGCGTCGGTCCGATTTCTCGTCGCATAACGCGTTTGCGCGAGAGATCGCGGCTGGAACAGATCGTCGAAGAGAACCACCCGGTCATCATCGTGCTCAACATGGGGAAAGTCGGGTCCACGTCGGTTGTGCACTACATCCGCCGAAATGCTCCAGCCTTCAGAGTCCTGAGTGCGCACTACTGCGACCGAAGTAATGCCCCGATCGAACACGGGGCGGCGGTCGGGGCGGCGAATCTATTTCCCCGTCCGGAAGACATGGGACTTCTGAAACCCGCCTTGGAAGCCAGGACCAAATCGGGCAAAGAAACCATGTTCCTTAGCGGCGTCCGCAATCCCATCGACCGCATCCGAAGCGCGTTTCTACAGAATCTGGAAAGCCATCTACTGGAGGAAAAGAGAATTCGGCTGTTGATGCTGCCGTGGAAAGTCACGCTAACGGACGACGAGCTCTCTGCGCGCCTGAACGAATTTGAAACTGACTTTCAGCTTCAGTGGTTCGGGCGCGAACTGGAGCCGATCACGGGGATCGATGTCTACTCGGAACGATTCGATGATAATCACGGATTCATGTCCTTCAGCGCGGGCCCCGTCAAGCTTTTTCTTTACAAATTCGAAGCTCTCGGCAATGAGTCGTTAACGAAAGGCCTCAACAACTGGTTACGCATTTTCTCCCAAGCCGGAGGAGGGATTCCGCGGTTGAACGAATTGAGCCCAAGAATGATTCCTATGAGAGAGGCAGTACAGCGCATTCCCCTCGACCCGACGGTCAAGCAGAAAATCCGAGAGAGTCGGCTATTCCAGCACTTCTACGGCCAAGCGAGATGAGCAACCTGCCAGCGAGGTATGCCCAACGCTATCACCGAGAGGCCCAGTGATGCACGACTCTTCTTCCAACGACCAAACCAAGCAGACCCTCCTGACTATAGCGATCGCGATCCGTCATCCCAACCCCCGCCGTCTGGACCGCTGCGTCGCCGCGTTCGCCGCGCTTCGTCGCGCGAAGGACGTCGAACTGGTGCTGGTGACATGCGGCGAGCGAATCAATCTCGCCTCCAATGCGGTCGGCTCGCTCGGCAGGGTGCGAATCGTTGCCGATGAGCCGCGCGGCGTCTACGAGGCCTACAACCTCGGCTGCACAGTGGCCTCCGGTAGATACATCGGCTTTTACGGCTTTGATGACTTTCCACTGCCTGGCCTTGACGGGATTATTGACGAGGCCGAGCGCGATGACGGACAGACCGTGCTCTTTGCAGGTCCATGCCTCTCGGGGTCACGCATGATGCGCCCCATGCTCCCGGTATGCACTATTGCCTACCGAAACTGGTGCCACCAAGGACTGATCTACCGCCGGTCGGCCCTCTCGCAACCACCCTTCTCCACGCAATACCGGGTACTCGCAGACCACCATGCCAACATCCGGCTCTTAGGCGACCATCCCCGTTCGGTCCGAGTGTTCTCGGAACCTGTAGCCTATTTCTCCCAGGGCGGACTGTCATCAACCCAACAAGATGAACATTTCCGAGCGGAGCAGCGCCGAATGGCGCACGAGAGTTTCGGGTGGCGCGGTCTTGCGATTGTGAATCTGGGCTTCGCGGTACACAGGGTTCGTCGAATAGTAATGCACGCCGCTGCTGGCATGGCCCCGCGATTCTCATAGCAAACATGCGAAAGAGCCCCACTGATTTGCCCTCGACATGGATGCGCGCACTGGATTTAGTGGGATTGTGGATCGTGCTCCTCCTCATCGTCGGCGTCTCGCTGCACTTCTCGCTTCCTCCGTGGCTGTCTCTGTACCGCGAGGTGGCGGCAGCGCTATTCACGGCATTACTTTGCTTGCGTGGCAGCATAAGGATCTCCCGAGAGACCATCGCATTGCTTGGCTACGTCGCGCTGCTGAGCTTGCTAGCTATCACTCAAGCCCCTGGCCGCTTGCTTTATGACGAATTGGGCGTGATCAGCGAATGGCAAGCTGAGCATCTGCTGCTTTCGCAGTTTCGGAGCGCCATGCTCTACGTCCCCATGGTCATATACCTGTCGACACGGGGAATCAGTCTCAAGGAACGGAATCGAATTGCCTGGACCATGACGGCAGCGATCCCGATTGCCCTCGGTGCGTTCATACTAGGCCGAGGGGAACTTTCGTTGACGGATCTCTCGCGGACTGGCGGTAACGAACTTGGATATCTCGACTTCCTCCCCCTGCTCGCGTTCTACGGACTTGCAAGTTGTTACCTCTTGCAGATGAAGCAGAAGCCGTTGGCGCGGCTCGTGGCGTTCACGGTTCTTTGGTTGCTGGCAACGTTACTAGTACTTTCGTCTGGTCGGCAAAATGTGGTGTGGATGATTGTGATGTTCGCAATTAACATGCTGACTACCGAGGGTAGAACGCGAAGAACGACAATCATGGCGACTCTGGTCGCCGCATGCGTGATTGGGGCCGCTGCAACCACGTACGTTATGACGTACGGCGCGTCAGCGAAATTCCTCGATCGTTTCACGTCTATCGATGGATTCCTCGACCTATCGCCAACGGAGCTCGAAAGCGATTCGACTCGAACTGCCCTTGCACTCACGGGCCTGAAGATGATCAAGCCGACGGAATGGCCGCTCGGTATCGGCCTTGAGTCCTGCCCCGGCCCCGGGCCGCACTGCGATTACATTCGACAAGTCATGCGGGGGGGACTCCTGCTCGTCATCGTCGGATATATGCCCTGCGCGATGGCCATTCGCAGAGGCTGGAGGGCAAAGCGCCGGGAGCGTCGATCACCACTGTCGCCCTGGATGTGCGGAATGGCTTTTTTCCCGATTTTCTTCGCACTATTCGGATTCCCACGGGAAGACGCATGCAAGGCGTTTGCGTCATTCCTTGGGCTCGGCCTGTGCATCGCCTTGGACCGCTCGACTTCGATACAACATCAAGTTATCGCAAGCTTTTCGCCAACCCTCGCCCGAAGGAACGTGCCGTCCACCTGCAATGTCTGACCAGTGACAGGCTCGATAAAGGCTGGGTCAATTCGCCATAGGTGAAGTCCGTCGTTCGCCATCTTATCGACGAGGGCTCGCCACATTACTTGCCCCTCGTACAGCGGAACTAGCGACATCTCAAGCAGCAGTCCCTGGGCCTGCCACAGCGCTTGCGCTCCCCCAGCAAGCACTTCGGACTCAAATCCCTGAGTGTCTATCTTGATGAACACCGGTTCCTCAGGGCCGCAGTGATGACTTACAACCTCGTCAAGCGACCAAGAAACACAGGTTGTCGCCGCTATGGTCCGCGACTCGGGGGCAGCGGCCTCGTGCATCGGCAGCATCGGGAGCGGGGAGGAAGACACCGAATTACGTGCCACATTAATAACCAAGCTACCGCTCGAGCGGGCGACTGCGCCTCGAGGGTGCACCAACCAGTTTCTGTCTGCGCGGGCGCGGGCGGTCAGTTCGGCGTGGGCGTCGGGAAGAGGCTCGACGCTCACGATCCGTCCGCGGAAGCCGTGCTGCCTGAGCGCAGATGCGAACTGGCCGACGTTTGCCCCTATGTCAAATACGGTGCCTACGCTGCGCAAATTGAGTTCGCTCACGAGCGCACCGTGCAGCCCAGGGGCTCGGTCGATCCGCCGAATCTCGATTCCGAACCTGCGCGCGATGACCTTGATGGGATGTGAAATTCGCGTCAACATAGTCCCATGATGCCTTGTATTGCCTCTCCCGCCGAAGAAAGAGCATAACACCTACTTCAGACGGAGTGGGAAAGTCAACAATTCGTCTCCAACATACTCTGGGTAACCGCTACCGCCTCCTGCACGTTTGCCAGCCGAGATTCCACGGTCCCGACCACCTGTCGCATCCACAGACGGCGACGTACCCCAGCCACCGCACGCTCCAATAGCGCGCGAGCGCGCAGCATGGCATGGGCTGCCCCTTCACGCCGACGGATTCCGTGAAGCTTCAAGTACCGTTGCTCCCAGGCCACGAAAAACTCTGACTTCTGTAGGCAATCAAGCTGAATGAGCGGGAATTGGGTTCCGAAACTGGCGGACTCGCGGCGCGGAAGGCCAAGACTTAGGCTCTGGAGATAGGACTCGAGAACCAGCAGTTGTACCGACCGCGGGCATTCATCCAGATTCGCGACAGCGATTTCGGGGTGGGGCGGAATGTTTCCCTCACTCGAATACTTGGCGAAGGCATGACCTGACCCCCTCATGAACGAGGTGCCGTTACTGTGGATCGATGCTCCGTTCACAGCGACCGAAAATTTGCACAGAGCGAAAGTCCCGACGATCTGCGAAAGCGCGACCCCCAAGTAGACGTCCGGTGTCATAGAGCCTATAAAGACTCCCGATCGCGCCTTCAACTCCTGAAGTAATGCAGAATGCACAAAGCCGCCAGTGTATGGAATGGGCAGGCACGTGTAACGCCTACGGCGAAGCAGCACATCGTCAAGGCACGACAACCCGTCGAGCATCACATGTGAGCCTTGGTGAGGCAGAAGTAGTTCGCCAAATCTACGACCGCCCAATCCTGGCCAAAAGTACTCCACATTAGACGTCCTGATTGCCATCGTCCCTGTAGCCGCAGCCAGAGCCGCAATCTTCGACAGGGCTCCCGGCAGCAGGCCGTCATCGTCACCTAACACGGTCACCCAACTGTCATCAACCGCTTCCAGCACTCGTTCCCAGTTTGCCGACATGGAAAGGCGAGCGTCACTACGAAGGTAGCGAATCCGAGAATCTCGAAAGCCCTCGACAACCGCCCGTGTATTGTCATGGCTCATATTGTCGGCGACTATCACCGAGAGCCGGGCGTAGTCCTGCCGAAGGACGGTGGACAGCGAGTGAAACAACGTATCGCAGCGCTCCCGGGTAGGAATTACCACTGTGAAAGCGGGCTGTGCAGAACTGATTTTCATGCTCGACCTCAAAGTTTGACCCGGACTCATACAGACTCCCCGATGCACATGTGAAATGCGACCCTAACGGGGCCATGTCGACGATAAACTACAGCCCGCCAATCCAAAGATGATACGGGCTTGGAGATTGGTCTCGCGCTGGATGATTCGGCCACACCCCGTCCGGCGCTTAGCCCTGCAAATCCACGGAAGCGAAGCGTAAGGCGCAGAGACGACCAGGGGTCCGGTCCGCCAGCATGGGCCCCTGAAAGCTAACGACGCACCCGAGGTCACTAAAGGAGGTCGCTATCTTCCAAGGAAATACGCCGGATCGCTAGAGGCCGCTGGATGCGGACTCGAGACGCGCGGCCATGCGGAGTATCGAATGCCAGACGCTGCGATCTTGCTCTCAACCTACAACGGCGAGCGATTCCTCTCGGAGTACCTGGCGAGCCTGTCCCAGCAGTCGTTTGACCGGATTGTCCTGTACATCCGAGACGATTGCTCAACGGACGGTACAAAATCGCTGCTTGAAAGGACGAAATTCCGATTTCCGATCATTCCTGTTCCGGGCGGCCGAAGGCTCGGTCCGGCACGTAGTTTCCTCACGCTGATGGAAGCAGCGTCCGGCAGGCATGGCAGTTATCACTTCGCTGACCAAGACGACATTTGGCTTCCGGAAAGGGTCAGGACGGCGCATGATGCAGTGACCTCTCGTATCAGCCCGATGCTCTTTCACGCGCCACCGCAGCCCGTAAATGTGGGCGGTGACCCGATAGGCGCTCAGCCAACTGCGAAGGTGCCGAGTTTCGCCAACGCCCTTGTGGAGAACTGTGTGGTCGGATGTACAAGCGCCATGAATGACTCCGCCGCAAAGCTTGTGATCCAAGGCGCACCGCGACGAGTCGCGATGCACGACTGGTGGAGCTATCTCGTAGTCAGCAGTTTCGGTGAGATCCAGACAGGCCCCCGTCCAGAGGTCCTATACCGGCAGCATGGCGGTAATCTCGTAGGCGCGAACTTTGGCCTATCGACACGCATCACGGGAAAGATTGCCCGTCTGTGCCGGCGCGGACTTCGAGCTCCTCCGGTAATGGAACAGCTGGCAGAGTTCCTTCGCATACATGGTAACTCGTTGCGATCGGATCATCGAAGCACTGTAGCGTCGATCATCGCATGCCAACATTCTTTGCATCACCGCGTCAAAGTTGCGATGCGACCCCCATTCCATCGGCATTCACCGATTGACCAGGTGCTGCTACGCCTGGCGTTGGTCCTCGGCCGAGCCTAGAGCGTAGCCGAATGGTCCGGGTATGAGCCTTGATGTTAGATGGCGCCACCGAAGCGACCAGCCCCACACATCAATGATAATGCGCACTACAGGTGCCAATCTGTCAATGTGGACCTTGGAGCAATGGTCTTCACCCCGATTTGATGCCACTCGAGCTGCGAGGAATTCGGGCCATCAACGGCCTGCATTCCTCTGACCGAGTTCAGCGAATTCCCTGGGGGTCAGCATGCCCAGGGCGCTGTGTGGACGCACTGCATTGTAATCGCTCCGCCACGAAGTCAAGGTTTCCTCGGCGTCTTCGAGCGATTCGAAGACATGCGCGTTCAGGCACTCCGCGCGCAGCCGCGCGTTGAACGACTCGATGTGCGCGTTGTCCGTCGGCTTCCCGGGACGGCTGAAGTCGAGCCTCACATCCTCTCGATAGGCCCACGCATCCAGTGCACGCGAAGCGAACTCCGTGCCGTTGTCCACCTGGATCACGGCCGGCTTCCGATGAGACCTCGACAGCCGGTTGAGCACGTCGATCACGTCGTGCGCGGAGAACGATCCACGCGCCTCGGTCGCCAGCGCCTCGCGCGTGTACTGGTCGACCACGGCCAGTACGCGGAGCCTGCGTCCGTCCTGAAGCTGGTCGTGCATGAAGTCCATGCTCCACCGCTCGTCCTTGCGCGTCGCCGCGACCGACGGCCCGCGCGTCACCACGGCCTTTCGACGCCGGGGTCGATTCCGCCTCAAATTCAGGCCTTCCATGCGATAGAGCCGCTCCGTGCGCTTGTGGTTGACCAGCCAGCCCTCGCGTCGCAGCAGCACGTGGATCCG
>JBEIHO010000044.1:0-22468 GCA_040381215.1 Alphaproteobacteria bacterium | reverse complement strand
CAGGCCGCCGAGGACTACGCCATCTGGTTCAACGCGCGCCTGCGCTCGGTCGAAAGCGCACTCGAGGGCGGAAGGCAATATCTCTGCGCCGACCGCTTCACCATGGCCGACATCACGGTGCACTTCGCCCTCTATCTCGGCCGCAGCCTGGGCCTTGATGCCCGCTACAAGCCCAACACGTTGCGCTACCTCGAGGCCCTCATGACCCGCCCCGCCTTCCAGCGCGCGATGGCGAAGCAGGACGCCTGACCTTCCCGTTTCTTCCCCCGATTCATCGGGGGAAGTGGGTGCGCGTGCCGAAGCGTCAGCGAAGGCAGGCTGCACCCGATGGGGGGATCCCCCTCCGTCTCCAGCATCGCGCCAGCGCGATGCGCAGCCACCTCCCCGCTGAAGCGGTGGAGGAAACAAGCGTTTGTATCTTCACATCTCAGTTCGTTTCTCCCCTCGCTTCAGCGAGGGGAGTACGTGCGCACCGCAGGTGCTGCACGGGAGGGGAGACCTGCCCGATTGACAACCTCCACCTGCATACATAGTGTCACACAGTACAGGACGACACTGGGTATGCCACCAAACAAGCCACCGCCCGACGACAAGCTGGAGCACGAGCTGCGCCGCGGCGTCATCGTGCTCGCAGCCCTCTCCCAGCTTGGCACGTGGCAATACGGCTATTCGTTGCGCCAGTCGCTGGCGTCGCGCGGCATGGAGATCGAGGAAGGCACGCTCTACCCGCTGCTGCGACGCCTCGAAACGCAGGGACTGCTTCTCAGCGAATGGCGCATCGAGGACGGCCCGCCCCGCCGCTACTACAAGCTGAGCCCCGAGGGACGCGCGCTCTACGCACGCCTCGTCGGGAACTGGAATGGCCTTGTCGACATCGTCGCGGAACTGATCGCGGATGACGGCACGGGCACGAAGCGCAGGAAGGACAGCAAATGATGACACCGCAAGCCGTGATCGAAGCCTATGTCAGCGACATTGCGCGCCGCCTGCCCCGCAGCAAGCGCAGCGACGTGGCGCTCGAACTCCAGGCCCTGCTGCGCGAGGAGCTTGAGGGCAAGGCCGCGGATCGCGGCACCGCCCCTGATGAAGCCATGGCCCTCGAACTCGTCCGCGCCTTCGGTGCGCCGGAAGACGTCGCCAACCGCTATCGCCCGGCCGGCTTCGTGATCATTCCGGCAAACGGGGCAGGCCAGTTCGCGACCATCGCATTTGTGGGCGTGCTGCTGCAGTGGCTGGTCACCCTGCCGGCGGCCCTTCTGAAGGAACCGGGGCGCGAGCTCGTCATGCTGGGGGCGTGGTGGACGTCGCAGGGGCTGGGCGCCTTGTGGTGGCCGGGCTTCATGGTGACAGCGGCCATCATCGCAGGCTGGATGCGTCACACCTGGCCACCCGCCCAGCCGACGCCATGGCGTCCCCAGAAACAGGACACGGGCGAGATCAACCGCGCTTTGTGGACCCTGGGCGGAATCGCCTCTGCGATCGGTATCGCCATCGTAACCAACGCCAGCTGGATCTTCGGGCAGCTTCTCTCGCCACCGGTTGCCACGGCCTTCGCCTTCAGTCCTGACTTCCTGCCGGTAAGTGGCGCCATGGTACTGCTGCTGTGGAGCCTGAGCGCCTGCACCTATGCCATCGTGTTCTTCGAGGGCCGCTGGCGCGAGCTGACGCGCCGGATCGAGCTCGCGCTCACCATCGTCTGGTTCGCAGGCATGACCTGGCTGACGCTCGGCCCAGCCATCTACGTGAGCCCCGTGACCGATGAGGCCGCGAAAGGCTGGCTCTCGCTCATCGCGCTCTTCATCCTCATCGACCTTGGATTGAAAACCTACCGCTACATGAAACGCCCGCGCATCGCGGACGCACTGGCCGCAATCGCCAGAAACTGAAACTCAAACCGGATGGAGACCCACATGACAGATACTGACCAGATCAACCGCATCAGCTGGGGCCTCTGCGCCCTTGCTGCCCTTGTCGGAATGGCCGTGCTCGCCAGCGCACAGTGGTCCATGCCCCTGCTGCTGCCGGACATCCACACATCGGTATTCGCCTTCGCCCCGGAATTCCTGACCGGCGGCGCCCTAATCGTGGTCGGCTTATGGGTGCTGAATGCCATGCTGTTCGCCATGGTCTTCTCGGATGGCCACTGGCGACCCATGACGCGCTTCCTCGACATCGCGCTCACGTCCCTGTGGGCCGCGGCAATGGTGTGGCTCGTGATCGGACCGCAGATCTTCCAAAGCCTCAAAACCGACAGCGCCACCAAATTCTGGCTCACCGTCCTGGTCGCCGTCGTTGTGGTAAGCCTCGTCCCCAAAATCCGCCGCGCCCTGAAAGGCTGACGCCCCCCTCCGTCTGCAGCATCGCGCTCACGCGCGAAGCGCAGCCACCTCCCCCGCTGAAGCGGTGGAGGAAACCGGTGTTTCTTCCCCCGATTCATCGGGGGAAGTGGGTGCGCGTGCCGGAGCTTTAGCGGAGGCAGGCTGCACCCGATGGGGGAACCCGGCGCACCCTCTTCCGTTGACGCCACTCCTATACCAATCCAGAAACCCTCCAAGTCCGTACACGTTTTATGACCACCCCACCGCCCGTCCTCCTCTGGTTCCGCCAGGACCTGCGCCTCGCCGACAACCCGGCCCTCGCCGCCGCCGTGAAGGCCGGACCCGTGATCCCGCTCTTCATCCTCGACGACGAAACACCCGGGCAGTGGAAGCCGGGCGGCGCTTCACGCTGGTGGCTGCACCACAGCCTCGAGGCCCTCGCCACCGACCTGCGCAAGCTCGGCAGCGACCTTGTCCTCAGGCGCGGGTCCGCCGCAAAAATCATCACATCCCTCCTGAAGGAGACCGGCGCCACCGCCGTCTTCTGGAACCGCCAGTACGAACCCTGGGCGATCGCGCGCGACACCCGCATCAAGGACAGCCTGAAGACTGCAGGCATCCGCGCCGAAAGCTTCAATGCCTCGCTCCTGCGCGAGCCTTGGGAAATGAAGACCGGCGCCGGCGGCCCCTATCGTGTCTTCACGCCCTTCTGGCGCGCCGCTCGCGAGCAACTGGGCAGCGTGGACCCCGTGGCAAGACCCAAGGCGATCCCGGCACCCGCCACATGGCCGGCCAGCGACAAGCTGGCATCATGGAAACTCCTGCCGACCAAGCCCGACTGGTCAACCGGCTTCACCCCCCACTGGACCCCGGGCGAACACGGCGCCCGCAAGCGCCTCGACGCATTCCTCGCGGGCGCCCTGTCCGGCTACGCCACGCAGCGAGACCGCCCCGACATCGAGGCCACCTCGCGCCTCTCGCCGCACCTGCACCTCGGCGAAATCGGCCCGCGCCAGGTCTGGAAGGCGGCCATCGCCGCCGCCCAATCACGGGGACAGGAAACAAACACCGACAAGTTCCTCGCCGAGGTCGGCTGGCGCGAGTTCTCCCATCACCTGCTCTATCACTTCCCGCATCTGCCCGAGCGCAACTACAAGGAAAGCTTCGACGCATTCCCCTGGGACGACAACGAGGCGAATTTCCGCAAATGGTGCCGCGGCCAGACCGGCTATCCCATCGTGGATGCCGGCATGCGCGAGCTCTGGACGACCGGCTTCATGCACAACCGCGTGCGCATGGTGGCGGCATCCTTCCTCATCAAGCATTTGCTCATCCCCTGGCAGAGGGGCGAGGCCTGGTTCTGGGACACGCTCGTCGATGCCGATCTCGCCAGCAATTCGGCAAGCTGGCAGTGGGTCGCCGGATCGGGCGCAGATGCAGCGCCCTACTTCCGCATCTTCAACCCGGTCATGCAGGGCGAGAAATTCGATCCCGATGGCACCTATGTACGCAAATGGGTGCCCGAGCTTAAGGCATGCAATCCGAAATTCATCCATCGCCCGTGGGACGCGCCGGACTTCACGCGCCTGCGCTACCCCGCCCCGATGGTCGACCACGCCACCGCCCGCGACCGCGCGCTGAAGGCGTTCAAGACCCTGCCCAAGGCCGAGTGACGACACGCCGATTCACGCGTTGAACCCACGCCCGCTTTGCTCCAATCTGTCGCCATCACGATAATGGAGACACGACCATGGCCTATTCGCCTTTCAACCTGTCGGGCAAGGTTGCCCTCGTCACCGGCGGCAATGGCGGCATCGGGCTCGGCATGGCCGATGCCATGGCGCGCGCCGGCGCCGACATCGTCATCTGGGGCACCAACGACGAGAAGAACCGCGCCGCCGCCGCAAGCCTCGGCCAGCATGGCGTCCGCGTCCACACCGCCAAGGTCGATGTCGCCAATGAAGCCGCCGTCGCCGAAGCCATGCAAGGCGCAGTCGCGAAGATGGGTCGCGTCGACGCCGTGTTCGCCAACGCCGGCATCGGCTCGCCCGCCCGCTCCTTTCTCGAGATGACAACCGAGCAGTACCGCAAGGTCCTGTCGGTCAATCTCGACGGCGTCTTCTTCACGATGCGCGAGGCTGCACGCCACATGCGCGAGCGCGCCGCCAAGGGCGACCCCGGCGGTTCGCTCGTCGGCATCGCCTCGGTTGCCGCCATCGAAGGCGCCGCGCGCAACGAGCACTACGCCGCCACCAAGGGCGGCGTGATCTCCATGATGAAGTCGATCGCGGTCGAATTCGCCCGCGACGGCGTGCGCGGCAACATCATCCTGCCCGGCTGGATCGCCACCGACATGACCGCCGGCGCCCAGGCCTCGCCCGCCTTTGCCGAGAAAGTCATCCCGCGCGTGCCAATGCGCCGCTGGGGAGAGCCCGCCGACTTTGGGGGCATTGCCGTTTACCTCGCCAGCAACGCCTCGGCTTTCCACACCGGCGACACATTTGTCATCGATGGTGGCTACTGCATATTCTGAGGCCGGCCGCCAAGCGCGGCAATCTGGGCAGTGGTCCAGCGAACGGTGTCAGGCGTAAGAATTTGCGAAACCAAGAGGTGTCTCATGCGCAATCTCATCGCAGCAGCTTCCCTGACCCTGCTCGCCGTCACGCTTAATGCCGCCACGGCGACCGCCAACCCCGCCACCACGATCAAGGACGCCACCGGCGCCAGCTTCACCGGTGACGCAACGGCAGGCGAGAAGACCTTCCGCCAATGCGCCGCCTGCCACAAGCTGGAAGCCGGCAAGAACGGCATCGGCCCCTCCCTCAACGGCGTTGCAGGCAAGAAGTCGGCCTCTGTCGCCGGCTACAGCTACTCCGGTCCGATGAAGAAGTCGGGCATCACCTGGAACGACCAGGCCCTGGCCGATTACCTGGAAAACCCGCGCAAGGCTGTTCCCGGCACGAAGATGACCTTCGCAGGCCTGCGCAAGCCGCAGGACCGCGCCAATGTCATCGCCTACATGAAGAAGGCTGGCGGCGGGAAATAAGCCCGCACCCGGACCAGGCCATTGGCAAAGGGCGTCCGCCAGAACGCAAACGGGATGAAGCGCAGCAAGTCTGCGCTTCCCTCCAAGACCTGCACGGCCTGCCAGCGCCCCTTCACCTGGCGGAAAAAATGGGCCCGCGACTGGGACCAGGTGAAATACTGCTCCGACCGCTGCCGCGCCAGCGGCGCAAAAGCCTGATCAGGTAAAACCACGGTCCGTGCCATGCGCCTCAAGGTGCTTGAGGAACCGCTTCGCCTGCGCCTGCAGGTCACGGCGGATGCCCGCGTCCATCTTGTCATGCGTGCGATACATCTGCGCGATGCGCGGATTGCCCTCGAAGCGCGCGCGGTGCCGGATCAGGAAATCCCAGTAGAGTGAATTGAGCGGGCACGCGTCCTTGCCCGTGCGCTCCTTCACCTTGTAGCGGCAGCCCTTGCAGTAATCGCTCATGCGATCGACATAGGCCCCGCTCGCCGCATAGGGCTTTGATCCTACCATGCCGCCATCGGCGAACTGGCTCATGCCGATCGTGTTGGGCGCCTCCACCCACTCCAGCGCATCCGCATAGACGGCAAGGTACCACTCATGCAGCGCGTGCGGGTCGACCCCGGCCAGCAGTGCAAAGTTTCCCGTCACCATCAGCCGCTGGATGTGATGCGCATAGGCCTCCTCGCGCGTCTGCCCGATGGCCGCCGCCATGCAGGCCATGTCGCTCTCACCCGTCCAGTACATGGCAGGCAGCGCCCGCGTGGCGTTCAGCTCGTTGCGCGCCGTATAGCCCGGCCCCGCCAGGAAATAGATCCCGCGCACGAATTCGCGCCAGCCGATGATCTGCCGGATGAACCCCTCGACCGCGTTCAGCGGCGCCCGGCCCGCCCGCCATTCGGCCTCGGCCATGCGGCACAGTTCAAGCGGATCGAGCAGGCCCACATTCAGCAACGGCGACAGCAGGCTGTGATAAAGGAATTTCTCGCCGCGCAGCATCGCATCCTGGTAGTCGCCGAAATGCGGCAGCGCCTTTGCCACGAAGTGCTTCGCCGCCTTCAGTGCATCGGCGCGCGTGACGGGAAACCAGAAGGGCTCGATGTCGCCGAACCCGTCGGGAAAGCGGCGGCGCACCATCTCGATCACCTCACCCGTCGTGGCCGAGGGCTTGATGCCAAAAGGCTTCGGCATGAACAGGTCCGCCTTGGCCGGCTTGCGGTTGTCGTGGTCGAAGTTCCACTGCCCGCCCTCCGGCTGCTCCCCATCCATGAGAAGCCCGGTCTTGCGCCGCATCTCGCGATAGAAGAACTCCATCCTGAACTGCTTGCGCCCCTCGGCCCAGGTCGCAAATTCGCCGTGCGAGCACAGGAAGCGCGCGTCCTCGCGCAGCTCCACGTCAACGCCCGTCTCGGCCTGCCAGCCCGCCTGCAGCGCCCGCACGCGATGCTCGCCCGCCAGCATGCTCACGATCCGCACGGGCTTGTGCCGCTTGACCGCACGTCGGACCTCGCCCGTGAACGACCCCGTGTTGGCCGGATCGTCCAACGTGACGTAATCGACCCTGAAACCCTGCGCCCGCAGTGCATCGGCAAAGGCCCGCATGGCCGATAGGAAGAACACGATCTTCTTGCGGTGATGGGGCACATAGGTGGTCTCGTCCGCCACCTCCATCATCAGGACGACATCCCGCCCCGGATCGGTCCCTTCCAGCGCCCCAACCCCGAAAGTCAGCTGGTCGCCCAGCACTATGCGCAATGTCGAACCATTCTTCGGGGAATTTGCCATTCAGCCTCTACGGGACAACGGCCGCGACGGATGAGCCTGGCGCCCCGTCATACCGAAAAATCTCCACCAAGGCTGATCCAAGGCAGGGTCTTTACCGTAACGTCACCATACACACATGGAGTAGCCGCATGTCAGCCCTCGCAAGATCCCTGTTGGTCATGGCCATGGTCCTGCCCTTTATGACCCTTGGCGCCGCCCGCGCCGAAACCGAAGAGCCCCGCTTCAGCATCATCGAGAAGCTCGGCAAGACCGACGTCGAGATCCGCTCCTATGGCACGCGCCTCGCCGCAGACGTCATCGTCGAGGCCAACGAGGAAGACGCCCGCAACAAGGGCTTCCGCCTGCTGGCCGACTACATCTTCGGCAACAACACGAAGAAGACCGACATCGCCATGACGGCCCCCGTGTCGACCCAGGCCGCTCGCTCGGAAGAAATCGCCATGACCGCCCCCGTTTCCCAGGCGCGCGAGCAAGGCAACAAATGGCGCGTCCGCTTCTTCATGCCCTCGAAATACACGCTCGAGACGCTGCCCAAGCCCAACAACCCGGCCGTCCAGATCGTTGAAGTCCCCGGCGAGACGATGGCCGTCCTGGTATTCTCAAACAGCCGCAGCGCCGCACGCATGGCCGAAAAGACGACCGAACTCCTGCGCGTCCTGCAATCCTCGCGCTGGGCCCCGGCCGGCGAACCCGTCACCTGGCTCTACGACCCGCCCTGGACGCTCCCCTTCTTCCGCCGCAACGAAGTAGCCATCCCCGTCCGCCCCCGCTGACGCGGAGGAAGGGCAATAAGGTTGGAAGAAGCGCCCCATAATTGATTGCCCTTCTCCCGCAGAGCGGGAGAAGGTGGATCGCTGCGAAGCAGCGAGACGGATGAGGGCCCTCACCCACACCCACCATCCCGCCCGCTACCAGCCAATCGGGGACATGTTGAGGCGCCCCCCATCCGTCACGCCGCTCACGCGGCGCGCCACCTTCCCCCGCGCAAGCGCGAGGGAAGGGCTATGCGTTTTGAAAACACTACGAGAGTGATTTGCCCTTCTCCCGCGGCAGCAAGCGTAGGGCTATGCGCTTTGAGGATACTGCGCGTATGACTTGCCCTTCTCCCGCAAAGCGGGAGAAGGTGGATCGCTGCGAAGCAGCGAGACGGATGAGGGCCCTCACGCAGTAAGGAACACCTGCAGACGGGGGACGACCTCAACCCGAGCACCCTGCGTCACCCCGCCACCTCGAAAAGCGACAGATGTTCCCCTATTGTTCAAGGTCACGATCAACCGCAGGAGACACACCGACCACCCACGAAACACACATCGCGAAACACCCGACGAAAGTGTCTCTCGTGTCACAAGGCATCCAGGAAAATCAAAGGGTTGGCTGGGGTACTAGGATTCGAACCTAGGAATGGCGGAATCAAAATCCGCTGCCTTACCGCTTGGCTATACCCCAATGACCGGCGCCGGGATCACACCCGGTTGCAAAGAGCGCGGGACCATAATGGCCCCGCTGGCCCAACGCAATCCCTGCCGGGCTATGCACCGCCAAGCCATGCACCGCCAAGCCATGCACCGCCGGGCAATGGCCTGTCAGCGCGGCCCCAGCAACTGGGGCGGCACCGGGATGGTGGCAAATCGATCCATCTCGAGCCCGCCCAGGTACAGCAGGCCGTCCTTCTCGTTGACGCTGGTGATGTTGAAGATCTTCATGCCCCCCGGATCCTGGAGCGTGGCAACGACCCGGCCCTGAAGGTCGATCGCCACGATGCAGCCGTAGCGTTCCGGCACCGGTGCCGACGACAAGCCCAGCATCTGCAGGCGATAGAAGATCTTGCGCAGGAACGGGTTGGGCAGCATGTCCTCAAGCCCCTGCGAGCGCGGACCGGCCAGGGCAACCCAGAACAGGCCCCGCCCGTTATAGGACAGGTTGTCGGGATAACCGGGCAGGTTCTCGATGAACACATCCTTGGTGCCAGCCTTGGGCCCCTTCAGCCACACCCGCGTGATGCGGTGCGCAGCGGTCTCGTTGACCAGCACGTACTCCTCGTCCGGGCCCAGCGCCACGCCATTGGCAAAGGCAAGCCCGCCCGCCTTTTCCTCGATGCGCCCGGAAGCCGGGCTGAACGAGAACAGGCGCCCGGTCATCTGGCCTTCATAGAAGTCGAGGGCATACTCCTCGATGCCGAAGCGCTGCGAGGCATCCGAGAAATAGATTGTCCCGTCTTTCGCAATGTCGAGGTCATCGACGAAGCGCAGCGGCACGCCGGCATGGCTGCGCGCCACGTTGAAGACACGCCCCTGCGGATTGATGGCAAGCAGGCCCTGGCGCGCGTCGGCAACGACGATGTTGCCGAAGGGATCATGCTGCAGCCCCAGCGGGCGCCCGCCCGTGTTGGCAAAGGGCTCGACGGTTCCCACCGACGTCGCCGGCGCACCGGGCGCGGCCGCATTGTCGATCCGTACACGAACGATGCGCCCATCCTCGAGGCCGGTATAGGCATAGCCATCCTTGACCGCGACATCCTCAGGCCCCTTGCCAAGCCCGTTGTCGGCGAAGCGGGCCTGCCGCAGCGCCACATTGGGCGCAAAGGCCTGGGTAAAGCCCGGGTTGGGAAGAACCTTGACCTCCACCGGCTCGATCCGGACCGGCCAGAGCAGGAGATAGGACACGGCGATCAACAGCAGGAACACGACACCAGCCAGCACAATGCGCATGAGAGCCCCCCTTATTTGGATAATGCGTCAAAAAAACCCGGATTTGGCAGATATGTCCACTGTGCCTGCCTTGCCCCTCACCTGACCAGCCTGTATAAGACCGCCCTCCCGAGCATCGGTGGCCCTCCAGCCGCCGAAGGATGCGACAAATCGCATCCGCACAAGAACTGGTATTCGGAGAGTAGCTCAGCCTGGTAGAGCACTGCTTTCGGGAGGCAGGGGCCGGAGGTTCAAATCCTCTCTCTCCGACCAGTTTTCACGACACGACCCGCGTCCAGATCCCGAAGCACGCCCCTTCGGCCGCGGGGACGCTGACATCAAGCAAAAGGCGCCGCCGACAGGCTTGGCGGACCACCCTGAGGCCGGGCTCTGGAAGGCAGGATGGCCTTCATGTACCCTTGCCGCTTCATTCAGCCACGCCGGGAGAACCCACCATGAAGTCAGCAGCACTTGCAGTTTCAGTTGCGCTCGCGACCACGCTTTGCGCCGCCCTGTCCGCACCAAGCGCGACGGCGTCGCCGTATGACGGGATCAACCTCGATAAATGCTGGCCCGTCTTTGAAAATTGGGACACCGCCAACAAGAGTGGCGCACCGGGACGGCGGAAGGCCCTCAAGGTCGTGCTGACCGACGCCAAGGCCGACCCGGAAATTGGCGACTGTTTCAGCAGGAAAATCCACAAGGACCTGGGCGAGCGGGCCGAAAAGACGTCAGCCATGGATGGCTGGCACACCCTGCTGAACACCAATACGGATAATTTCGGCGCTGCAAAGGACCAGTCCCCGGACAACCGATGCACGGCCAGCAAGCTGATCATCGCGGGCTGGAATGCCTTCTACGCCGAGCGCAAGGACGTCAATGCCATCGTGAACGAGAGCGCCCAGAATAAACACAAGGCATTGTGCAACGACTAGGCGATGCACTGACCGCAGGGGAGCGCGGCCGGCCGTGGACACGCAAGGCCGCCCTCACTAGGTTGCGCCCATCCAACCATTCCCATTGAGGAGCCAACCATGAAAGTCGCAGCCGTGAAGGCGCAGGGCGCCCCCGACAAGCTCGTCATCGAGACCCGCAACGACCCAAGCCCCGGCCCGGGCGAGATCCTGGTCCGCGTCCGCGCCAGCTCGCTGAACTTCCACGACCTCGCCGTGGTCTACGGCATGATCCCGGTGGCCGACGGCCGCATCCCGATGTCGGACGGCGCCGGTGACGTCGTTGCCGTGGGCGCAGGCGTGACGGCCTTCAAGCCCGGCGACCAGGTTCTCTCGACCTTCTTCCCGAACTGGGCCGGCGGCGGCCCGGCGCTGGAGCGCGTGATGGGCGTACCCGGTGACCACGTCGACGGCTTCGCCGCCGAGCACGTGGCCATGCCCGCGACCGCCTTCACGCGGATCCCGAAGGGCTGGAGCCTGACCGAGGCAGCCACCCTGCCCTGCGCGGCACTGACCGCCTGGCGCGCCCTCATCGTCGACGCGGCCATCAGGCCCGGCAGCGTGGTGCTGACGCAAGGCACGGGCGGCGTGTCGATCTTCGCGCTGCAGATCGCCAAGGCCGCCGGCGCCCGCGTCGTGTCCACGTCATCCTCCGACGAGAAACTCGCCCGCCTCAAGGACCTCGGCGCCGACCACGTCATCAACTACAAGACCGACACGAACTGGGGCCGCAGCGCCGCCGAGTGGGCCGGCCAGGGTGTCGATGCCGTCATCGAGGTCGGAGGCCCCGGCACGCTGAACCAGTCGATCACCGCCTGCCGCATCGGCGGCCACGTCTCGCTGATCGGCGTGCTGACAGGCTGGTCCGGCGAGGTCATGACCGCCCTCCAGATGAGCAAGTCCGTCGCCGTCAAGGGCATCACGGTCGGCTCGCGCGAGGACCAGGTCAACATGATCGCCGCCATCGAGGCCAACGGCATCAAGCCAGTGATCGACAGCCGCTTCCCGCTCGACGACATCGCCGGCGCCTTCGCGCATCAGCGTTCCCAGAAGCACTTCGGCAAGATCTGCCTCGAGTTCTAGCCGCACCGGCAACCGGTCCGCACGGGTCAGCCTGTGCGGACCTTATTTTTCGGCCACCAGCAGATCAGGCGTCAACAGCCAGTCATAGGTCGGCCGGACGCGCCCATCGGCAAACCGCACGCCGGCGGCGCTCTCCCAATAGGTGTCGCTGACACGCACATGCGTATATTCAAGGGACACGATGCCATGCGCCGTCACCGGCGCCACTTCACCCTCGTCGCTGAAGCCGTCACCATTGGCATCCTGCCATAGCGACAGGCCATCAAGCTCCAGCCCCGCAAGCTCGCCATCGCCATTGTCATCAAGCGCACCCAGGGCCCGGAAACCGTTGTCCCATGAGGCCACCCACGTCACCGAGCCGAACAGCTGGAAGCCGCTGCGGATACGTCCCTTCAGATTGGGATCCCACACCAGCCAGGCCGCATCGGGCCTGAGCCATCCCGCCCGCTGCGCCGGCCCCTGGCCGGTAAAATCGAAGCGAACCTGCGCCTGCGGATCGACCAGGTCGGCGAACGCATCGCGCGCGCCCAGCGGCACGAGGATCGGCGTCACGGCAACAATGGGAGGCGCCTGCTCAAGGCGCATCTTCAGGTCAGCGGCCAGCTTGCGATCCGACTTCTGCCGCGCCACCAGCGCAAGATGCGCCTGCGCCTCCGAAAGCACCGTGTGCAGCTCCCAGTCAGAGGCTGGCTCCCCCTTGCGACCGGCCCTTGGCAGCCGCCGCAAGCCCTCGCGCGCCACGAAGCGCAACTCGTCCAGCGCCTCACGCCCGCGCGCGGCCCTGTCATAGGCAAAGGCCAGCGCCACGCGCGTGCGCAGGTTGCCGCGCTCCAGCACCCGCGCCTGGCGATAGGCTGCAATGGCCGCCCGCAGATGGCCATCCGCCGGAAGCCGCGCAGCCTCGAGCGCGCCGGGGGCCTCGCGGCGAGGCCCCAGCGTATAGGTACGCGCCTCGCAGCGCTCGCCGGGCTTGGCAGGAGGAAAATTCTCGCGCGACCCCCGCCCCATGGTCTCGGCATCAAGAACGCTGCAGGCATCGATGCGCCCCTCTGCCAGCCGATCGGCATCGTCCCGATAGACGGTCAGGGCCTCGGACTTGCGAAGATACGCCAGCAGATGGACCCGCCCGATCGCGCGCCACCGCTCGGCGGCGGGCAACTTCTGCGCGTTACGTTCGAGATTGGCCAGAAGGCGCTCGACAGGGATCTCATCGACGCGGTCCGCCGGCACCATCGCAAACATCGCCCCGACCGGGGCAACGATCAGGCTCGACAGCAGCAAGGCAGCAGAAAGACGCTTCATCCGCGACTCCGCAACGGGGATGCCACGCATCATAGAGCGCCAGTCCTCCCGCGCAAAAGAAAAGAGCCCGGACCTTTCGGACCGGGCTCCACCGAATTCTCGGTCGACCAGGCTCAGACGATGCCAGCGGCCGTCTTGAGCGTCTTGGCCGGGCGGAAGCGCAGCTTCTTCGAGGCCTTGATCTTGATCGCTTCGCCGGTCCGCGGGTTGCGGCCCATGCGCGCCG
Source organism: Alphaproteobacteria bacterium (assembly GCA_040381215.1). Lineage (GTDB taxonomy): Bacteria > Pseudomonadota > Alphaproteobacteria > Micropepsales > Micropepsaceae > SZUA-430. Next base: position 9,083 of record JBEIHO010000044.1, on the reverse strand, counting down.
GGCGCTTGGCAACCGTGAAGACGCCGAAATTGCCGATCGGCAGCTTGCCGCCGCTCTTGATCTGCTTGAGGCTGGCCTCGATCGTGCCGAACACCAGTTCGATCACGCGCTTGGCTTCGGCCTTCGGCAGGTCGCCCTTCTTGGCCACGGCAAGGATGAAGTCGGATTTGCTCATTTGTTTTGCCCTAAAAACTGTCTGGGATGATTGGGTTTAGCAGACAGCTATTAAGCAATCTACAAGATCGCGGCGATTTCACTACACTTTTTTGCAGCCACTCCTCAGAATCATAGGGATTATGTGGCATTGGTGCGCACAGGGGTCAAAAAACCCTTCTGCCCCTTGCATTTCAGAGCGCGACGAGATTGCAGGTGGCACATAAGTGATTCGGTGCTGATTTTTCCCGCCGGGCCTGCTCTAAACAGAGGCACATCATAACGGGGAGCTCTGGCAGGCCGCATGAAACTCGCGACCTTCACCGAAAACCATCGCCGCCGCATCGGCCTTGTCGAAGGCGACCGCATTTGCGATCTCGCCACCGCGGCGCCAACCCTGCCCCAGTCCATGCTGGCATTCCTGCGCGCCGGCGACGCGGCCCTGGCCGAGGCGCGCGAGGCCCTCGCCACGCGCCCGCGCTGGATTGACCTGGCAAAGATACGCCTCGAGGCCCCGCTGCCCCGTCCCGGCAAGGTGCTGGCCATCGGCATGAACTACATGGACCACATCCGCGAGACCGGCCGCACCCCGCCCGAGCACCAGGTCTGGTTCGCCAAGCAGGCCACCTGCATCATCGGCCCGGGCGCCGCCATCGAGATCCCGGCCGTGTCCGACAAGATCGATTTCGAGGCCGAGCTTTGCGTCGTGATTGGCAAGCGCTGCCGCAACGTGCCGCGCGCGCGCGCCAGCGAGGTGATCGCCGGCTACATGTGCGGCAACGACGTCAGCGTCCGCGACTGGCAGGCCCGCTCCCCCACCATGATGATGGGCAAGGGCTTCGACACCCACGGACCGACCGGGCCCTGGATCGTGACCCGCGACGAGGTCCCCGACCCGCAGGCCCTCGCCATCAGCTGCACGCTCAACGGACAGATCATGCAGAAGGCCTCGACATCCGAGATGATCTTCGACATCGCTGCCCAGATCGAGCACCTCACGGCAGCCTTCACCCTCGAGCCCGGCGACGTCATCTTCACCGGCACCCCGGCAGGCGTCGGCAACGCACGGACACCGCCGGTGCGGCTGAAGGTTGGCGACCGCGTCACGGTCGAGATCGAATCCATCGGCCGGCTGGAAAACCACTGCGTCGACGCAACAAGGGACACATTGATCGCATGACCGCGGCAACACCGCCTGCCGAAGCCACAAACGGGTTCGCAGGCAAGGCCGGCTGGGTTCTCTACCAGCTCGCAGCCAGCCCCTACTTCGTCATCATCAACATCTTCGTCTTCGCCTCCTATTTCCAGAAATCGGTCGTCGGCGACAGCGTCGAAGGCCAGGTCGTCTGGGGCTACACGCAGGCCCTGGCCGGCACATTCATCGCCCTCGGCGCGCCGATCCTCGGCGCCCTCACCGATGCCTACGGCCCACGCAAGCCGGGCCTGATCCTGTGCTCCCTTGCCGCCATTCCCGCCATGCTGGCGCTGTGGTTCGTCACCCCGGGCGAGATCTGGCTTGGCGCCGCAGCCATCGTGATCGCGGCCGTGACGATGGAATTTGCCGCCGTCTACCACAACGCCATGCTGCCCAGCGTCTCGAGCGAGCGCAATGTCGGCTTCATGAGCGGCATCGCCTACAGCTTCGACTATATCGGCAGCGTGTCCCTGTTCATCGTCTGGCTGGCCCTGCCGGCGCTGGGCATCCTGGCGCTTCTCGACGGCGACTTCGCCCATGAACGCCTCTCCGGCCCCCTCGCTGCGGTCTGGATGCTGCTCTTCTCGCTGCCGTTCCTCTTCTTCACGGTCGACCGCGCGCCATCGTCGGTTTCCATGCTGCGGGCGACCCGCGACGGCCTGCGCAAGCTGGCCAGCACCATTCGCAACGTCGCCCATTACCGCAACGTAGCCACGTTCCTGGTGGTGCGCGCGATCTATGCCGACGGCATGTCGGCGGTCTTCATCTTCCTCGCCGGCTACCTCGGCGGCATCTATGGCTGGTCCACCGAGCGCATCGGCATCTACGCCCTGATCGTGCTGACCGTCCCGATCTTCACGTCCTTCATTGGCGGATGGATCGACGACCTCATCGGCACCAAGCGCACGATCCAGATCTGCCTGTTCGGCTTCACCCTCTCGGTCCTCGGCTCGGTCAGCACGACGCCTGACGAGTACCTCTTCTTCTTTGCCGTGACGGACGAGTTGCGAAACCAGCAGCTGCCATGGATCGGCGGCTTGCTCGCGACATTCGGCTTCACGCAGTTTGCCGAACAGCTCGGGCTCGCGTTCTCGCTTGTCGGTGGCGCCTTCATCGGCCCGATCCTGGCATCGGGCCGCACGATGGTGGCGCGCATCTCGCCGCGCGAGATGCTGTCCGAGGTCTACGGCCTGTTCACGCTGACGGGCAAGGCGACCGCCTTCCTGGCACCGCTCTGCGTTGCCATCGTGACGTCGGCAACCCAGAGCCAGCGCATCGGCTTCTCGGTCATCCTTGTTTTTCTGGTTGTCGGCCTGATCGGGCTTTTTTGGGTCCGGGAAGAGCGCGCCGAACTTGCGCCACGATAGTCTCGTGCCCGTTATCCTGTTCCGCGATCTCCGGGAAAGTCAGCGTCGCCAGCAAGCCCGGCTTGGAATCCTCGAGGCTGATGGTGGCATCGTGCATGCGCGCCACCGCAGACACGAGGCTCAGGCCCAACCCTGACCCCGGCGTATTGCGCGACCGCTCGAGCCGCACGAAGCGGTCGAGCACGCGCTCACGGTCATCCTCCGGAATACCCGGCCCCGTATCACGCACCGAGAACTTGGGCCTGTGCCCGCGGGGATCGATCCAGGCTGACACCGTGACGGCCCCGTTCTGCGGCGTGTACTTGAGGGCATTCTCCACGAGGTTGGCCGCCGCCCGCGCCAGCAGGCTGCGATTGCCGCGCACCATGACCTTTGTCTTGGCCACGAACTTGAGCGCGATGCCGCGGTCCTCGGCGGCCGGCTCATAGAGGTCGGCGATGTCGTGGATCACCTCGCTGAGATCGACAGGCTCAAGCGTATCGCGGTGCGCGCCCGTCTCGGCCTCGGCGATCAGCAGCAGCGAATTGAACGTCGAGATCAGCCCATCGGCCTCTGCGATCGCGCTCTCCAGCGCCGTGATCGTCTCCTCGCGCGGCGGATTGCCGATCATCGCCCCTTCGAGCTTGTTGCGCAGCCGGTTGAGCGGCGTGCGCAGGTCATGGGCAATGTTGTCCGCAACCTCGCGCATGCCCGTCATCAGGCGCTCGATCTGCTCGAGCATCCGGTTCAGGTTATGTGCAAGGTCATCCAGTTCGTCGCCGCTCCCCTGGACCGGAATGCGTCGCGACAGGTTGCCCGACATGATGTCCTGGCTCGTGCGGTTGATGGCCTCGAGGCGGCGCAGCACGTTGCGGCTGATCAGGACGCCGCCCGCGATCCCGAACAGGGCGGTGATCGACAAGGCCGTCAGAAGCGTGCTGCGGATGGCGCCTTCGATTGCGTTCAACTCGCCAACGTCGCGCCCGACCAGCAGGCGGAAACCACCCCGCATCGAGAAATACATGGCACGCGCCGGCCGCGTTTCCTTGTCGGCATCGGTGCCGCGCTCATAGGTGAAGCTGATCCACGAGGGCGCCGTCTCGACGGCATCCGCGGGCCATCCCGGCAGATTGCCCGCCAGGGCATTGTCACCGATGGTCAGCAGATAGAGGCTGCGCTGGCCCGGTCGCGAAAGGCGCTCGATGATGACGTTGCGCAGCCCCAAAAGCCCGCGCCGCTTGTATTCCTCGCCCAGGCCCTGGACCTCTGCCGAGATCGTTTCATCGGCCTGGGTCGCCATGAAGCCGGTCGTCCGCCAGTAGATGAACCCCAGCAGCAGCAGCACCGACACGCCGAACAGCAACAGGTAGGCAAACGCCAACCTGAATGTTGCTGTCCGGAAAACATCAAGAAGCCGCACGGAGCGAATATCCAGCGCCCCGCACCGTGTGCAGGAGAGGCTCCACATAGCCCTTGTCGATCTTCGATCGCAGGCGCGAGATATGCACGTCGATCACGTTTGTCTGCGGATCGAAATGATACTCCCACACATTCTCCAGCAGCATCGTCCGCGTGACCACCTGCCCGGCGTGGCGCATCAGGTATTCGAGCAGCAGGAACTCGCGCGGCTGCAGGTCGATCTTCTGTCCCGCCCGCGTGGCGGTCCGCGACAGGAGGTCGAGCTCGAGGTCGCCCACGCTGAGCCGCGTCACCACGGCCTCGCTGCCCTGCCGGCGCGCCAGCGCATCCACGCGGGCCAGCAACTCGGCAAAGGCATAGGGCTTCGCAAGATAGTCATCGCCGCCGGCACGAAGGCCCTTCACGCGGTCATCCACCTCGCCAAGCGCACTGAGGAACAGGACAGGGGTCTTGTTGCCTTCCTCGCGCATGCGCCTGACCATGGTCAGGCCATCCATCCGCGGCATCATGCGATCGACGATGGCGACGTCATAGCTGCCGCCAATGGCCAGGTGCAGGCCATCCTGTCCGTCGGGCGCATGATCCACGATATGGCCGCTCTCCTTCAGGCCGCGCGTCAGGTAGGCCGCAGCTTCCCTGTCATCCTCGACAACGAGTATCCGCATCCATTTGCTCCGGTAAGGTGTCCCCGAAATAACAGCCGGGGCGCTCTCCTGGTCGGGAGAGGCCCCGGTTTTGCAAGGCAGGCTTCAGCCCTTGCCGAGCTTGATCGCCACGAACACGCGCTGGTTCTTGCCGCGCTCGACGAACAGCAGCACCGAGGGGCGCTTCAGGGACTTGGCGCTGGCAACGGCGGAGGTGACGTCCGAAACGCTGCGGACTTCCTTGCCGGATGCCTGGATGATGCGATCCCCGGGCTGGAGCCCCTGTTCGGCAGCATCGCTGTCCGGATCGATATCCGTGATCACCACGCCCTCTGCACCCGGATCAAGGCGCAATTCGGACCTGAGCGCCGGCGTGATCGTGGCAAGGTCCAGCCCGAGGGCCGATACCTTGGCGCCACCACCCGGACGCGCCGCGCCCTCGTCGCCGCCGTCAGCACCGCCGCGGCTGGCAAGCGTCTTGGGGTCAGGCCGCTTGGCCACCGTCACCGAAATCTGCGCCTCGCGGTTCTCGCGCCAGACGACGAAACGGGCGTTCTGGTTGACCTGCAGCCCCGCCACGCGGCGCGACAGGTCACGATTGTCTTTCACGGGGACACCATCCATGCGGATCACGACGTCACCGGTCCTGAAGCCCGCCTTCTCGGCAGGACTTCCCTCGATCACCTGGGCGACAATGGCGCCGTTGGTGTTGGGCAGGCCCAGGCTCGCCGCCGCATCGTCGGTCAGGCTCTGGATCTGGACACCCAGCCAGCCGCGCGTGACCGAGCCCGTGCGCTTGAGGTCAGACACGATGCGCTGGATCGTGGACGACGGAATGGCAAAGCCGATGCCCACGCTCCCGCCCGAGGGCGAGAAGATCGCCGTGTTCATGCCGATCACGCGTCCCGACAAGTCGAAGGTCGGACCGCCGGAATTGCCGCGGTTGATCGAGGCGTCGATCTGGATGAAATCCGTGAACTGCGCCCCGCCCACGTCATCACGACCGCGCGCCGAGACGATGCCGGCCGTGACCGTGCCGCCAAGGCCGAAGGGGTTTCCGACTGCGAGCACCCAGTCGCCCACGCGCACGCGCGCATCGTCGCCGAAGCTCACCGTCGGGAAATTCTTGCCACCCTCGATCTTGAGCACGGCGATGTCGGTCGCCTCGTCGCGACCGATGATCTTTGCCTTGTACTTCTTGCTGTCCGAGAACGAGACCTCGATCTCGGTGGCGTTGGCAACCACGTGGTTGTTCGTGATCATCAGGCCATTGGATTCGACGACAAAGCCCGAGCCCTGCACCTCGCCGCGATTGCGCTGGCGGTCAGGACCTCCCTTGCGGAACCGTTCGAAATAATCCCGCAAGCCCGGCGGCAGGCTTTCGAGGTCTTCCTCGCTGATGTCGGGCTGCGCCGGCGAGGTCACCTTCGCGCGGATGCTGACCACGGCCGGCGACACGCGCTCGACGATGTCGGCAAACGTGCCCGCCGCACCAATGCCCGACGAAACCATGAGCGGGGCGACCGAAGACGCCACGACCGCCAGAACGGCAGGCGCTGCAGTCTCGGCCACGGCCGGCACGCCGCCACCACTCCAGGCAAAGCCGAACACCGCTCCGGCCGTAGCCGCCAGCGCAATGGCAGCAGAACTCACCAGCAGCACGCCGCGCGGCGCCCGGCCCGGAGCCACGGGCGCCCCCGGCGCGGCCACGGGTTCAACATGAGGCGAGGCAGACCCATCTGACATGAAACACTCCTTGGAGAATTACCCTTGAGCCCGCTCTATCCTGGCGGGAAAACGCATCTCTTGATGTCTATATAGGCACTATATCCTGACTGGAAACTGTCCGGATGATGAATAAATTGTTACCAGATCATGACCTGGATTTCATGCGGAATTTCAGGGATTTTCAGGGCTTGGGCTCGCTGTGCTTCCACACGCCCTTGTCCTTCAGCGCACGGGCCACCTCGGGCGGCATGTAGTTCTCGTCGTGCTTCGCCAGCACATTGGACGCCCGGAACCCGCCTGCAGCGGTGAAGGCGCCTGTGACCACGACGCCCTGACCTTCGCGGAACAGGTCGGGCAAATCCTTGTCATAGGACACAAGGACATCAGCCTCGCCGTCGGTGACCTTGAATTCGACGTCGAAGCCCTCGCCGTGGCGAATGCTGCCGGCAGCAACCAGGCCCCCCAGATTGACCATGCGGCCCACGTCGACGCCCCGGGCCTTGGCCTCGCTGGGCGTGTAGAAGAATAGCGTCGCATCGCCGAGGGCATAGACCACAAGCGTCACGGCAACCACCGCAACGCTCAGCGAACCCGTCAGAAAGGCAAGGCGTCTCTGTTTGCGCGTCATGCCACAAGGTTACATGCGCCGGCCGAAGCCCTGCAAGAACCTCTCAGGGCCTGCGCAATTCAGCCGCAAAAAAACCATCCGTTCCTGTGGAAGCAGGCGACAACTCCAGCGTGCGGGCAACAAACCAGCCCGCATGGCGCGTACAGAACGCATCCGCCTGCCGAGCCCCCTCCTCGGCAAGGACCGAGCAGACTGCATGGACGATCCGGCCCTGCGGCCCCACCAGCCCGACCGCCCGGTCGAGAAGCTGGACCTGCGCCGCGAGATAACCCTGCAGCCGCGCCTCGTCGAGGGTCCACCGGGCCTCGGGATTGCGCCGCCACGTGCCACTGCCGGAACAGGGAGCATCGACGAACACAAGATCGGCCCCTGCGCCCGCCAGCTGCGCGACGCGTTCGCCATAGGGATCGCCCGCCATCGTGATGATCGTGGCGCCCGACCGCGCCCTGCGGGCGCCAAGGGCCATCAGCCGCTCCATCGCGACGTCACACGCAAGAACCCGACCGCGATCCTGCATCAGCGCCGCAAGCGCCAGCGCCTTGCCACCCGCGCCAGAGGCAAGGTCGATGACAGTGTCCCCCGGTCTCGGCGCCGCAAAATGCACGGCCATCTGCGAGCTTTCGTCCTGGACTTCGACTTGTCCCTCGATGAAGCAGGGCAGCGCCGAAATCTTCGCGTCGGTTCCAGCCGGAAGACGGATGCCTTCCGGAACATGGACGCAAGGCGCAGGCGAAAATCCGGCGCGCGTAAGGGCATCGAGAACGTCCTCTCGACGCGCCTTCAGGGTATTGACCCGCAGGTCAAGGGGCGCCCGCTCGTTCAGAGCCGCAAGCTCGGCATCAATCCGGTCGCCGAACACGCCCGCCAGCCGTGCAAGCAACCAGCCCGGCACATTGAGCTGCCCGTCATGGGCCGACGGCATGTACCCGGCAATGCGGCTTTCCTCCTGGCGCGTCAGCGCGCCAGGCGCATGCGCGCCATCGGTCGCCAGCCGTGCGACTTCAGCAATCTCAAGCCTGTCACAAACGACCAGCGATGCGAGAACCAGACTACGCCCCTGGCGCGCTCCGGCCACCGCCTCGCATTCGCCCAGACGACGCAAGACGGCATAGACACGCTCGCCGATGGCGGCGCGGTCCTTCGAACCCGCGAAACGATGATCGCGCCCCCAAGCCTGCAGGGCGCGATCGGCGGCCGATCGTCCGCCAAGAACCTGGTCGAGAACTTCGGCCGCAGCTGCGAGCCGTGCGCCGGGTGTCATCCCGACATGGGATAGTTGGGGGACTCGCGCGTGACCACGATCGAATGCGGGTGGCTTTCACGCAAGCCCGCAGCCGAAATACGCACGAACTTCGCATTCGACTGGAAATCGGCAACCGTCCGGCTGCCTGTATAGCCCATCGACGCGCGCAACCCGCCGACCAGCTGGTGTACGACGCTGGAGAGCGGACCCTTGTAGGGCACCTGGCCTTCGACGCCTTCAGGGACCAGCTTCAGCGTGTCCTTGACCTCGGCCTGGAAGTACCGGTCCGCCGAACCGCGTGCCATCGCGCCAAGCGAACCCATGCCACGATAGGATTTGTAGCTGCGCCCCTGGTAGAGGAATACCTCGCCGGGGCTTTCGTCCGTGCCGGCAAACAGCGAACCGAGCATGGCGCAGCTCGCGCCCGCCGCGATCGCCTTGGCAAAATCGCCCGAGAACTTGATGCCACCATCGGCGATGACCGGAACACCCTCGGGGCGTGTCGCCTCGATGACGTTGAGGATGGCCGTCAGCTGCGGAACGCCGACACCGGCCACCATGCGTGTCGTGCAGATCGAGCCGGGCCCGATGCCTACCTTGATGGCATCCGCGCCCGCGCCGATCAGAGCACGCGCCGCCTCTGCCGTCGCCACGTTGCCGGCGATGACCTGCGTCGCGTTCGACTGGCGCTTGATGCGCTCCACCGCCTCGATCACGCGTGCCGAAT
>JBEIHO010000043.1:0-22940 GCA_040381215.1 Alphaproteobacteria bacterium | reverse complement strand
TCGAACTCACGGTACGTTGCCGTACTCCGCATTTCGAGTGCGGTGCGATAGACCACTCTGCCACCCATCCGTAAGCCACAAGGTCGGGGCGTGGTCGCCTGAAGGGCCGGATCAATAGCCGAGGCCGCGCCGCCGTGCAACGGGGTTGCGGCGAGCCCTGAAAGCGGGGGGCTTAGGCTGCCGCCATATCCATGTTCGCCCCGATCCCTTCCCGGACGGTCTTGGGCACGGCCTCATAGAACGTGGGGCGCTGGATGTTAAGCCTCTGGCGGGCAGCTTCCAGCGGTTCGGCAAGCAGCTGGATGTAGTCTTCGGCGGGCAGCCACGCGGCCTCCCGGCCGTTCCGGAACGCCTGCATCACGGCCTTGTAGACCGGCTGTCCGGGCATCTCGCGCCCGATCCTGTAAACGCCACCCCAGGCGATGAAGCCGAAGCCCAGGGACTTGGTCTGGCTGTAGGAGAAGGCAACGACACACGCCTCGCCCAGCGCATCGCGGCTGTAGCCCGTCAGGATGTGCCAGAGATCGTGCACGTCACGCATGCGCCGGCCATACCAGGCGTAAGGGTGCTGCGCATCGATGCCGCCGTCGACACCCTTGCGGCTTTCCTCGGCCAAGCCCTGCGCCGAGATATTCTCGCGCTTGACGAAGGCAAGATAGGCGCGCCCCACCGAACCCTCGGGCAGGCTCGCCAGATAGGCATGGTCGGACAGCACCTCAGCCAGTTCCTGGCGGCGATACGCAATCGCACCGCCCGCCGGCGTCGAGATCAGTCGCTGATAGCCGCGCGGCACGGAATTGCCACTGAGCGCGCGCATGATCTCGAACACCTGCGAGGTGTCTTCCTTGTTCTTGAACAGGCGCAGCAGTGCCTTCAGCGCTGTCAGTGGGCGCAGGCGGAAGCGCTCGAGGGCAGCCGTGCTGGCCATCGAGGCCGGGACTTCTGCGCGATAGGTAGCTGCCTGTGTCATCTGCGATCTGTGCCTTTGAGGGATCAAGCTGGACGTCGCTGACAATTTGTCAGTTCCGGCGTCTTTTTCAAGGGTGGGGTCAGTGATTAAGTGTGTCGCCGAGCATTCCGGATGTTGCAAAAACATCATCCATCCGTGGCAATCTTGCCTCATTGCCCAGATGCTGCACGCCGAACGCAGAGGCAGCCCGCGCAAAGCGGAAATGGAATTCCCATTCCCGGCCTGGCCAATTCATCTGCGAGAAAACATAAGCACCATGGAACAGGTCGCCGGCGCCGTTGGTGTCCACGATCTTGTCGGCCGGAACGGCCAGGGCGGGCAGGCGGCTCAGCCCCTGTCCACGCTCCTGCCAGACCAGGCCATGTTCGCCCAGCGTCACGCCGGCAACCCGACAGCCCTTGTCGGCAAGCAAGCCGATCGTGTCCTCGGCGCTGCGACCCAGTTGCTCGCAGAACCTCTCGCTCACCATTGCCACGTCCACGCACGAGAGCAGTTCCATCGTGTTGTCCCGCACGCCGCCGCCATCAAGCGACACGAGGATGCCGCGCTCGCGCGCAAGCCGTGCATAGGCAATCGCCGCATCACCCTGGTGCCCGTCGATGTGCAGCGTGCGGCACCCGTTGAGGTTCAGCTGCGGGAAGGGGTGAAGATAGTTGTCGTCGCGGCAACGCACGATCGCGCGCTTGCCATTGTTGGGCATGATGAACGACAGCGACGAGCGCTCGACCTTCCGCACATGCAGCGGCATTCGGTAGCTCGACGCCATGTCCATGAACATGCGGCCCAGCCAGTCGTCGCCCAGGGTAGCAAGCAGGTCCGGCACGATGCCCAGCCGCGCACAGGCAAACGCCGCCGTGACGGCGTTGCCGCCGAACGCCACGGCAAAGTCGCGCGCCACCGTCTTCTCGTCTCCCTGCGGAATGCGGTCCACGAGAAACGTGATGTCGATATAGGCTTGTCCGATGAACAGGGCCTGCAAGGTCGGCCGCTCCCCTGGGAATATCTGCCGGGTCTTGTCGCACCCGGCGCGTTAAGGTTGCTCTAAGGTCTGCAGCAATCAGGTCACCTGTGCAACCGGGGTCCGTATGTGCCAAGTGTGGAGCCGGGCCAGCGCAGGGGCGCGCAATGAAACAGACAAGAACCTATGAGTGGACGCGTCCGCAGGATCTCGCGGCAGCCATCGACGGATTGTCGGGAGCCGATGTTGCGCGCGCGATGGGTGAAGGCCGGCTGCCCGCGGCGCCCGTTGCCGATCTCATCGGTCTGGCGGCATTCGAGGCCGCACGCGGGCGTGTCGCTGTCGGCTTCGATCCGCAGGAGTTCCACTACAACGCCCTCGGCACGGTTCATGGCGGTGTGATTGCAACCCTGATCGACATCGCCACGGGCGCGGCCGTGCATTCGCTGCTGAAGGCGGGGCAGGGCTTCACGACCCTGACCCTGGAAATAAAGTATCACAGGGCGGTCACCACCAATGCAGGCCGCCTGACCGCAACCGCCGAAGTCATCGCGCGTGGACGTGAGATCGTGACGGCCGAGGCGCGCGTGATTGACCGCAATGAGCGCCTCTTCGCGACCGCGACCTCGACCCTGATGACCTTCCGCCTCCCGGAAATGCGCAAGGATGGCGCGCGTGGACCTTCCGATGAGGCTTGACGCCACGGCCCCATTCGCGTGTGACTTGCGGCAGGGAGGCCCACGGTCCATGCGCAAGTTTGCACGCCATTCGGCAGCGTTTGCCTGGCCTGTCGCGGCGCTGTTGCTGAGCGCACCCGTGGCGCTGGCGGATCCTGCAGCAGCGCCCCCGTCGCCATCGCCCATCGTGGTGCGGCAGGGCACACCCATTCCAGATGACCCCAAGCCGGTCGAGCGACGTTCGCCCGCGGTCGTCTCCGCAGCCGAACCGGCCGGCGCGCCCCCGCTCAACCCCATGGCGCATCGCTGCTTCGTCAGGGATGTGATGGCGTTCTACGATCGCACGCATGTGCGTTGCTACAACGCCGCAGAAACACGGCTGGTCTATTTCGCCGTCGACACTGGGCAACCCGTCGCCGAGACCCTGCTCGTGAAGGCCTGGAAGAGCATGCGCTCGGGCAAGCCTCTGCTTGTGAAATACGCGCCCACGGCCGACCTCAATCCGCCCAATTGCAAGCAAGGCGATTGCAGGCGCCTCATCGACGCTGCCAATTAGAAATCGCTGACGATGCCCTTGACCTCCCAGTCGCCATAGCGGGCCGGGTCAGGCCCCTTGCGTCCACCCAACTCCTTGGCGAGGGGCTTGCGCTGCAGGTCGGCCTCGGCGCGGCGGGCTTCAGCCTCTGCGAGGGCGCGTTTTGCGGCCGCAGCGATGCGCGCGGCGATCTCTTCGTCCTGGGTCATTGTGTGTCCTCTATGCCTCATCTCACCATGAATGATGATTAACGTCCAGCATCAACCAAACAGACTTCGCGACGTCACTCGCCTCGCTGGTTAGTGTCTTTATGGGGAATGGGGGAAAATATGCTTAAGCGCTGGACGGCGATTATCGCCGCGGTTGTATTGTGCGTGGCCGCAGTCGGTTTGACGCAGGCTGCAGACTTCGATCCGCAGGCCGCGACCGACGCCTATCTCGGCACCGTTGACGCGGCAGCAAAGCAGAAATCCGATGCCTACTACGAAGGCGGCTACTGGTTCATTCTCTGGAACGCCCTCGCCAGCATGGGAGCCGCATTGCTGCTGCTCTTCACGCGCGCGTCCGCCGGCATGCGCAATGTCGCCGAGGCCATCACAGATCGCCGCGGCCTGCAGACCTTCATCTATGGCATCCAGTTCATTATCGCGACCACCCTGCTGACATTCCCGCTGACCTATTGGCAGGACTATGTCCGTGAACACGAGTTCGGCCTGTCCAACCTGTCCCGCGAGGCGTGGCTTGTCGAATACGCGACAGGCTTCGCAGTCAACCTTGTGATGACCTCGATATTCCTCGTGGCGCTTTACGGGATCATACGGCGTGCGGGCGAAGCATGGTGGCTGTGGGCGACGGGTTTGACGGTTGGTTTTTTCATTTTCGTGATCGCGGTGTCACCCGTCTTCATTGCCCCGCTCTTCAACGAATACAAGCCTATGCGTGAGGGGCCGCTCAAGGAAGAGATCCTCGCCATGGCGCGTGCCAACGGCGTTTCGGCCGATGACGTCTACGAGTTCAACGCCTCCCGCCAGTCAAAGCGTATCAGCGCCAACGTCTCGGGGTTCCTCGGCACGACCAGGATATCGCTGAATGACAACCTCCTCGACAGGGGAACGCCGGCCGAGGTGAAGGCCGTGATGGCGCACGAGATTGGTCACTATGTGCTGGGACACATGTACGAGATCATCGTGACACTGGCCGTTCTGGCGGCCGTCGCATTCCTCTTCGTCGATATCGGCTTTGGAACGCTGCACGGGATTTTCGGCCGACTGTGGGGTGTGCGCGATTTCGGCGACACGGCGGGCCTGCCCATCCTGATGTTCATGTTCTCGCTGTTCGGTCTGCTGGCGACCCCGGTGACGAACTCGATGACCCGCGCCAACGAGGCCGAAGCCGATATTTTCGGGCTCAATGCCGCGCGCGAGCCCGATGGCTTCGCCACCATTGCCCTGAAGCTGGCCGAATACAGGAAACTCGACCCCGGCCCCTGGGAAGAGGTCTTCTTCTACGACCACCCCTCCGGTCGCGCCCGGATCCACATGGCCATGCAGTGGAAGGCCACGCAGCCGGCAGACAGCCTCCTGACGCCGCAGGCCATGGTTTCCCCGCCGACCATGACGGCGAGCCAGGAGCACGCCGCTGAAGTCATCGTTCCGCCCGTCTTCGCGCCCGTGGAGGGCGACACCGAACCGCCGGCCTTCCAGGATCTGCCGGCCGCCGCGCGCACCGACCGTTGACACGTCTTGATGCAAGCGCCCCGCGCACATACATCTAGGCGCGAACCGCACCTTTGGGCGACACGGATATGAACTGGACGAGAACTGCGATCTTGCTGGCGGGCCTGACCGCCATGTTCATGGCGATTGGCGGCCTGGTCGGCGGCACGACCGGCATGCTCGTGGCCCTGGCCTTTGCCATCGCCACGAATGCATTTGCATACTGGAACTCCGACCGGATGGTCTTGCGCATGTACGGCGCCACCGAGGTCGACCGCAACAGCGCCTCCGAACTCTGGGGCCTGGTTCAGGAATTGGCGCGCCGCGCCGAACTGCCCATGCCCCGCGTCTACATCATGCAGAACGACCAGCCCAATGCCTTTGCCACCGGTCGCGATCCCCAGCACGCGGCAGTTGCCGTGACCACGGGCCTGATGGATCGCCTCTCGCGCGAGGAGTTGGTCGGGGTGCTCGCGCACGAACTCGCCCACATCAAGAACCGCGACACGCTGATCATGACGATCACGGCGACCATTGCCGGTGCGATCGGCATGCTGGCGAATTTCGCGATGTTCTTCGGTTCCTCAAGCGACAACCGCAATAACCCGCTGGGCCTCGTTGGCACGATCGCGGTCATGGTGCTGGCCCCTATCGCTGCAAGCCTCGTGCAGATGGCCATCAGCCGCTCGCGCGAGTATGACGCCGATCGCATGGGCGCCGAGATCGCGGGCCAGCCCCTGTGGCTGGCCTCGGCACTCGAGCGCATCGAGCAGTCGGCCCATCGCGTCGTGAACCAGGACGCCGAGCGCAATCCGGCCACCGCACATATGTTCATCATCAACCCGCTGGCCGGGCAGGGGATGGACAACCTGTTCGCCACGCACCCCTCGACCGGCAACCGCATCGCACGCTTGCAGTCGATGGCCCGGGAAATGTACGGCGCCGCGCAGGAAGCGCCGCGTCGCGGACCGTGGGGCTGATTGTCGGGAAAACGAACGCAACCCAGGACGACCAGGCCGGCAAGCGCGCGCGAAGCAGCGCTTCAGGCGCTGCAGGCCATGTTCTTCAACGAACGTCCTCTGTTCGAGGCGCTGGAGCGGCATGTCAGCCGCTCGGGCCTTGCGCAGCGCGACACCGCCTTTGCCCGCGCCATCGTCATGGCAGTGCTTCGCCGGCTGGGCGAGATTGACGCCGTCATTGCAGGCTTTCTGCGCGAACCGCTTCCTGTGAGGTCCGGCCCCGCCGAGCTCATTCTGCGCATGGCCTGCGCCGAGCTGTTGTATCTGGGTGTGCCGCCCCACGCCGCCGTCAGTTCGGCTGTTGACCTCGCCACCCGCGATCCTCGGGCCCGCCATTTCAAGGGTCTCGTCAACGCAGTCGCGCGGCGCATCGGTGCCGAAGGCAAGGCTCTAGCCGATACCCTGGATCACGAGCAGGTCAGCATGCCGACCTGGGCCTGGGACATGCTGGTCGACCAGCATGGCGAGGACACGGCCCGCGCGATCGCCCGCGCGCACCTCGCCGAACCGCCCCTGGACATCTCCGTTGCCCGCGATCCCGGCCACTGGGCCGCGGCGCTGGAGGCGGTCACCCTGCCTACGGGCTCCTTGCGCCGTCCGACGGGCGGCAGGATCGAGGACCTGCCTGGATTTGAAACCGGCGCCTGGTGGATCCAGGATGCCGCCGCCGCGTTGCCGGCGCGGTTGCTGGGAGATGTCGCCGCTCAATCCGTGATCGATTTGTGCGCCGCCCCCGGAGGCAAGACCATGCAACTCGCGGCAGCCGGCGCGCGTGTCACCGCGGTTGATCTCGATGCGAACCGCATGGGCCGCGTCCGTGAAAACGCGGCGCGCCTCGGGTTCGATGTGTCATGCGTGGTTGCCGACGCCCGCGCCTGGACCCCGCCCGCACTGGTCGATGCCGTGCTGCTTGATGCGCCTTGCAGCGCGACAGGAACCGTCCGCCGCCACCCCGAGCTTCTGTGGCGAAAGGACCGTTCCGACCTGCTGGCACAGGCAGGGCTTCAGCACGACCTGATCCGCGCGGCTGCGCGCATGGTCCGCCCGGGAGGCCGTCTGGTCTACTGCGTCTGCTCGCTCGCGCGCGAGGAGGGCGAGGACATCGTCGAAGCGTTCCTCGCCGACACGCCCGGCTATGCACGCGAGGCGATAGGCGCACAGGAGCTGGCAGGCGAAACGGCTCTGCTGACCCCTGCGGGCGACGTGCGCACACTGCCAAGCCATTGGGCCGAGCGCGGCGGGATGGATGGTTTTTTTGCCAGCCGCCTGCGGAGAAACGCCTGACCTTGATTGCAGACCATCCCGCAACGCGGTAAGTCCGAAGTCATGAGAAAATCACCAAAGATCGCGCCATCGATCCTCGCCGCGGATTTCGCGAAGCTGGGCGACGAGGTGCGGGCGATCGCAGCCGCAGGCGCGGACTATATCCACGTTGACGTCATGGACGGGCATTTCGTGCCCAACATCTCGATTGGCCCGCAGATGGTTCGCGCCCTGCGCCCGCACACGACGCTGCCGTTGGATGTGCACCTCATGATTTCGCCGGTCGACCCCTACATTCGGGAGTTTGTGGACGCCGGCGCAGACATCATTACCGTTCATCCGGAAGCCGGACCCCACGTGCACAGGACGCTGCAACTCATCCGTGCCGCCGGCAAGAGGGCGGGGGTGGCGTTGAACCCGGGTTCTCCCGCGTCCCTGATCGAGAACCTCATGGGCGACATCGATCTCGTGCTGGTAATGACCGTGAACCCCGGCTTCGGCGGCCAGAGCTTCATCCAGTCGCAGCTCGCCAAGATGAAGCAGGTCCGCGAAATGATCGACCGCTCCGGTCGTTCGATCGAACTGGAAGTTGATGGAGGCGTGAATGGTCAAACCGCCGCCCTTGCGGTCGAAGCCGGTGCTGACGTCCTTGTCGCGGGAACAGCCGTCTTCGGGGGAAAGCCCGAACTCTACGCCGAGAACATCGCAAGGCTCCGCCGATAGCGCCTCGCCGCAGGCGGACACCCGGCCGGGAAGCTATGTTTTCAGTCCGCTGCGTCATCGCGGCGAACTCATGTCAGGCGCCCTGCAGCAGCTGACGGCAGCGGCCGCAAGGCTGCTCCATGCATCAAGTCTGTGGCAGCGCGCCTTGTCGGGCCCCGCCCCGGACCGTCTTCTCGCCATGCCCCGCAGCTTCTGGCCCAAGAGCCCGGCAGAGGCCGAGCTGCTTCTCATGGGCCGCTACCGCCTTCCCGGCGGCGAGGCGAAGGTGCGCGATGGGTCGCCCTTCTTTGCCGCGCCGCCATCGCAGGCCTGGTCCGAGAGCCTTCATGCCTTTCATTGGTTGCGCCATTTCGATGCGGGCGGATCCGAGCCGTTCCAGGAGCATCTGCGCCAGCTGATCGCCCACTGGCTGCGAAATTACGGTGACTGGCACGAGCTCGCCTGGCGTCCGCACGTCATCGCAAGGCGCCTGATGACATGGGCCTCGTTTGGAAAGCTCGTGCTGTCGAACGCCGAGGTGCTGTTCCGCGCGCGCGTGCTGCTGTCGATGGCGCGACAGGCGCGCCACCTGGCGCGCACGGCTCATCTTGCGCCACCCGGCATGCCACGATTGACGGCCGCCATCGGTCTTGCCCAGTCAGGTGTCTGCCTGCCCGACGGCGAGGGGCGCATGAACAAGGGACTGCATCTGCTGGCCCGCGAACTCTCGACCCAGATCCTGCCCGACGGCGGTCACGTTTCGCGCAACCCCGAGGCACTGCTCGAGGCCGCCAGCGACCTCCTGTCCCTCGTGGATGCCATGACCCAGCGCCAGTTGCTGGTTCCTGTCACCATCAGGCGCGCACTTGACCGGATGATGCCGATGATCCGTCTGCTGCGCCATCAGGATGGGCGCCTCGCCCTGTTCAATGGCGGTAGTGAAGGCATCGACGGTTGGATCGAAACCATCCTTCTGCAGGATGCCGCCCGCCACAAGGCGAGCATGCAGGCCCCCCAGTCCGGCTATCAGCGTGTCGAGTGCGCCCAGGCCCTGCTCCTCGTCGATGCAGGCCACCCGCCGTCGGCGCCATTCTCCACCCGCGCCCACGCCGGCGCACTGTCTTTCGAATTCGACGCCGCGGGAGAGCGTCTCATCGTGAACTGCGGCTCATCCCTGACAAGAGACGACGAGTGGCAGGAGGCCATGCGGGCAACGGCCGCCCATTCGACCCTGACGCTCGATGACGGCTCCTCCGCCCATGTGGTTCCACCCGGTTGGGCGCGAGGCTTGCTGGGCCCGCGCCTTGTGGACGGTCCGGCAGAAACGCGCTGTCGACGCAGGGAGACGGAAGACGGCGTCACCCTTGCCCTTGTCCATGACGGCTACGCGCGCCTGGGTTTCAGGCACGAGCGCACGCTTCACCTGTCGCATGACGGCCTGCAGCTGAGCGGCGAGGACGTCCTTGCGCCCGTCGCTGATCGCACGCTCCCGCCCTTTGTCGTTCGCTTCCACTTGCACCCCGCAGTGCGCGTTCTGCGTGCAGATGATGGCGTTGTGCTGGCAACGCCAGGCGGAGCCGTCTGGCGCTTCAGCACCGACGCCGCCCTCGAGGTGGCCGAAAGCATCTATCTGGGACATGTGAACCAGGTCAGGAAAACCCAGCAACTTGTGCTGTCTGAACCCGACGGCCGGCACACCGGCAACGTGAAATGGTCGCTACGGCATGCCAGCGGGAGCGATCCTTCGGAAACAACGGTGAATTGAGACATCGTTGCGCTTGGAGCCCTTGCGCGGGCCATGCTATCCGGCGCCCGCGTTGGTCGTCAGAAAAGGTGCGCGTCTCATGTCGGTTTCCGGTCTTCGTCAGATCCGCAGAGCCCTGATTTCCGTGTCGGACAAGTCAGGCCTGGTGGAATTTGCGCGCGCACTCGCTGCGCGCGGCATTGAACTTGTTTCCACCGGAGGCACGGCCAAGGCGCTGGCGACGGGGGGCCTCAAGGTCACCGACGTGGCCTCCATAACCGGTTTCCCGGAGATGATGGACGGCAGGCTGAAGACGCTGCACCCACGGGTTCATGGCGGATTGCTGGCGTTGCGCGATGAGGAAAGCCACGCCCGCGCCATGAAAGAGCATGGCATTGAAGGCATCGACCTTCTGGTCTGCAACCTCTACCCCTTCGAGGAGACGGTCGCGCGCAAGGCTGCCTTTGACGAGACTGTCGAGAACATCGATATCGGCGGCCCCGCGATGATCCGCGCCGCCTCCAAGAACCACGGTTACGTGGCCGTGATCGTCGACGTCGAGGACTACGCGGCTATCCTCGCTGAAATGGACCGCCATGACGGCGCACTCTCACTCGAGACCCGCAAGGTGCTGGCCGCGCGCGCCTATGCACGCACCGCAGCCTATGACGCGGCCATTGCGACCTGGTTTGAGGGCGAACTGTCGTCGCCAGCAAGTCAGGGCGAGCGCAATCCGCCGCGCCGCTTCGCGGTTGCAGGGCGCCTGCGTCAGGGCCTGCGCTACGGCGAGAACCCGCACCAGTGGGCGGCCTTTTACGCAGCCGGGGACAACCGGCACGGCGTCGCAACGGCACGCCAGGTTGGTGGCAAGGAGCTTTCCTACAACAACATCAACGACACCGACGCTGCATACGAATGCGTCGCCGAACTGGGCGCCGAACGTCCGGCCATTGCCATCATCAAGCACGCCAACCCCTGCGGTGTGGCGACGGCGGCAACCCTCGCCGAGGCCTATCGCCTGGCGCTGCGCTGCGATCCCGTCAGCGCCTTCGGTGGGATCGTGGCCTGCAATCGCAAGCTCGACGTCGAAACAGCCACCGAGTTGGCCAGGATTTTCACCGAAGTGATCATAGCCCCTGACGCCGATGAAGACGCTGTGCGGGTGCTGTCCGCCAAGAAGAACCTGCGCCTCCTGCTCGCGGGCGGTCTGCCGGATCCGGCAGAGCCCGGCGTAACGCTGCGCAATGTCTCGGGTGGCTTTCTCGTGCAGTCGCGCGACAGTGGCCGCGTGAACCTGGCAGACCTGCGCGTCGTGACAAGGCGCAAGCCCTCCGACGCCGAGCTCGCCGATCTTCTGTTTGCTTTCCGCGTTGCCAAGCATGTGAAGTCGAACACGATCGTCTACGCCAAGGATGGCGCGACGGTCGGCATCGGGGCAGGGCAGATGAGCCGCGTGGACTCCGCCCGCATCGCCGCATGGAAGGCCGAGGAGGCGTCCAGGGCTGCAGGCCTCGCAACTTCGCTGGCCAAGGGTTCGGTGGTGGCGTCAGACGCCTTCTTCCCCTTCGCGGATGGTCTTCTGGCTGCCGCCGAAGCGGGGGCAACCGCCGTCATCCAGCCGGGGGGCTCGATGCGCGACGAGGAAGTGATTGCCGCCGCCAACGAGAAGAACCTGGCCATGGTCTTCACCGGCATGCGCCACTTCCGTCACTGACGGCAAGCAGCCCGAGGGTCCTCACCCGGCCGGCGGCGCGCGCTCCGGCTTGACGAACAACATGCCGATCCATCCCGCGCCCAGAAGCAGCAGGATGGAGGAAAGACCCACGGCATTGCTGCCTGACCACTCGGTGAAACGCGCCACGATGAAGGGGGCGAGGAAGGCTGTTGCTGTTCCGGACAGCGCGTAGAGGCCGAAGAATTCCGCCATCTTCGAGACCGGCGCGATCCGTGCCATCATCGTGCGGCTGTTCGCATAGGACGCCGTGATGAAGATCGCGACCAGGATGACGACCCCGACATAAAGCAACTCCGGGAGTGTCTTGAAGAACGGCAGGCTGTGAACGGCAGGTGCCGCCGGATCATGCGCGATGAAGAAGAGAATGGTGTCCGGCCGCATGGATAGCGACAGCACCAGGCCGACCATCGTGCCACCAACGGCGATCAGCAATCCGCGCTGCGAACCAAAGCGCTGGTCCACCCACCCGCCAAACACGCCGCCCAGCGTTGCAAACACGCTGAGCACCACGCCATAGACCAGCAGATCCAGGGTGCTCCAACCGAATGTCGTGGCCGCATAGCCACCGCCGAAAATCAGCACGGCATTGCATCCGTCATTGTAGAGCATCCGCACGACCAGGTACTTCGCGACATTGCGATAGTCGCGCAGGCTTCGCAGGGTGCGGACCAGCGAGGCCAGGCCCCGTCGCGCTGCAGCGATGGGACCCAGCGTCACCCGCGGTTGGTCAGGCGTGAACAGGAAAAGCGGCAGGCCGAACAGCGCGAACCAGATCGCAAACAGCGGGCCTACCATGCGCTCAGGTTCGAAGGCGGCTTTGTCGACGCCGAAAAGGGGTTGCGCAGGGATGAACGGCCAGTCGACGACGCCCGGCAGCACGAAGCACCAAAGCATGAAGACGAACAGCACCACGCCGGACAGGTTGCCCAGCGCAAGGGCCAGCCCCGACAGCCGACCCACCTGCCGGTCGGGCACCAGCGTCGGCAGCATCGCGTTGTGAAAGACGGACGTGAAGTCGAACGCAATGATGGTTGTAACCAGCAGCACGCAGATCGCCGCCAACGACAGGCCCGCCTCGCCAGGCAGGGCGTACCACAGCAGAACCGCCGTCACGCCCAGCAAGAACGAGAACGCCAGGAGCCACGGCTTTCGTCGCCCGCCTGCATCGGCAATGGCGCCCAAGGCCGGCGCCAGCAGGGCGATGATAAGTCCCGCAAGCGAGTTCAGGTCCCCCCACAGCGACTGTCCGCGCACCGGGTCCCCGACAAGCTGGCTGTAGAAATAGGGCGCGAAGATATAGATGGTGATCAGCAGCACGTGCGGATTGCGCGCGCCCTCGAACCACGCCCACGACAACTGTCCCAGTCGCGACGCGCATGTGCCACCGCTCGCCGAGCTGTCGGGAGGAACGGCAAGCAGCCGCTGCCTGAAACGCGAAGCGGCACTGGACAGATCCGTCTGCATGAGGTCGCTTCCTCGCCGTTGCAGTGACAGGAAGACACACTGTCGCACGACTTGTACGCGTGATCGAGAGCCTTGACGGGAATCCCCTGAGTAAGGCCCTGTTGTCGCCTCACTCGGATATGTCCGCATGCACCTTCCCTGGGATGCCGCACTTGCAGCATTGGCCGCGGCCCTGCTTCACGCCACATGGAATGCAGTCCTCAAGGGCGGGGCAGACCGCCTTGCCGACGCCTCGCTTCTGTTCGTGGTTGCAGGAAGCCTGGGGCTGTTCTCGACCTTCTTGTTCCCGCCGATCGATCCCTCAGCCTGGTTCTGGGTGATCCTCACGTCGCTGCTGCATGTGCCCTATATCTATTTCCTCGCGCGGGCCTACGAGACGGGCGACCTCGGCCACGTATACACGATTGCACGCGGACTGCCGCCCATCCTCGTCGTCACCCTGGCGGCAGCGCTTCTCGGAGAGGTGCCCTCGGTGATGGCGATGGCCGGCGTGCTGCTGATCAGCCTCGGTATCCTCGCCGTAGGCCTGACGCCGGGCGCGCATGCCCATGGCACCGGCCTTGCGTTGATCGTCGCAGTCACCATCGCTCTCTACACCTTGTCCGATGGGATCGGCGTGCGCGCCTCGGGCAGTCCGGTTGCCTACAACGGCTGGATCTTCTTCGGATCGGCAATCACCTGCCTCACCATGGCGTTGATGCTGCGGGGCAGGGCGCTTGTTGCCTACGCGCAGATCTACTGGCGGCGAGCCATTTTCGGCGGCGTCCTGTCCTTTGTATCGTATGGGCTGGTTCTGTGGGCCATGACGCGCGCATCAATCGGCGGCGTCAGCGCCCTGCGTGAAACCTCGGTCGTCTTCGCCGCATTGATGGGCATGTTCCTGCTTGGCGAGCGCGCAGCCGCACGACGCCTGCTCGGAGCACTGATCGTTGCCGCCGGCGCCGTGATCCTGAAGCTGGCCTAGCCAGCCTCGGTCGACAGAAGGTCCCGGATCTGCCCGGCCGCGAGCGTCAGCCGCGCCACGGTAAACGTCCCCGATCGCTCGAGGTCGCTCACCAGCGCAACGACCCGCGCCACCTGGTCGCCATGCGAAGCTGCCCAGTTGCCGACCGCCTTGCTGCCATCCTCACGATTGCCGCCGGGCGCGCTGTTGCGCAGCGCACGAAGCGCCAGCGACCGTTGATGGCCGAGCAGGTCGTCCACAAGGCGCCGCACTGCAAGTCGATCCCAGTGCTCGGGCAGGTTCATGCGCTCCGCAGCCAGCCGCAGCCTGTCGATGCCGATCGTCTGGGCCGCCGCAAAATAGGCACCTGCAACCATGTCCAGGGGCTTGCCCGTTTCGTTGGAAAGCCGCGTGATGTCCGGTGTTGCACCGATCGCCGCCAGCGCACCGACTTCGTCCGCCAGGTCCTCCGGAACGCCCGCGGCCCTGTACTCCGCAATCATCGCCCGGATCGCACTGCCTTCGGCTTCCGAGACCAGCGAGGAGAAGGTTCCCTTCAGCCTGGACACGCCCGCTGCATAGGGTTCGATCGCCTGGGCAATGGCAAGGGAGGCGGGCACATGACGGAAGAACCACAATGTCTGCCGCTGCAGATGCAGGGCGAGGCTCGCATGCATCCTGTTCTGGATATCAGCGCCAATCCGGTTGTCGAGGGCGTTGATGCGTTGCGCGATACCGTCGACACCAAAGGCATTCAGGGCGATCGTATAGGCTCGCGCAAGCCCCGGTGCTTCGCTGGCCGTGGCCTCCTTCAGCCGATGCATGAACACCGGCCCGCCACGATTGATGATGTCATTGGCAAGGACGGTGGCAACGATCTCGCGGCGCAACCGATGCGCCGCAAGCCCCTTCTCGAGCGTCAAGCCCGCCTCAGGCGGGAAATAGCCGCTCAGCGTCTGCTTGAAGAAAGGATCGTCGGCAAGCGCCGATCCGTTGATTTCCTGGAACAGCTGCAGCTTCGCATAGGCAAGCAGCACCGCAAGTTCCGGCCGTGTCAGGCCCTCGTTGCGGTTCGCGCGTTCACGCAGATTGTCGTCCGACGGCAAGCCTTCCACGCCACGGTTCAGTCGGCCCTCGCGTTCCAGCGTGCGCATGAAGCGTCCATAGGCATCCGACTCCCACGCCCCGCCCCGTTGCGCCACGCTGAGTGCCAGCGACTGGTTGTAGTTGTCCGCCAGGACAAGCCGCGCCACGTCATCCGTCATGCGCACCAGCAGGGGATTGCGTTCAGCAGTTGCCAGTTCGCCGGCGGCAATCGATGCATTCAGCAGGATCTTCAGGTTGACCTCATGGTCAGACGTGTCGACACCTGCCGAATTGTCGATGGCATCGGTATTCAGCCGTCCGCCAAGGGATGCGTATTCGATGCGTCCTGCTTGCGTCATGCCAAGATTGGCGCCTTCGCCGACCACCTTGGCCCGAAGTTCGTTCCCGTTCACGCGCAGCGCATCATTGGCCTTGTCGCCGACTTCCGCATGGCTCTGCGCCGATGCCTTGACATAGGTGCCGATACCGCCGAACCACAGAAGGTCGGCCGCCGACTTGAGCAGGGCACGGATCAACTCCGATGGCTCGATCTGGTCGACGACCAGGCCCGTGAACGCCTTGACCTCCGGCGACAAGGGGATCGTCTTCATCGAGCGCGAATAGACACCACCCCCGCGCGAGATCAGGTCCTGGTTGTAATCGGCCCAGGAAGAGCGGGGCAGATTGAAGATCCGCTGGCGTTCGGCATGGCTCAGCAGGGGATCGGGATCCGGGTCGAGGAAGATATCGCGGTGGTCGAACGCCGCGACAAGCCGGATCGCCTTCGAGAGGAGCATGCCGTTGCCGAACACGTCACCCGACATGTCGCCGACGCCGACCACGGTGAATGGCGCCGTCTGGATATCCGTTCCGGTCTCGCGGAAGTGACGCTTGATCGTCTCCCACGCGCCGCGCGCCGTGATGCCCATCTGCTTGTGGTCGTATCCGGCTGAACCGCCGCTCGCAAAGGCATCATCGAGCCAGAATCCGTAATCCCGCGAGATCCCGTTGGCGATATCCGAGAACGTGGCCGTTCCCTTGTCGGCGGCCACCACGAGGTAAGGGTCGTCCCCGTCATGACGCACGACGTCTCGCGACGGCACCACGTCGCCGCGCGCATCCAGATTATCGGTAAGATCCAGCAGCGATGAGATGAACAGCTTGTAGGCCGCGACACCCGCCGCCAGCCATTCATCGCGCCGCGAGGCCGGCGGAAGTTTCTTCGGGTAGAAGCCGCCTTTCGACCCCACCGGGACGATGACGGCATTCTTCACCTGCTGTGCCTTGACCAGCCCCAGGATCTCGGTGCGGAAATCTTCGCGACGGTCCGACCAGCGGATGCCGCCGCGCGCCACCTTGCCGAAACGCAGGTGAACACCCTCGACTTGCGGCGAGCACAGGAAGATCTCGAACATCGGTCGCGGCAACGGAAGGTCGTCGATCCGGCTGCTGTCGATCTTGATGGCGATGACCGGCTTGGGTTGCCCGTTGGCGTCCAGCTGGAAGAAATTCGTGCGCACGCTTGACTGGATGACATTCCGGAACCGCCGGATCACCCTGTCATCATCAAGGCTCGGTACTTTCGCAAGCGAGGCAGAGATGTCCGCATCCAGTGCCGCCTCGGCGGCCGCCCGTTGTTCCACGCCCGGCCCGAACCTGAGCTTGAAGAGCCGGACCAGTGCGCCGGCAATGCGAGGATTGCGTGCCAGCGTATCTTCCATCAGCGTCTGGCTCGCCGGGAACCCAGCCTGCCGGAGATACTTGGCAATGGTCCGCAGCAGCGCGACGTCCCGCCAGTCCAATTCAGCCTGAAGCACGAGACGGTTGAAACGGTCGCTTTCGGCCGCGCCCGCCCACACATGCAGGAATGCATCCTCGAACAGCTTCATCGCGCTGTCGCGTTCCGATGCCGGCAGGCCGTGCAGCTTCAGGTCATGGATTGTCAGCGCGCCTTCAGCCCGCTCCAGGGGATAGTTGACCTGCTCGATGACGCGAACACCGAAGTTCTCGAGCACCGGCATCAGGTCCGAAAGCTCGATCACCGGACCTGCGTGATAGATCTTGAGCCCGATGACACCGTCATCGGCACGAGCGCCGCCCATGGTGCGAAGCGCGATGGCGCCGGGGCGCAGCGCGACGTCCTCGAGTTTCTCGACGTCAAGGATTGCCTCTTCTGCCCCGAAGGCCACGCGATAGGCCTCGGGCAGGGCTGTCGCATAGACAGCATGCAGGGCATCCGCGCGCTCGCCAGGAATGCGCTTGCGCAGCGCTTCGGCAAAATTGTCTGCCCAAAGCCTGACCGCATTGGCGATCCGCACTTGCAGGGCAGGCATGTCGAATGCGCGCGGGCCCTCATCAGGCAGGGTCAGCGTGTAATGGATCCGCGTCATGTGGCCTTCCTCTGTATGAGGAAAGGCGGTCGCGATCTGCCCGCCCAGCGTCTCCGTCAGCAGGGAGCCGATCGTGCGGACGAGCCCGACCCGGAACTTGTCGGCCGGGAAGTAGACCAGGGCAGAAGCAAACCTGTTGAAGGCATCGAAGCGGATGAAGGCCTTGGTGTCCGGTCGGTCGCCAAGATAGGCGAGCGCAGGCCCGATGCGCAGCAGGTCATCTTCCGAAATCTGGAACAACTCATCGCGCGGGAATGTCTCGAGCACGACGTCAAGCGTCTTTGCGTTATGGCTCTTTCTGGGAAAGCCCGACCGCTCGATGACATTGGCCACCTTGCGCCGCAGGAAGGGAATGTCCCGCAGGCTGTCGTTATAGGCCGAGAATGTGAACAGCCCGATGAAGCGGCGCTCGCCAGTCAAACGACCCGCGCTGTCATACCGCTTGATGCCGATATAGTCCTCAGGTACGCGCCGATGGACGGTGGACCTTTCGATCGACTTCGTCACGATCAGCGGTGAAGGCTGCGCCAGCGCGGCCCGCACTTCAGGCGTTAGATGCGAACTGTTTCCGGCCCGCCGGATCACGCGCCGGTCGGGGTTGCGCAGCAAGCCCAGCCCGCTGTCGGCAACCGCCGTGTGTGTTCCCTCACCAGTTTCATCGAACACATAGTCGCGCGCGCCCAGGAACGTGAAGTGATTGCTCTTCAGCCAGTGCAGGAACGCCAGCGACTCTTCGATCTCGGCAGCCGGCAGGCGAGGGGGGCGTGCGGCAAGCTCCGCAATGCTGGCATCAAGCCGCTCCATCATGGCATGCCAGTCTTCCACCACCACGCTGACGTCGCGCAGCACCGAGCGCACGGCGTCTTCCAGAAGTGAAAGGTGCGGGGCCGCGCTGACCCGGTTGATCACGACGCAGATCATGCTCTCGTTTTGCCCCGCACCATTGGCGTCGGCAAAACCGGCAAACACATCCCCTGAACGTCGGACGCGGAAAATCGGATGAAACACGGCCCTGATGCCGGCGTTCCGTTCGCTGAGTTCACTCAGGATCGAGCCGACAAGGAACGGCTTGTCGTCATTGATCGTGGCAATGATGGTGACGGGGAAGGGGAACCCATCCCGGGCGCAATCAGGTGAGAAAGCCCGCACGAGGCTCTCCCCGGCGCGCCTGCTGCGCGCAGCCTCGAGGAAGAAGCGCGCAATGCTGGCCTGCGCAGGCGCCGGCAGCGCTGCAATGTCCTCGGGCGCCGCCTCCTTGAAGAAAGCCGTTGTGAAGGCGGCGAGATCGGCATTGTCGGAGCGTTGAGCGTTCATTGGCATCCACTTCAAGAGGGCCCGGGGCACGCAAGTGCGGGCAAGACTGCCGAAGCCCCCTTCACCACGTTATGGCGTGCTCGCTTAATGGTGGATTGAACCCGGCGCAAGCCGCCTCCCGCACCAGGCGCGCTTTACCGTTTCGCAAGGCCAATCTTGCCTCTCGCAATTGCGAAATCGATGATGCGGACCGCAAGGGGGATCAATCCCGTGGCGCAGGTCGTCGTTTTCGATACAGAATTCACCGCATGGCTGGGATCGATGGCGCGCGCCTGGAAGGGGCCTGGCGAGCATCAGGAAATCGTCCAGATCGGTGCCGTGAAGCTGTGCGCGCAACATATGAATGAATTGGCGGCTTTCTCGGTACTAATCAAACCTCTGCGCAACCCCGTCCTGTCGACCTATTTCGAGAACCTCACACGGATCACGAACCAGAGGCTGGAGCAGGACGGCCTTCCCTTCGCAGTCGGCGTCAGCCGATTCCAGGCCTTCGCGTCAGGAGATCCCGCCTTCTGCTATGGTCGCGACGACCTGATCATCGCAAGGAATGCGGCCCTGTTGGGGCAACCACAGCTGTGGCAACAGCAGCCGGCGTGCAACCTCAGGTCCTGGCTTCAGCAGGTGGGCATACCCCTTTCGGGTATTCACGCCGGAGAATTGGCCGCCCACGTCGGCGCAGCCGCGCAGGGCCGCGTCCATGATGCTCTCGCTGACGCGCGGTCGCTGGCCGAGGCCATTCGTTATCTGGTAGCGCGTGGCGCCCCCAATCCTTTCCTCAACCCGGCCCCCCGTAGCGATACCGCCCCGTGATCTTCAGGCTGAAGAGCATGTCCTCGATCTGCGGCCCATAACCGATATTGTGCATGACCAGCGGTCGCTGGCCATCGTCGGACAGTCGCTGCGTGACGATCCCGATATGGGGCCGGCCATCGGCCAACGCAAACGCGACCACATCGCCGGGCCTGTAGTCTGAACCGCGGTGTGTCACCGCGAGCGCTTGTCCATGCCGCGCCATGAACGTTGCCAGGTTCGGGACCCGCCTGTGATCGATATTGGGATCGGGCTGCGCCAAACCCCAGCGCTTGGGGTATGCGTGGAAGGCGCGCCTCATGTCCTCGTGCACCAATTGCTGCAGGTCGATCCCGAGAAGCCGATAGGCCCTGATCACCTCATCCGAGCAGACGCCCCGATCCGCGGCCACATCTCCCCCGGGATAGGGGATGCGGACATAGGCCGCGTCATAGACGACTGTCTTGGTCGCACGCTCCTCCGCCGCCGCCGAGAGCCGCAGCCCGAAATCCAGCGTCCCCGTCCGCCAATCCCGGTTGACCGAGAGAGCCGGCACAAGCGGGCTGCCCACCTGCGCAGGCGCCCGATGTGCCGCAGGATCGGTAGGTGATGCGCCATCGCACCCCGACAAAAGGAGACACAAGGCCACGCAGGCCAATGAAGCCGTCTGTTTCATGCGCGCCATCGGGCCACCGAAATAGGGCTCATTTGGGGCGCGAAGGTGCCCAACATTTGTTGGGGATTTCGCACACGCAACGGTTTCATGTTGCTGGATTGATTCAACCCGGCAGCAAAAACGCCCCCGTCGCAAGAGAGTGCCCGACACCGGCGGAAATTAACCACCTTTTTAGGTAAAGAGTGCGATGAGGCTGGATGTTCGAATGTTCCGATCTCGCAGCAGTTGCGGGGCAGGGGCGCCGGCAGACATGGGATCGGCAAGTCGCCGCTTCATGGAAGTCACAAAGCAGCGACTGAATCAGCAGGGGATGCGCAAAATGCAGAATTCAAGAATGTTACGTTGGAGCCTCAAGGGCTCGGCAGCAATGATTGCCATGGTCGGCGCGTTCACCGCAGCCGAAGCCTATGAAACCCAGTTCGGTGACGTCTCGATCGTTCTCGACACGACCGTGTCGATGGGCGCGTCGATCCTCACGCAGGACCGTGAGACAACGTTCCTTCCCGAAGCGAACGGCGGTCCTGTTGACCCGCGCGAGGGTGGGGTTCTCCTTGGCGACGGCATCCTGGCCGCTTCGTTCTATGGTCTGCCGGGCGCCGGTAACACGGTCACCTACACGAACAACCCGAACAACTTTGACGGTGGCATCAACACCGACGACGGCCGCCTGAACTTTGACAAGGGCGACCTGATCGGTGCGAACGTGAAGGCGTCTCACGACCTGATCGTGTCGTGGCAGAACTACAAGGTTCTGGCCCGCGCGGTTGGCTTCTACGACGTGATCATGAACGACGAGGGCGCGGGCGCCCGCTCGCAGTTGACGGACGCCGCCCTTGGCGACGTTGGCCGCAACTACGACCTTCTCGACCTGTTTGTCTCGGCGGACT
This sequence comes from Alphaproteobacteria bacterium, assembly GCA_040381215.1. Classification (GTDB taxonomy): domain Bacteria; phylum Pseudomonadota; class Alphaproteobacteria; order Micropepsales; family Micropepsaceae; genus SZUA-430. Next base: position 2,073 of record JBEIHO010000043.1, on the reverse strand, counting down.
ACACGGTGGGCGGCGACATTGGCGTGAACCTCCGCGCTGGTAAGCAGGTGATCAACTGGGGTGAATCGACCTTCATCCAGAACGGCCTGAACGTCTTCAACCCGATTGACGTTTCGGCGATCCGCAAGCCTGGCTCGGAGATCAAGGAAGCCCTTGTTCCGGTCAACTCGATTTTTGCGTCGGTTTCGTTCCCGATCAATGTCAGCCTTTCGGCCTGGTACGCCCTTGACTGGGAGCCGTTCGAGATCGATCCGTCGGGCACGCCGTTCTCGTCGGCTGACACGATTGCGCTGGGCTCGGGCATTGGCGGCAACAACAGCTACAGCTTTGTGACGGGCGGTCCCTTCTCGGGCCAGCGCCGCAACTGTGACAACCTCGCCGGCGGCACGCAGATCGTGCAGAACGGCCTTGGCCCCAACGCAGCTCTTCTGCCCGTGTCGTATGGCGCGGTCAGCGCGGCGAACCGTGGCAACAACCGTCTGGATTGTACGGACAGCGCGTTCGTGAACTACAGCACGCCCTACACGATCGGCCAGCACGAACTGATCCGCGTGGGTCAGCTGAATGGCGCGGGTGGCCAGGTCAACCTGTCGGGTGACGGCTACACGTCTGGCAACATCGGCGCGCTCTATCGCGGCGATGACTACCAGGCCCGCGACGACGGCCAGTTCGGCCTCAAGGCGACGCTGTTCGCCGAAGAGCTGAACGGCACCGAGTTCAGCTTCTACTTCCAGAACTACCACAGCCGTCTTCCGTTCGTGAGCGTCAACGCGATCGCGGACAAGAACGGCCTGGCGGATCTGGGCTACTTCGTGAACGGCTCCAGCTTCAACACGCAGACCCTGGGTTCGGGTCTTCAGGGTCGCCAGCTCAACAACGCAGGCTGCGGCCTGACGGCCCCGGCGCTGATCGGCCAGATCGCGGGTGCGGCTGGTGCGACGATCAACGGCACGCTTGGCTTTGTGCTGGGCAGCCCGACGACGGCTGGCACGGCTGCCTACCAGATGGCGAACACGGCTGTTTCGGATCCGGGCAACATCCTGCCGAACGCGGCCACCAACGGTCTGATCGGTGCGGTTGCGCTCTATAACCACCCGGTGTTTGGCTACAAGAACCAGCTGGCGGTTGCGCAGTTGAACTGTGCGCTGACGTACTACCAGTCTGGCCTTGTGACGCCGCGCGACCCTGTGACGGGTGCGCCGCGTGCGGACGCGACGACGGTTCAGTCGTTTGACGGCGCTGAATTCCTCTTGGCTTCTCGCGATGCGGGCGTTGAGCTCGACTATCCGGAAGACATCGAGATCTTCGGCTTCTCGTTCAACACGACGGTTGGCAGCTGGGGCGTTCAGGCTGAAGCGACGTACCGTCCGGAAGCACCGTTCCAGGTTGACACGGACAGCTTGACGATCGCGGGTCTGGTTGCGGGTTGTACGTTCCACCAGATCTACGGTGCGGCGGGCGCCTCGCTTGCAGCGGCGGCGACGCCGGATGGCAGCGGCGTGAAGCCGAGCTGTGGTTCGCAGGATGGCACGCAGTCTGGTGTGATCCGTAACGAGATGTTCACGGCCCAGATCGGCACGACGTCTCAGTTCACCGGTTCGGACTGGTTCATTGACGCCCTTGGCGCCGACATCGGCACCCTGGTGACGGAAGTGGGCATGGTCTACGTTCCTGGTGTTGAGGCTACGTGGGTCGCCAATGGCGGCGCCAACCGGGCCCAGTACCAGAACACGGGTTGCCAGGGCACCGACCTGCCGCTGGCTGGCGCACTTGCCCTGGACAGCAAGTCCAGCGCCCAGTGCCGTCCGACCGACTTCTCCGCAGGTCTCGTGGCGTTGTTTACCATTCAGTACAACAACTTCCTGGATACCGGCTTTGCGGTCGCACCCCGTTTGGTGTATAGCTACGACTTCGAGGGTACGACAGCGGCCCCGTACAGCAACTACCTGGAAGATCGCCAGGCGATCAACCTGGCTGTTGACGGCACGCTGAACAACAACCACACAGTGGGCGTGAGCTACTCGAACTTCTTCGGTGGCCACATCAACACCAAGTCTAGCGACCGGGACTTTG
>JBEIHO010000042.1:0-23129 GCA_040381215.1 Alphaproteobacteria bacterium | reverse complement strand
CTGCAGGCGCGCAAGGTCGACAAGACCGACTTCAACAGCTATGGCGCGCGGCGCGGCAACCACGAGGTCATGATGCGCGGCACGTTTGCCAATATCCGCATCAAGAACCAGATGCTGCCTGGCGTGGAAGGCGGCGTGACCAAGCACCAGCCCAGCGGCGCGCAGATGCCGATCTATAACGCGGCCATGCGCTACCAGAAGGAAGGCGTGCCGCTCGTCATCTTCGCCGGCAAGGAATATGGCACGGGCTCGTCACGTGACTGGGCGGCGAAGGGCACGAAGCTGCTCGGCGTGCGTGCGGTCGTCGTGGAGACGTTCGAGCGCATCCACCGGTCGAACCTGGTCGGCATGGGCGTGCTGCCGCTGCAGTTCACCGAGGGGCGCACGTGGAAGAGTCTCGGGCTGACCGGCAACGAGGTCATCGACATTCCGGGCTTGTCGGGCGCCCTGAAGCCGCGCCAGACGCTGCACCTTCACATCACGCGCGCCGACGGGCGCACGGAGAAGGTGCCGGTGCTGTGCCGGATCGATACGCTGGACGAGATCGAGTACTTCAAGAACGGCGGCATCCTGCACTACGTGCTGCGCGGACTGGCGCAGGCGGCGTAGGCGCGCTGCGACTTGCTCCCTGGGTGGCCGGCTCGCACTGGCGTGCGTCCGGCCATGACGGGGGTTTGAGTGTGCGGCCACACTTTCCATTTCTCCTCATCGTCATGGCCGGGAGCGCGGCAGCGCTGCCCGGCCACCCAGTTCATGCGTGGGCCTTGCGGGCTACGTGGCCGGGATGGTGCGTGGGCGGGCTGAAGCTGGCGGCGAGCCCTGCGATCCCTGGGTGGCCGGCGCGCACTCGCGTGCGTCCGGCCATGACGGGGGATGTTTAGTGCACTGTCACCGAAATTAGCGGAGGTTGAGAAGGGCTTCGAGGGGGCTGGTCAGCAAGGTGCCCTTGAAGCGGGCGATCTTGAAGGCGCGGCCCTTGCCCATGGCGTTGAGCTCGGCGACCTCGGCGGGGATGTTCGGCTTCAGCTTGGCGTCGGCTCCCGTTGCGGGGAGCGCCGCGGGGATCTCGATGGCGTCGAAGGCCACCCAGAAATCCTCATCGCGCCTGGCGATCATCAGGTTCAGCGCCATGCCGTCGAACGTCTGGAAGGAAGCGCGGGCGGCCTTCGAGAAATCGATCTCGGACTGCGGGACCAGATCCGTGAAGCTCATGCCGGCGAGCGCGTTTCCGATGCCATTCGGCTCTTCCGGCGTGCGCAGGGAGCGGCCTGATGGCAGGCGCTCGACGAGCGCGAAGTTCACGGTCTCGGGCGTTGCGCGCGTCACGGTGAATGAAGGCCCCGTGAAGGGCTTCATCGACACGGTGCGGATACGGTCGGGGGCAAAATCGATGAAGGCCTTGTCGAGCCAGCGCGCAACGTCCGTCACCGCCTCGAAGGTGCCCCGGGCGACATAGGTCTGCGCTTCATCCGGGCGGCGCACATAGAGCGCCTGCCGGCTTCCGGCCGAGGCGCCCTCGACTGCGATGCCTGCCACGAGGCTTGCGATGGTTTCGCCCTTGGCGTCCTTGATGGTCACGAGCGTGCCGGAACCGCCCGACTTGGGCAGGCTGAGGCCCAGTCGTTCCTGCCAGTCCGCCCGCGCGGTGCGCTGTTCGACGAGCTCGAGGCTTGCCAGGCCGAGAACCGTGCGGCGGATCTCGTTGAAGTCGGCGCCGTAGTTGCCCTTCTCGGGCACTGACCACTTGCCGGCATCGCTGCGGACGACCGAGAAGCTGACGCCCCTGGCTTCGATGTGGATGGAGGCAATGCGCTCGGCCTGCGCCTCGAGGCCGGGGAACATGCGCACGGCGGTGAATTCCGACTGACCCAGCGACGCTCGCTGCCATTGCGCGATGATGGCAAAGACAACAAGAAGCGCCGTCACGCCAGCAAGCCATGTGAGCGCCCTGATGCGGCGCTTGAGGACGGGAACCAAAGGCGACTTGGTGGTTGCGTTCATTTGCTGCCTCCTGCCGTCTTCCGGCTTCGGCCAAACAGCATCAGGACGAGCGCCGTGCCGGCAATGAGAAGCGGAATGAAGAGAATGTTGATTGCCGCGAGCCAGGTTCCGAAGCGGTCGATGTCGCGGCGCAGCTTGTACTGCACGTCGCGCAGGGCCTTGCGCGTTTCAGCAAGCTCGGTGCGGAACTTCTCGATCTCGGCTTCCTGCTCGGCCGACAGCATCTCCTGCGGCTGGGCCTGACCGGGCCGGGCCTGGGCGGCGCGCTTGCCTTCAAGCTCGGCGAGCTTGGTCTGCGTCTGGGTCAGGCGTTCCTGCAGGGCCTGCTCCTGGAGGAGGAACTGCTGGTTGGCACGACGGCGCATGTCGTTGACAACCTCGAAGGGACGGTTCGACGTGCCGCGCGAGCGCAGCGATATGAGCGACGCCGAGCCGCTGAGGTTCTCGAGTGCGTTCAGCACGAAGACCGCGTTGCCGGAGACGGGCACGGCTACACGCTGTCCCTGCAATTCCTGGGTCTGGACCCAGAAGCTGTCATTGAAGATGTCGCTGTCGGCGACCAGAACGATGTTGGCGGAACTGGCTTCGGCGATGTGAGCGGGCAAGGGCTCGGGCGCGGTGCGGTCGGCCGGGCCGCGCGGCGGGGCGCCGCCGGGGAACGCGGTCCTGACGGGGCCACCGATGCGGGCGGCGATGGTGAAGACCTGGCCCGACTTCACGAAGTCCCGCAGCAGGACGTTCGGGTTGGGGGCCCCCTGCACTTTCGATACCGGGATCTCCATCGTGTCGTCCGTGGTCTGGACGAGCGGGAGCAGCGTCGTGGTGGCGTCCTTGGCGTGGCGGATCGCACCCACCGTGCCGAGGTTGAGGTCCGTCAGGTCTGCCGTGACCAGATCCGTGCGGTCCATCTCGTCGGCGGTCAGGGCAATCCAGGCGACATAGTCTGCCACGTCGCCACCAAACTGCACGCGCAGTCCGCGGTCACGCACGCCGATCACCTTGGCAGGGTCGATCGAGACGCCCCAGGACTTCATCAGGGCATCGATGCTGGCAGCCGAGGTCTCGGTGGAACCCTCGAGCGTCTCGCCGGAGGGGCCCTGCTGCATCGAGATTTCGGACAAGGGATCGAGGAACACCATCGCGCGGCCGCCGCGCATGATGAACTGGTCGAGCGCATATTGCGTCGCCGGCGACAGGGGCTTGGGGTGGGCGATCATCACCACGTCGATGTCGGCGGGTACGCGGTCGAAGTCCTGCTCGAGGAAGACCGCGTCGAATGTCTCGCGGATCTGCTCGTAGATCATGAAGGAGCGCGACTGGCCCTGCATGGCGGCTGCCATGCCGCCGGCGCCGGTATCGAAGGGGATGTTCGAGACGATGCCGATCTTCGGCTTCTTCTCGCGGATGAGCCGGTGGACGAGGCTTGTCAGGTCGTACTCGAGATATTGCTCGCGGTCCTCGAGGAAGAAGGGGATCACCTCGCGGCCATTGACCATGTTGGTGCCGACAAGGCCGAAATAGATCTTTTCGCCGGCGGGTGTCGGAGCGCCGGTCACACCCTGCGCCACGGCCAGATCCTCGGCTTCGGTCAGGGGTTCGGGGTCGATGACCTCGAGGCGGATCTTTCCGCCCGACAGGCTTTCGAACCGGCGCAGCATGTCGCGCACGCGGCCACCATGGGACCGGACGCCGGCATATTTCACCGACACGGCCTCGGAGAAATAGAAGCGCAGGGTGATGGGCTCGGGAATGGCTTCGAGGACCTCGCGCGTGCCCTTGCTGACGGTGTAGAGGCCGTTCTCGGTCAGGTCGATCCTGGCGTTCGAGAACCAGACGTCCGCGGTCATGTTGACCGCGAAGAAACCTGCGATCGCGAGGAAGATGGCGGCGACGGCAATCCTTGTCCTTGTCCAGCGCATGTTCAGTCTGCCCGCTTCAGGTCAATGACGACGGCATTCATGAAGAGACACAAGCCGATCAGGGAAGCGAAGTAGATGATGTCCCTGATGTCGATGACGCCGTTCATGATCGCGTTGAAGTGCGTGAGGAAACTGAACGACGAGATCGTGCTGACCAGCAAGGTCGGCGCCCAGCCCTGGAAGAAGTCCAGCACCATGGTGTGGCCGGCAATCGTGAACATGAAGCAGACGACGACACTGATGACGAAGGCGATGACCTGGTTGCTGGTCATCGCGGAGACGGCCGAGCCGATGGCGAGGTAGGCGCCGGCCATCAGCCAGCTACCCAGATAGCTTGCGAGGATCACGCCGTTGTCGGGCGACCCCAGGAAGTTCACCGTGATCCACATCGGGAAGGTCAGCGCGAGCGCGATGCCGGCGAAGACCCAGGCGGCGACGAATTTTCCCAGCACGGCGGCCATGACGGGCACCGGCAGGGTCATGAGCAACTCGATCGTGCCTGCCCTGCTCTCCTCGGCCCACAGGCGCATCGAGATGGCCGGCAGCAGGAACAGGTAGACCCAGGGATGGAAGCCGAAGAACACGCTGAGCTCGGCCTGGCCGGTGAGGAAGAACTGGCCGAAATAGAAGGTGAAGGAGCCGATCGCGAGCAGGAAGATCACGATGAAGACATAGGCCACGGGCGTTGCGAAATAGCCCGCGATTTCGCGGCGCCAGATGGCGTTGACGGCGTTCCAGAAGCTCATGAGCGGGCCTCCACGTTGATCTCTGCGTCTGGCGTCGTGAGGTTGCGGAAGACCTCGTCGAGGCGACGCGACGGCGAGCGCGCTAGCAGGTCCGCCGGCGTGCCATCGGCGACGATGCGGCCCTTGTCGATGATGATGGCCCGCGAGCAGACGGCTTCCACTTCCTCGAGGATGTGGGTCGAGATGATGATGGCCTTGTTGGCCGACATCGAGCGGATGAGGTTGCGCACGGAATGCTTCTGGTTGGGATCGAGGCCGTCGGTGGGCTCGTCCATGATGAGGACCGGCGGATCGTGCAGGATCGCCTGCGCGAGGCCCACGCGACGCTTGAAGCCCTTGGACAAGGTCTCGATGCGCTGCTCGAGAACCGATTGCAGGCCGGTCCTGGCAACAGCGGCCTCGATGGCCCTGGTGGCCGCCTCGCCTTCAAGGCCCCGCACGCGGGCGATGAAGCCGAGGAACTGAAGCGGGGTCATGTCGGGATAGGCCGGCGCGCCCTCGGGCAGGTAGCCGATCGCGGACTGCGCCTCGAGCTGCTGCTCGACCACGTCGTGGCCGCACACGGTGATCCTGCCCTCGGTCGGGGCGAGGAAGCCGGTGATCATTTTCATGGTGGTTGATTTGCCGGCGCCATTGGGGCCCAGGAAACCCAGGACCTCACCCTTGCCTACACGCAAGGAGATGCCGCCCACGGCTGTGAAGTCCCCGAACCGCCGGACCAAGTCTTCGATGATGATCATGGAAATGCTTGCTAACCCGCCAAAAAACGAGCTGAAAAGACGGCCAAAGCGATACGAGAAACCCCTTGCAGCCGCAAGGGGTGATTTTCTCGGCCTGCGGCCCTGTCAGACCCGCAGCATGAGCCCGCCGTCGACGTGCAGGCCGTGACCGGTGACAAAGCCCCCGTCGTCGGAAGCCAGGAACAGGGCGCCGCGGGCGAGATCGAGCGGTTCACCCAGGCGGCGCAAGGGGGATTTCTTCGCCCAGACGTCGGCGATGTCGGGCCTGGCATCCCAGAGCGGCGTGGTCATGCCGGTGCGGATGGCACCCGGCAACAGGTAATTCGCCGTGATCCCGAAGCGGCCCAGCTCCAGAGCCAGGGTGCGGGTCAGGCCGGCGACACCGGCCTTGGAGGCGCAATAGGCCGCCAGTCCGAGATCCGTGCCCTCGGCCATCACCGAGGCCACGTTGATGATGCGCCCGGCCTTGCTGGCCTTCAGGTGGGGGATCGCCTGCTGGCAGATGAGGGCCGGTGCCGTGAGGTTGACCGCCAGGACGCGATCCCAGGTCTCACGCTTCATGTCCTCGACGAACTCGCGGCCCGAGACGCCGGCGTTGTTCATCACGATGTCGAGGGCACCGAAGCGGGCGAGCGCGGTGGCGATGATGCGGTCGGGGCTTTCGATGCCCGTGACGTCGCATTCGAGCACCTCGATGCCCGCGCTGCCGGCGTGGCTTGCGGCCAGGCCCTTGCCGGGGACGTCAACGGCAAGCACGCGCGCGCCTTCGGCGGCGAACAGGCGGGCGGTGGCGTGGCCGATGCCGGATCCTGCACCGGTGATGATTGCTGCTTTGCCGGACAGACGCATGAAAAATCTCCCTCGGAACATGTCCGAGGGAGTTCTACACGAGTTTGGGGAATTGCGAGGCCGGCACGAAACTTCGCGGTTGGCCCGGGGTGCGGATAAAGCCGCGAGGGGGCTGGGGGCTGATGGTCCGGGCCTTCGCCGCACCACCGGGCCAACCGGCATGATTGAAGATGGTCCTGCAAAGCGGCCGCGCAAGGGCTTAAATGCGGCCCCTTGATGGCACGCGATCACGCCTTCGCGACGCGGGGATGAACCGTTATTCAGGTCGTGCTGGCGGGGGATCAGGCCTGCGGGGTTGCCAGTCGCTCGGCAATCACGCGCATGGCCACGGGGTGCGAGCCCATGATCGTGTGGGGGCTGTCGACCTCGATGTTCTCGGCGCCAGGCGCTTCGTCGACGAGGCAGGATTGCCACGGCACGATGCCGTCGCTGCGCGAGTAGAAGGCTGTCACCGGCACAGGCGGGTTGCTCAGCAAGTCCGGCAGTCGGGCGGTGAAGCCGGGATCGAAGGCGCCCGACATGGTCTCGGCGAATGGCGAGAGCGGCGTCTTGATGGGGAAGCGCAACGGCGTTCCCAGCGTGATCACCCGGTTGATCTTGGCCGGCGCATCCTTGGCCAGTTCGCGGGCGAAGAGGCCACCGAGGCTGCGGCCGATCAGGCTGACCTTGCGACCGGTGCGCCGATTGGCTTCATCGACGAGGGCCGCACAGCGCGTGAGGGCGGCAGGCGTCGGGCCCCAGTTGGTTCCCCTGCCCCAGCCGCGCGCATCGTAGCCGGCGTCGCGCAGCCAGGCGATGAGACGCCGCGTGGCCCAGTCGCCCGTCATGAAACCGGGCAGCACGAGCACGGTGTGGCCATCGCCGCGCGGCACGTTGGCGTGCGGGGGCACAGGTTGCGGGCGCAACAGTTCACCGACGAAGCTTGCGATGTCGCCGGCGGCCCCCATGGCAGCAGCCAGAGGACGGTCGCCGGGGAAGCTTGTGAAGGATGGTGTCGTCATTGGCGGGGAGACTTTCGAAGTTCATTGCGGAATGCAAGCGGGTCGGCCAATGTTCGCGCACTTAACCTTTCCACGGGGGCCATGGCGATGCGCAAGGGCGTGAATTTCAGCGAGACTGTCCTGGATTATGCCGTGGACGCGGGCGTGCGGGAGCACCCGGTGCTGGCGCGCTGTCGTGCGGACACGGCGGCGATGGGGCGGGCGGCGATGATGCAGATCGCTCCCGAGCAGGGCGCCTTCATGGGGCTTGTGGCGCAACTGATGGGTGTCACGCGCGCGATCGAGGTGGGAACATTCACCGGCTACAGCGCGCTGGCCGTTGCCCTGGCACTGCCGGATACGGCCCGGGTGGATGCGCTCGATATCAACGCCGACACGATGGAGATGGCGCGGGGATACTGGGCGCAGGCGGGACAGGCGCACAAGATCACCGGGCATGTGGGGCCTGCGGGTGAAACGCTGGCGCAGCTCATTGGTGCCGGCCGATCGGGATGGTACGACTTCGCGTTCATCGACGCCGACAAGACGTCCTATGACGCCTATTACGAGGCGATGCTCACGCTGGTGCGGCCGGGCGGGCTGATCGCGATCGACAATGTGCTGTGGTCGGGTGCGGTGTGCGACGCGGCAGACATGTCGGCGGAGACGGTGGCGCTGCGGAAGCTCAACGCGAAAATCAAGGTTGATGACCGCGTCGATACCGTGCTGCTGCCGCTGGCGGACGGCATTTTCATGTGCCGCCGGCGCTGATCGGGCTTGCCAAGGTGGCTTGCGCGGGTGGACACTGAAGACCTGATGGTCGATGAAACCATAGTCAATTTCCGTGGCAGCGCACGCCCCGCCTCGCGGAACGATGACAGGGGCACGGATACAGGCGATGGCCCGGACGGCGGCGCCGAGGTCATGTTCGACCGGCGCGAGCTCTCCACCATCCTGTCTGTCTACGGGCGCATGGTTGCGGCCGGCGCGTGGCGCGACTATGCGATCGGTGCGGGGCGCGAGCATGCTGTCTTCGCCATCTTCCGACATACGGCCGAGATGCCGCTCTACCGGATCGAGAAGCGCCCCAGCCTGCGCAACAGGCAAGGCATGTACAGCGTGGTGGCCAGCGGCGGCATGATCCTGAAACGGGGACATGACCTGGCGCAGGTGCTGCGGGTGCTTGAGCCGCGACGCCCGCACGCCGTCGACTAGCCGGACGCGTGCTCCAGCCTCAGCAGATCACGTGCGTGGACGCCCACGCCGGGCCGCGCGCCAGCGCGGGCGGAGAGCGTGTCGCGCAATCGCTCGCCCTCGCCTGCCCTGAGGGCGGCATCGATCCACGCCTGCACGAAGACATCGCGCTGGGCATGGGAGCCGCCGATGAGGTGCAATTCAGGCAGCAGGCGCTCCATGCCCGCTGCAGCGGCGGCACTACGGCCTTGGGCGGCGGCGGCGATGGCCTGCGCCATCGGACTGGTGACGGCGGACCATACACCACCGGCGGCCTCGGCCTTGCGGTCAAGCGTGTGCAGGAACCGGTCGAGCCTTATCGTGTCGCCGTATCTTGCAAGGGCGTGGACGTAATGCAGGTCATGAAAGGGCCAGAGGTGCTCGTCGGCGCGGGCGGCGACCCGGGCTGCGGCGGCTTGCCAGCGGTCACCGACGTCGATGCCGCGCAGCTCAAGGCGCCAGAGCATCGAGATCGCGCCGATCTGCTCCTGGGCGAAGTCTGGCCAGCGGCCCCAGAGGTGGTCATCCCAGATCGCCAGCGCCTTGTGCGGCTCGTCGCGATCGAGATGGAAGAGCGCGAGGTGCCAGTAATTGTGCTCGGCCATGAAGATCGAGCGCGTCGCCCAGCCCGGCGCCGCGGCTGACAGCATGGCGACGCCTTCATCGAGGCGACCCGTTGTCTCGAAGACGTGGGCGAGCGCGTGCTGGGCCCAGGCCTCGGACGGCTTCATCGCGAGCGCCTTGCGGGCTGCGTGCTCGGCCTGGTCAAGGCGGTGGGACTGTTCCTCGGCGAAGGCGAGCATGCCCCAGGCCTCGGGGATGTCGGGACGCGACGCGGTGACTGTCCGGCCGAGGCGCAGCATGGCCTCGGCATCTCCCAGATTGAAGGCAAGGTACTGGCCCCACTTGGCGGCGACGATGTCGGCGGGGGCATGGATGAGCGCGCGCTCGAAGGCGCGCAGGCTTGCGGCGTAGTCCTGTACGCCCCAGGCAAGGGCTGCCTCGATGATGGCGTCCTCGCGCGGGGTGTGCGCGGGGGCGCCCTGCTTCAGCGTTTCGAGAAAGGGTTGGGCGGCGTCGTAGCCTTCCTGTGCCTCGAGCGACATGTGAAGAAGGGCTGCGTAGGCTGTCGCGAGGCGGCAGGTCGGGTCGCGGGCGGCGGCGGCCAGCAGAACGCCGAGATCGGGGCCGTAGGAAATCCACTCGCGGCCAAATGTGTCGAGGGCCGCACAGGTTTCCTTGGCGGCATTGGTGACTTCGAGGCCGAAGGCGTCGCGGGAGCGGGACATGCAGCAGCCTTAGCACAGGTGGCGTCGGGACATGAAAAACCCCGGAGGCCTTGCGGCGTCCGGGGTGAAGTTCGTGGTGTCTGGCCTCAGGAGGCGCTGCTTATTCGCGGTTGGCGAACAGGCGCAGCAGCATCAGGAAGAGGTTGATGAAGTCCATGTAGAGCCGGAGGGCGCCGAGGATGGCCTTCTTGCTCGAGGTCTCGCTGTCGTCGCCTTCGTAGTACATTTCCTTGATCGCCTGCGTGTCGTAGGCGGTCAGGCCGGCAAAGACGACCACGCCGATCAGGCTGATGGCGAAGGTGAGCGCATCGGACTGCATGAAAATGTTCACGACCGAGGCAATCAGCAGGCCCACCACACCCATGAACAGGAACGAACCCCAGCCGCTGAGGCTGCGGGGTGTCGTGTACCCGTAGAGGCTGAGCGCGCCGAAGGTCGCCGCGGTGATGAAGAAGACGCGGACGATGTCGGCTGCGACATAGACCTGGAAGACATAGGCCAGCGACAGGCCCATGATGCCCGCGAATGCCCAGAACATCATCTGCGCGGCAGAGGCGGACATGCGGTCGATCATGCCGAAGCCGAACCAGGCAATCGCCACGGGGGCCAGCATGACGACCCACACGAGCGGGGTGCCATAGATGGCATTGAACAGCACGGGCGTTGCCGAGGTCGCGTAGGCGACGACGCCGGTCACGGCGAGGCCGATCATCATGTACTGGTAGACGCCGATCATGTAGGCCCTGAGGCCCTGGTCGATTGCCTGCGCGTCGACGCTCGCGGGGGACGCGTGACGGGCTCCGTAATTATAGTCAGACATGGGTGCTCCCTTTCGTATTGGCGCGAGACGTGGCCAGCGCCAAATCTTGTGCGTGTAATGTGGGCTGCGAAGCCTTGCAGTTCAAGACCTTAGCGCGATTCTTGCGAACGGATTTCAGCTGCCTGGACACGTGAAAATCAACAAATCCGCCAATTTTCACGCGGTGCGCAAAGTACGGGCCGCCGGCGTTGAAAGGGCTGTCCAGGTCGAGGCGATCCCGAGGGCCATTGCTGCCAGCGTCCCGCCGATTATCACGACGGCGAGTGTGGTCAATGAAGGGACAAAACCGGTCTGCATGACGAAGACCGCGACGGCCCAGGCCGCGAGGGTCCCCGACAGGGCCGCCACAAGCCCTGCCCCGAGGCCCAGCAACGCGAACTCCATCAGATAGGTGGCCATGACCTGGGCCTTGGTGGCGCCCATGACCTTGAGGACGATGGCGTCGTACAGGCGGTGGCGATGACCGGCGGCGAGCGCGCCTGCGAGGACCAGCAGGCCCGTCAGTAGTGTAACGAAGCTTGCCGCCCTGACGCCGCCCGAGAGCTGGCGGACGAGCTCGCTTGCCGTTTCGAGGGCCTCGCGCACGCGGATGACGGTGACGCTGGGGAACGCGGTGGAGATGGCGCGCTCGACATCGTCTTCGACCTCACGCTTGGCGTGGATGGTGGCGAGGAATTCATGCGGCGCCTTCTCGAGCACGCCGGGCGAGACGATCATGATGAAGTTCATGCGGGCGTTGGAGAAGTCGACGCGCCGCAGATTGGCGATGCGGAAGGTGAATTCCCGGCCGAGGACGTTGACGCTGAGCGTGTCGCCGACATCGAGCCCCATGCCCTTTGCGAGATTTGCGTCGAACGATACCAGGGGTGGACCGCTGTAGGTCGCCGGCCACCAATTGCCCTTGACGAGCTGGGCGCGGGAGTCGGGTGGATTGCCATAGGTCAGGCCGCGGTCGCCGTTGAGCGCCCAGCGGGCGTCGTTGGCAACGACGGCTTTCTCGGATGGGACGCCGTCGACCTTGGTGATGCGGCCGCGCAGCATCGGCACGAGGGCCAGCTCGGAGGTGCCGGCCTGCCGCGAGACAAGCGTGCGGAACTTTTCCGACTGGGCCGCCTGGATGCCGACGAAGAAGAAACTGGGCGCGGAGACGGGTGTCTCCTCGGAGATGACGCGGCGGATATTGGCGTCGATGAGCGCGATGGCTGCGAGCAAGGTCAGCCCCAGGCCCAGCGAGAGCACGATCGAGGAGGTCGGTGCGCCGGGCCGGTAGATGTTCGACAGGGCGAGGCGCGCCATCATGAAGCGCGGCCTGGGGATGCTGCGGGCGATCCACATGAGGGCCATGCCGGTTGCGCGCAGGAGGCCGAAGGCCACGAGCGCTGCGAGGGCAAAGCCGGCGGCCAGCTCGACGTTGGGCGTCAGGGCGACCGCCAGCGCGACCAGCGCGGCCAGCGATGCGCCCGTCGCTACGACGTAGGGCCAGCTGGGCCAGCGCCGGGCTGGCGTTATCAGATCGCGGAACATCACGGCGGGCGCGATTTCCTTGGCGCGCGCGAGCGGCCAGATGGCAAAGGCCAGCGCCGTCAGAAGGCCATAGGCCATGGCAGCGCCGAGCGGTGCGAGGAAGAGCCCGAACTGGGCCTGGAATGGCAGGAAACTGGAAAGGACGAGACCGACAAGGACAGGCAGGATGGCGCCGATCACGAGGCCTGCCGCGACGCCAAGTACCGCGAGCGCCATGACTTCGGCGAGGAACATCAGGAAGATGAAGCGGCCGCTGGCGCCAACGCATTTCAGGGTCGCGATGTCGTCCCGGCGGCGGTCGAGATAGGCCTTCACCGCGCTCGCCACGCCGACGCCGCCAACGACGAGCGCGGTCAGCCCGATGAGGATCAGGAAGGCGCTGACCTGCTCGATGAAGCGGCGCACACCGAGGGCCGCGTTCCAGCGGTCCCTCACCTGCCAATCCTTGTCGGGCCAGGTATCCTTCACGTAGGTCAGGAAATTCGCCACGCCCTCGCGTGAGGTGATTTCCGCGGGCAGCGACAGGCGATAGGAAAAATTGATGAGACTACCGGGCTGGATGAGCCCCGTGGCGCGCAGGGCAAACTCGGAGATCAGCACGCGCGGTCCGGTCGAGAAGCCGCCGGCAATGCGGTCCGGCTCCTGCTTGACCAGCGCGCGCAGGCGGAAGCGGGCGTCACCGATCCTGATGACATCGCCCTGCTTGAGGCCGAGCTTCTTGAGGAGCCGGGGTTCGAAAGCGGCCCCGAAGATGCCCTCGCGGTTCGCGAAGAGCTCGGCAAGCGGCTGGCGTGGTGAAACGTCGGCGACGCCATAAAGCGGATAGAACCTGTCGACCGCCTTCAATTCGATGTTGGCGCGCGCGCTGCCGTCGAGCGTCACGGCCATGGCGCGCAATTCGGCGGTCATCGACACCTTGCCCTGGTTGCGCAGCCATTTGAGCTCGGCTTCGGTCATCTCGCGATGGACGAGGCGCAGCTCGACGTCGCCGCCGAGCAGGCGCTGGCCCTCGACGGCGAGGCCCTCGAGCAGGGCTGCCGAGAGCGATCCCACGGTTGCGATCGAGGCTACACCCAGCACGAGGCAGGCCAGAAAGATGCGGAAGCCCGACAAGCCCTGGCGCAATTCGCGACGGGCCAGCGCGAAGGCGAGTTTCAGGCGCCCGATCATTCGACGCGGGCCGGCGCCTGGGGTTCCGGGATCGCGGCGAGGGCATCCGTGGGCACGGTGTCTTCCTCGACGAGGCGGAAGGGCGCGGGCTCCATGTCTGCCGGTGGCGGCGGTTCCGCGGCTTCGGGTGCGGCTTCGGGCGTAACTGGGGGCGCAACTGGGGGCGCAACTGGGGGCGCAACTGGGGGCGCAACTGGGGGCGCAACTGGGGGCGTCGCTTCGGGCGCTGCTTCCTGCGACGGGCTTTCGGCGGCGGGCGGCTCGGGAGCCAACTCGGCTGCCGGTGGTGCGGCGGGCGCGGCTTGCGGCGCCTCAGCGACCGGTGCGGCGGGCGCGGTCTCGATCACCACAGCTGCAGTCGGGACCTCGGATGGCACGTCCTCGATCGCCTCGATCTTGCCGTCGCGCAGGCGCACGATGCGGTCGCAGCGGCGGGCAAGCGCCTCGTCATGGGTGACGAGAACGAGGGTCGACCCGCGCTCGCGCTGCAGGCGGAACATCATCTCGACAATCTCGGCACCGGTTCGGCCATCGAGGTTGCCGGTGGGTTCGTCGGCAAAGACCAGGCTGGGGCGCGGGGCGAGCGCGCGCGCCAGGGCCACGCGCTGCTGTTCGCCGCCGGAAAGCTGGCTTGGATAGTGTTCGAGCCGGTGCGCGAGGCCGACATTGACCAGTTCCTGGCGCGCCTTCTCGAAGGCGTCCGGCACGAGGGCAAGTTCGAGGGGGACCGCCACGTTCTCGAGCGCGGTCATGGTCGGGATCAGGTGGAAGGACTGGAAGACGATGCCGACATTCCCGCGGCGGAAGCGCGCTGATTCGTCCTCGGACATCGCCGAAATCTCGCGCGACTTCACCAGGACGCGGCCGGAGGTGGGTCGCTCGAGGCCGGTCATGACCATCAGCATCGTCGACTTGCCGGAGCCCGACGGGCCCACAAGGCCGATCGCTTCGCCTTGACGAACGACCAGCTCGATACCATTGAGAATGTTGACGGGGCCGGCCAGGCTCCCCAATGTGAGCCTGACAGCCTCGAGCTTGAGCACGGGTTCAGCGTCGATCACACGCACCATGTACGTCGGACTACCAACAAGAGGGTCTGGAATGACATCCCGTTACCGGAAAACGCGGCTTGGGGCCAGCGGCTCGAACCTGTTCCTGAGCCTTGTTGCCATTTTCGCGTTCTGTGTTGCCGGAATCAATGACCTTCGCGCGGCCGAGGCACCGGCGCTGCGGATCCTCGCACTCGGGACCAGCCTGACGCAGGGTTACAACCTGCCTCCCGGTACGGATTACTGTGCGGTGCTGGAGGCCAAGCTCAAGGCGCGGGGCCACAAGGTGCGAATCATCAATGGCGGCGTCTCGGGCGATACGTCGGCCGGCGGGCTGTCGCGGCTGGAGTGGCTGCTGGAGGAGCCGGTTGACGGGGTGATCGTGGAGCTGGGATCCAACGATGCCCTGCGCAGCTTCGACACGAAGGAGACGGCGCGCAACCTCGATGCGATCCTGGGACTTCTGGGCAAGCGGGGGCTGCCGGTGCTGCTGGCGGGCATGAAGTCGCCGCGCAACATGGGGCCGGAGTATGTGGCGTCGTATGATGCGATCTTCCCTGCCCTTGCCCGCAAGCATGACGTGCTGTTCTTCCCGTTCTTCCTCGAAGGGGTTGCGGCAGACCCGAAACTGAACCAGAAGGACGGCATCCATCCCAACGAAAAGGGAACGCAAGTGATCGTGCGCAATATCCTGCCGCATGTCGAAGCGCTCCTCGCGCAGATCAATGCGCGCAAGGCCAAATAACCCCTCCAGGAAAGACAAGATCGACCATGCAGCATCGAGAGCTGGGCCGCACGGGCCTGAAAGTGTCCGCGCTTTGCCTCGGTACCATGACGTGGGGCGAGCAGAACAGCGAGCGCGAGGGCCACGAGCAGATGGACTTCGCGCTGGAGCGCGGCATCAATTTCTTCGACACAAGCGAAATGTATGCGGTGCCGCCGAAGCCCGAGACACAGGGTGCCACGGAACGCATCATAGGCTCGTGGTTCAAGGCGGGCGGCAAGCGCGACAAGGTGATCCTGGCGACGAAGGTTGCCGGGCGCTCGCCCATGACGTGGCTGCGGGCCGACGGCGCGCCAACCGAACAATCGGCCAAGCAGATCGCCGAGGCGGTCGATGCGAGCCTCAAGCGGCTCAACACGGACTATATCGACCTGTACCAGCTGCACTGGCCGGACCGGCTGACGGCGCTGTTCGGCGCGACGGGGCTCACCGACCGGCGGCTCGAGGCGCCGACGGTGCCGATCGCGGAGATCCTGGGCGCGCTCGAGACGCATGTGAAGGCGGGCAAGATCCGCCATATCGGCCTGTCGAACGAGACGGCGTGGGGCACGATGGAATTCCTGCACCATTCGCGGGCGCGCGGCCTGCCGCGCGTGCAGTCGATCCAGAATGCCTACAGCCTGGTCAACCGCGTGTTCGAACTGGGACAGGCCGAGATCGCGCATCGCGAACAGGTGGGCCTGCTTGCCTATTCGCCGCTGGCGCAAGGCTATCTGACGGGCAAGTACCAGAAGGGGTCGCTGCCGGAGGGATCGCGCAAGAAGCTGTTCAACCGCCTGCAGCGCTATGAGCGGCGGCAGACAGAGCCTGCCATCGACCGCTACCTGGAGATCGCACGCCGCTTCGGGCTGGATCCGGCGCAGATGGCCCTGCAGTTCGTCACGTCACGCCCGTTCGTCACGTCAACGATCATCGGTGCGACGACCATGGCGCAACTGAAGACCAATATCGACAGCATCAACGTGACGTGGAACGAGGAGCTGGAGAAGGCGATCGACGAGGCGCATCACGCGCAGCCCAACCCGGCCCCGTGAGGCAGGGATGATCAGGCTCTTCACCGCGATCGGCCTGCCGCAGCAACTGCGCCTGCAGCTCAGCCTGATGCAAGGCGGGGTGCCCGGCGCGCGATGGTCTTCGGCTGAAAACCTGCATGTCACCTTGCGCTTCATCGGCGAGGTCGATGAGGCGGTCGCCAATGACATCGACAGCGCGCTTGCTGGCGTTCGCGCGCCCGGCTTCGAGCTGGCCTTGAAGGGCAGCGGCAGCTTTGGCAGCAAGGAACCGCATTCGCTGTGGGCGGGCGTTGCGCCCTGCCCGGCGCTGCTGCACCTCGTGGCGCGGGTGGAAAGCGCCCTGCAGCGCATGGGGCTTGAGGCGGAGACCCGCAAATATACGCCGCACGTCACGCTGGCGCGGCTCAAGGATGCGCCACGATCGCGCGTGAACGCCTTTCTTGCCGACCATGCGCTGTTCAGCAGCGCGCCGTTTGCGGTCAACGGCTTCGGCCTCTACTCCAGCCATGCGAGCGCGCTTGGCAGCCAGTACGTGCTGGAGCGGTCCTATCCGCTTGGGTAGGTCAGGCTTCGGTGACGTCGGCCTCGATGCGCTCCATGTCGTCATCGGAATAGCCGAAATGGTGGCCGATTTCGTGGATCAGGACATGGGCGACGATGTCACCCAGGGCGATCTCGGAGTCTGCCCATTCGTCAAGGATGGCGCGACGATAGAGATAGACGACGTTGGGCTCGCCGGAGACGTCGTCCTCGACGCCGGCCTGCGTGATATCGGTGCCCTGAAAGAGCCCGAGGATGTCGAAGGGCGATTCGAGCTCGAGCTCGGCGGTGACGTCATCGTCGGGAAGATCCTCGATCCTGAACAGGACCTGGCCGCATTTGGCGCGGAACTGGGCCGGCAGGCGGTCGAAGATCTCCCGCGCCAGGATTTCGATGTCGTCCAGGGTTGGCGCCACCAGATCGTAGATCGCGTCGGTGCTCATGCGGTCCTCGGATGGATATTCTCAATGACGCCGACCATAGCCTATGATCGATGCCAAAGTGGAGAGGCTTCGTGACTGACAAACTGACTTCGAGCGAACGTGACGTGCTTGCCACCGCCCTGCCGTCGTGGCGCCATGAGCCTGGACGCGACGCGATCGAGCGGACATTCGTGTTTGCCGATTTCGTCCAGGCCTTCGGGTTCATGAGCCAGGTCGCGCTGATCGCCGAGCGCATGGATCATCATCCGGAATGGTCCAATGTCTACAAGACCGTGCGGGTGCTGCTGACCACGCACGATGCCAACGGGCTGACGCGGAAGGATGTCGACCTGGCGCTGGCGATGGACCGGATCGCGCGCGGCTTCGGCGTGGCGTAAGGACCGGCCCGCCCCCTGTGGAAGGGCGGACCGGCGCAGAGGTGAGGCTTACGGCGTGGCCGGCGGCGTCGCGGGCGCGGTGGCCGGCGCGTCGGTCGCGGGTGCCGGCGTCGCGGCCGGCATCTCGGCCGGCGCTTCGGCTGCAGGCGCATCGGTCGCCGGCGCGGCTGGCGCTTCGGCTGCCGGCGCGGGCAGCGGTGCGCTCTCGGTCAGGACCTGGACATCGATGCTGTTGAGCTTCGCGATGGTTTCAAGCGCGGTTCCGCCCGAGACTTCGACGGTGACCGTCACCGGAACGAGGCCGCCATCACGCAGGTCCTTGTCGGCGGCGATGTAGGAGACGGCCTTCGACAGGCGACGGTTCAGGCCCGTGCCAGTGTGGTCGCGCCACTCTGTGATTGACGCTTCGCTGCCCAGCGCGACCGAAATGCGAACGATGCCGTCCCCTGCAACGGGTCCTGCGGGGGCTGCGGGCGCGGGCTTGGCCGGCGCTTCGGCGGGCGTGGCTGCAGCGCCATCGGCGGGCGGCGTTGCGGCAGCTGGCGCGGCGGCTTCCGGCGTGGCGGCGGGAGCGGCTGCGCCATCGGCGGGCGCGGCGGCAGGCGCGGCAGCTTCCGGCACGGCGGGCGCGGGGGCGACAACCGGCGGATTGCCAGTCGACTTCATGAAGCCGTTCAGCGTCGCCGTGGCGACGACCACGCGCTCGTCGGCGGGCAGCTTGACGCGCCAGGTGGTCGAAAACACGGATGAGGTGGTCTCGCCGGCCTTGGCCTTCAGCTCGAAGGCCGGGAAGCCGAGGTTGAGGCGCTTGCCATCCTGCGAGAGATTGTTCGTGTACTCGCTGATGACGCTGACCGCATTTGTGGTCACGGGGCCAAGCTCGCCAGCCGGCGCGCCCTCGCCGCCGCCGCCCGGGCCGCGGCCTGCAAAAATCAGATAGCCCGCTGTTCCCAGCAGAACAACCACGGCGGCAACGCCGCCGATCATGACGTTTCTATTCATCCGGATCCCCTTGATTCATTGGGCGTGAATACGCGGCGGGGAAAGTAACGGCGTGAATGGCACGCAGCAAGAATTCCCGGTGCGGCTTCGTGGATGAACGGCGTTCAAACGGAAAAGTGCAGCGCGGCTGCCGGAAAACGGGCGACGCGGCAGTTGCGGCTGAAGCATGTGCTCGCGCGGTGGGGGATCAGTGGCGGGGCTGCATCGGTGCGATTCGCTGGCGCGTGGCGAATCATCCGGCCTGGTGCGCTGGCTGCCGGCTCAGCGCTTCTCCGCCCTGAATGTGGCCGGCGCAACGCCAAACCAGCGGCGGCAGGCCCGACCGAAATTTGATCTGTCCGCGTAGCCGAGCCTGAAGGCAATCTCGTCGATCGACAGACGAGTGTCGCACAGAAGCTCGCTGGCTATGGTCTTGCGTCGCTCGTCCGCGAGTTGGCCGAACCCCGCGCCCTCGGCAGCGAGGTGGCGCTCGAGCGTGCGTGGGCCAACCGAAAGCTCTCGCGCCACCCGCTTGAGCGACCAGGTTCCGTTCGATGACCCAAGAATGCGCTGGACGGCCTGCACCATCGTGGGCGGGCTAGCCTGCGACGCGCGCAGCCGCTTGAGCTGCTGCATCGCTGCGGCATGGGATGCAGCATCTGCAAATGGCGACTGCTCGGCAAACCAGTGCGCGGGTACGAGGAACGCCGACAGCGGGGCATCGAACGTCACGCCTCCCTCGAAAATGGTGTCGTACATCATGGCGTATCCGGGTCTTGGCCAGCTTACCAGCACCCGCGTCTGACCCAGGGTCCGCTGAAGGATTTGCCTCAGCAGGGTCTGCACACCGACAAGGGTGGCTTCCAGCAGCGGCCGAGCGTCGCTGGAGGACAAGGATCCGACGGGTGCGAGCGAAAGGCCTGCGTGATCGCCCTGCTCGACGATGTCAAAGCGGATGAATGGCGTGCGCAATGAGCCGTGGGCGGCAATCACGTGCAAGGCCTCGGAGAGGCTTGGCGCTGAAAGTGCTGCGACGCCGACCGGGCCGTGCGCCGCGGCGTCAAACAGCCTACCAAGCTGCAGCCCCCATCCTGCCGATAGCCGCCGAGCCAGCACCTTGGCCTGGGAGAGCTGCTCATCGACAGAAATCGCGACGGATCCATCCGGCGGCGTGGCGAGTTCGAGCGAAAGGCTTTCGTCGTCGGCCCAATGCCTGCTCACGATGCGGGCATAGGTTGCCGGCATGAGTCCTGGCTGGTGTGAACCCAACATGTCGTCAAATGACCACTAATTGACGGCTGATCCACTATAGAGGCGGCAGCACCGTCATTACAACCCTTCACGCGAAGCGGCAGGGTTATCAAGCATGTCCAGCGAAACTTACCATGTCCGGGCGGTGTCTCTGCCACAGGGTTCCGACCCCGTCGATGTCTGGGTGGTTGATGGCCGCTTCACCTTTCACCGGGTGGACGGGGCGCAGACGCTTTCCGGCAATTTCATGGCGCCGGGACTTGTCGATGCCCATGTGCACCTGTCGATCGACTTTGCGGGAATCGGCAAGGCCCATGGTGATCCGACGCTTGTCATCGACAATGCCCAGCGGCACCTGAAGTCCGGCGTTCTTGCCGTGCGTGATGCCGGCTATGTCCAGCAACTCGCACTTGATGGGGTGGACCTTCCGCCGATGCCCATCATCCAGAGGAGTGGATGGCTGGTTGTTCCGGAGGGACGGTTCTTTCCGGGCGTCGATGTGGGCAAGCACACGAGCTGCGCCGAACTTAACGCGCGTGTCCACGAGGTGGGTGACGCCGGGATCTCATGGTTCAAGGTCATTGCAGACTTTCCCGATGAAAGCCGCAACCTGTTCACGGCGCCGCTCAACTATCCTGTCGATGTGCTGAAGAAAGCGATCGACGAGGCTCACGCGCGCAACATGCGGGTGATGGCGCACAGCACGGGCCCGTCTATCGGGGCGCTTATCGAGGCTGGCGTGGATGCGATAGAGCATGGCATGAGCGCAAGCCCGGAGACAGTGCGGATCATGCTGGCACACGGCGTGCACTGGACACCGACACTGGCGACCGTCGAGACCCACCTGCGCGCGGCCGAAGCCGCTGGCCTTTCGCCGGCCGTCCGCCAGGCCTGGAGCGCGCGCATCACCGCGTCGCTGCGGGAGGCGATGAACATCGGGGTGCCCATCCTTGTCGGCAGCGACGAAGTTCCCCATGGCCGGATCCTGTCCGAGATGGAGGCCATGATGCGCCACGGCATGACCCCGACCGAGGTCATCGACGCAGCCACGCGCGTGGGTCGGCGCATCATGGGTCTGCAGCTTATCGAGGAGGGCGCTCCTGCCGACCTGGTCACGTGGGAGGCTGATCCACGCCTTGACCTCGGCGAAATCGCCAAGCCGAAAACAATCCTTGCCGCGGGAAAGCGGGTGCTCACCGAGGACGAGGTCAATGCCTGAGCCCCCGGCCGGACAACTGCTGAGGGCTGAACGCCTTGCCGTCCATGTGCTTGTTGACAACGTGACCGACATCGCGTCGACGACGCCGGGCGGGATCATCGGCCATGTTGCCAACGTGGCGCGCGGCGAGGCGTGGGCGCTCAGCGGTTCATGTCTCTGCTGCGCCAACTGGGGATTGTCGCTCGGGTTGGACATCGTGGGCCTCACAGGAGACGTGACGCGCGTGTTGTTCGACGCCGGACCAGACATGGACACGCTCACACGCAATGCCCAACTTCTCGGCTATTCCTTCGAGGGGCTTGACGGAATCGTGCTCTCCCACGGCCACTGGGACCACGCGGGCGGCTTGCCGGCTGCCTGCAGGCCGGGAACACCGCTGCACGCCAACGAGGGCATGTTTGTCCGGCGCTGCATTCGCCAACCCAGCGGCGCGCGCATTTCGTTCCGCGACCCACCGTCGCCCGGCGTGCTTGCGGCTGCTGGTGCAACTGTCGAACTGTCGGCCGATGCGCGGCTGATCGGCAAGAGATACGTCTATCTCAGTGGCGAAATTCCGCGCCTGACAGCGTATGAGCGGGGCTTTCCGGGTCATCAGACCTGGGATCCTTCGACGGAAGAATGGCGGGATGACCCACTCATAGCCGACGAGAGGTGGCTTGCCGTTCACCTGCGCGACAAGGGCATTGTCGTCTTCACTGCGTGCTCCCATGCCGGCGTCATCAATGTGCTCACCCACGCAAGGCGCGTCTTTGATCCTGTTCCGATCCATGCGGTGATGGGCGGATTCCATCTTGCAGGCCCGGGCGTCGAGGCCACTATCCAGGAGACGGTGTCGGACATGGCACGCTTCGGGCTTGCGAGGATCGTGCCGGGCCACTGCACGGGCTGGCGCGCGGTCGGCGCGCTTGCGAATGCCTTCGGTGAGCGCGTCACACCCTCATCGGTTGGCCAAACCCACGTATTCTGACTTCGAGGATGGATCTTGCACCTGCTTATCGAGATTTGGACGCCAAAGCCGGCGTGGCTTGCGCTCAACCCTTCAGACCGGCGGACCTTCGTGGATGGCGTACTTGCTGCGGTGCAGCCCCTGATGACGGAGGATCTTGTCCTGCTTGGTTCCGGGCTCGCGCGCGACGACCTGCCCCACGCCCTCCCCTGCCGTTACTTCGCTGTCTGGAAAGCGACGCAGGCCGCGCAGCTGGAGGCCTTTGCTGCGCTTCTGGTGCAAGCGGGCTGGTACACGTACTTTGACCAGGTCAATGTCGGTGGACAGCACATGCCCCTCGGCAAGGTCCTATCCCATCAGGTAGAGCTCGAACCATGACCTCTTTCTCCCCCGGCCCCGCATGGGCCAACCGCGAAACGCTGTTCCTTGTGGCGTTCGCGCTCATGATGACGCATGAGCTGGATGCCGTGGCGCGGATGGAGTGGCGGGTGCTGCCGCTGACGTCGTGGATGCCGGATGATCTGGGCTTCCATGTGTTCGTGGCGGCGCATGTGCCTCTGGTGATTGCGATCGTGCACTGGGCGTTTCGCGCGGGCGCGCAGGCCGGGGAACGGCTGCGGTTCTGGTTCTGCCTGTTCTGCGTCGTGCATGTGGGGCTGCACTGGCTGTTCCGGGACCATCCGGAGTACCGGTTCAACAACCCGTTCTCGAATGCGCTGATCTGGGGCTGCGGCGCGGCAGGTCTTGCGTGGCTGGTCGCCTCGATCGCCGCGCGGCGGACACCTGCCCCCTGAAAGAAAAGGGGGCGCCGGCGGCGCCCCCGATGAGATGACATCGCTGGCTGGCGCGCTTCAGCGCGGGGCCATGCGGATCGCGCCGTCGAGGCGGATCACTTCGCCGTTCAGCATCGAGTTCTCGCAGATCTGGCGGGCGAGCTTGGCGTACTCGTAGGGGTGGCCAAGACGCGAGGGGAACGGCACCTGGGCGCCGAGGCTCTTCTTCACTTCCTCCGGCGCGCCGGCGAGAAGCGGCGTGTTGAAGAGGCCCGGCAGGATCGTCATGCAGCGCACGCCGTCACGCGAGAGGTCGCGGGCGATCGGCAGCGTCATGCCGACGCCGCCACCCTTCGAGGCCGAATAGGCGGCCTGGCCGACCTGGCCGTCCTGGGCTGCGACCGCGGCGGTGTTGATGATCACGCCGCGCTCGCCGTCTTCTGTGACGGGATCCAGGGACAGCATGCCTGCGGCCGACTTCG
>JBEIHO010000041.1:0-25046 GCA_040381215.1 Alphaproteobacteria bacterium | reverse complement strand
GTCGCGAGCGCCCTTGGTCCAGAACCCTTCGAACAGGGGCGAGGTCTCACGCACCTCGAGCGAGGCACGCCCGAACTCGCGATGATGGCCAGCCTCGACCCGTCCGCCCAGCTGCGCGCAGAGCAGCTGCTCGCCATAGCAAATGCCAAGCACCGGCACGCCCATGCTGAACACCTGCTCTGGCGCCCGGGGGCTTCCGGCTTCAGTTGTACTGGCGGGAGAACCCGACAGGATGATCGCCGCCGGTCGGTGCTTCGCAAGGAAGGCCTCGGAGGACTGAAACGGCACGATCTCGCAATACGTGCCTTGCTCACGCAAGCGACGCGCAATGAGCTGCGTCACCTGCGAACCAAAATCGATGATGAGAACGGTCTGGGTCATGGGAGGAGGCGCAAGCTAAAGCGGCCCCGATCGCTCGTAAAGCCACAATGCACGGTCATCCCCATGCGCTGGCTCAACTTCTGCGCGAACATCCTGGGCCATGCTTGGACAGGATCCGTTGGGTCCGTTAAGGTCTTTGCGATCAATGAGGAGCGCGTCCCTGTGAAACCACGTCTCATCCTGCAGGTTTGCGCCCTCGCCGCTGCGCTTTTCCTGGGCGGCTGCTTCGTCACATCGGACACGAAGCCACTTCAGGTCGGTCCCGTAAACGACGAGGCCCTTGTGGGCGACTGGCGTGCCGTCGACACGGACAGTGGCAAGCTCGTGAACTCATTCATCCACATCCAGAAGTCCGAGCAGGGCTCGCCCCTTCGTGTCGTCTACGTGGAAGACGACGATTACGCCATCTATGAAATGACAACGACACGCGCGGGCAGCCGCAAGGTCTTCGCCCTGAAGGCCATGAGCCCTGACAAGGCGCGCGAGGAAATCGGCAGCAGTCTTCTCCTCGGCTATTACGAGCTCGCCGGCGAGGAGATACGATTTCACATGCTGGATGCCGAGACAGTGAGCGGTCTCATACGGGCAGGCAGCGTAGCCGGCATCCCCGCCAAGAGGGATTACGACAGGGCGCAACTGACCGGCACATCGGACGACATCACGCGCTTCCTCGCCTCAGACGCGGGATGGAAAGCGCGCACGGAAGAGGCCTCGCGCATGAGACGCATGCGTCCGCAGGAATAAACATCGCAGCGGGTTGGGGGACCTGAACATGAGCGAACCAATACTGACACTTGAAAACGAGGTTCAGCCACCGCGGCGCCACATTGGCAATACCGTCCGCGGAATTGGCATCGTACTGGCCGTCACCGGCCTTCTGGCGCTAGGCCTCTATGCGTTGCGAATGCGTGTCAACGGCTCCCACGGGACGGGCCAGACTGTCCTGCCGATCGAGCAGGCGAGTACAACCGGCCCGGCCACCATGCCCAGCCTTCGCCGCATCATGTTGTCGACGGGGGGCGTTGGCTATTTCGAATACGAGGCCGAGGTAACCGGCAACGCCGAGTTGCTGATGTCCGTTCGCATGGACCAGGTCGATGACATCCTGAAAAGCATCGTGGTCTTTGATGAGGCCGGCAACACGGGTTTCGTCCAGCTGCCGGCACGCGCCCCGATTTCCGACATTTTCCGCGGTCTCCCTTTCGGCCCCGACGCCCTGGAATCGAACGCCGGGCTCATCGGCGCTCTCAAGGGCGCCGAGGTCTCCGTCCGCGCGGGCAGCGCCATCGAAGGCCGCGTCGTAAGCGTCACCGCGGAGAGCGCAACAGGCGAAGGCGACCGAACGATCACGCGCCACCGCGTTGGCGTCATGACCGCCGACGGCCTGAAGCAGTTTGTCCTCGAGGAGGCCAGCGCCATCGCCTTCGCCGATCCAGTCCTCAACCGCCAGATCGACCAGGCCCTTGCCGCGATCGCCGAACACCGCGAAGGCCAGGCGCGAACCCTGAAGATCAGGACAACAGGCACAGGCACCCGCAAGGTCACGGTTGCCTATGTCGCACAAACACCGCTCTGGAAATCCTCCTACCGCGCGACGACGCTCGATGCGGCCCGCGCCCGCCTGCAGGGATGGGCGATACTCGAGAACGTGACGGGGAACGACTGGAACAACATCGACCTGACAGTGGCAACCGGCAATCCGGTTACATTCAGGCAAGCCCTCTACGCGACCTATTACGTCACGCGCCCCGAGGTGCCTGTGGAGATACTCGGCCGCATCCTGCCACGCCCCGATGAAGGCGCGATCAGCGTGATGGCGGAGGCTTCCGACGCATTGGCGGTCGCGCCTCCCCCTCCGTCGCCGGCAGCCATGGCAGCCCCAGAGCGTCCGCGCTACAACACCGCCGCAAAGAGTGCGAGCAGCCCCATCGAGGCGAGCTCCGCCGAGAGCGCGACGCAAGTCACCTTCCGCATGCCGTTCCCGGTTTCCGTGATGAACGGACAAGCGCTTGCGGTACCGATCGTGGACAGGATTGTTCCCGGCGAGCTCGTCGCGGTCTATCAACCCGAAACAAGCACAAGGCACCCGCTTGCAGCCCTCAAGCTGTCCAACAGCGCCGGCGTCAGCCTGCCATCCGGCGTCCTGACGCTCTACCGAAAGGACGCAGACCGCACGTCCTATGTCGGGGACGCACAGCTTTCCTCGTTTCCGGACGGCGAGTCGCGCATGCTTGGATTTGCTCTGGACCAGAAAGTGCTCGTCGATCGCGAGGATAGGGCCGAGCAGACCATCTCGCGAGCCACCATGGCCAACGGGATATTCCGCGCCTCCATCGTTGACCAGCGCACCACTGTCTACACCTTGAAAGCAGCCCCCCGCGAGGACCGTCGCATCATCATCGAGCACCCTCGCCTGCCGGGTTGGGAGCTCGTTACCCCCGACGCCAAGGCGGCGGAGATAACGGACATTGCCTTCCGCGTGCCTGTCGAACTCAAGGCAGGATCGGTCCTGCGCCAGACCATCACCACCCAGTGGTCCCGCATGGAGGAGCAGGTTCTCTCGACGCTGGAACCAGATGTGATCCTGGCCTATGCCTCCAACACCAACCTGACACAGGCCCAGCGCAATGCCTTCAACCGCATTGCCGAAATGAAGAAGACGGTCGACGCCATCGATGCGCAACTGCGTGCCGAAGCCGGCGCCCGCGATCGCGTCTACGAGGAACAGGGCCGCATACGCGAAAACATGAAGTCGGTGCCCGTCGGTAGCGACCTGCAGGCCCGCTACATGCGATTGATGGGCGAACTCGAGGACCAGGCCGAAACCAGCAAGCGCAACATCGACAGACTGGAACAACAGCGCATCAGCGAGAACCAGAAACTCGCCGACTATGTCGCCGGCTTGCAGTTATAGAGGGCGCGCGCGACAAGCCGGGACCAAGTCACTGCGCAGATTCGGAACACCGATGAGACACCTGACCATTCGCAAGGCCTGCCTCCTGTCACTCACGGCAACAGCCCTCATGATGCCCGTGGCAGGCGCGAAGCCTGCGCTGCCGCAGGCAAACGATCCCTATTTCACGAGCGCACAGGACCATCTGCGCCAGTCTCTGCGTCTGAAGCCCAACACCCGTCCCGCTCGAAACATCATATTGTTTGTCGGTGACGGCATGGGCGTCACGACCATGACCGTATCGCGCATCTTTCAGGGCCAGAAGGCAAATCGAGACGGCGTCTCCAACAAGCTGACATTCGAAACGCTGCCACACGCCGCATTCTCGCGCACCTACTCGCACGATTACCAAGTCACGGATTCAGCGCCCGCAGCGGTGGCGATGACGACAGGGGTCAAGACACGGAATGGCACCATAGGCGTGAACGCCAGCGTCCCCGAGAATGACTGTGCCGCCGGCCTCAGGAACCACGTCACCACGATTGCCGAACTTGCAGAGCTTGCTGGCATGTCGACCGGCGCCATCACCACGACACGCGTAACCCATGCGACGCCAGCCTCGACCTATGCCCATTCCGCCAGCCGTGACTGGGAAGCCGACGCCGACATGCCCGACGCCGCCATCGCCGCAGGCTGCAGGGACATCGCCCGCCAGCTTGTCGAGATGAAGCACGGCAACGGGCTCGAAGTGATCATGGGCGGCGGCCGGGATCGCTTCTTCCCAAGGGAACTGACGGACCCGGAATACCCGAAAAAGTCAGGCGCGCGCCGTGACAAGCGCAACCTCGTAGAGGAATGGCTGGCGCGCTACAGCGGCAATGCAACCTTTGTCTGGAACCGTGAGGGCTTCGATCAGATCGATCCGCGCAAGACCCGCCATGTCCTCGGCCTGTTTGAACCCAGCCACATGCAATTCGAAGCCGATCGCTCAAAGGACAAGGCAGGCGAGCCCTCGCTCGCCGAGATGACCCGCAAGGCCATCGAGCTGTTGCGCCGGAACCGCAATGGCTATTTCCTGCTCGTGGAAGGGGGCCGCATCGATCACGCCCACCATGCAGGCAATGCCGCCCGCGCCCTGGAGGACACGTTGGCCCTCGACAAGGCCGTGCGAACAGCCCTCGACATCGTCAACACGGACGACACTCTCGTCATTGTCACGGCAGACCATAGCCACGTCATGACGATGAGCGGTTACCCGACGCGCAACAACCCCATCCTGAGCACGATAGACACCCCCGACGGCAAACCCGAGAAGGCACTGGACGGCAAGTCCTATACGACGCTTGGCTACGCCAACGGACCGGGCGCAGACCCCGACCACGACCACCGTCCGGACGTCACACCCGAAGAAGCGATGGGCAGCGACTACCGCCAGCAGGCACTCGTCCCGTTGCGGTCGGAAACACATGGTGGCGAAGACGTACCCATCTTCGCTACAGGCCCCTGGTCCCACCTCTTCCGCGGCGCCGTGGACCAGCACTACATCTTCCACGTGATGAACCACGCCGCCGGCTTCCCCGACCGCAAGCCGCGGCGCCGGCGCTGACACGGCGCCGTCAACCCATGGCGTGAAACGGCGCGCTCGCGCAGCCCTAAGGCGTCGCCGGATCATCGCGCGGCACCCGCGCCAGGTAAGCCTCCAGCGTCAGCGCCACGAGCGGCTTGTAGAGCACATCAAACGTCACTGTGCGGCCGTTGGACAGCTGCGCCGGTCTCTGCCGGATCGGCTTGTAGCCATGTCGGGCCCAGAAGGCGGCCCCGCGCGGATTGGTGGTCAACACGCCAAGGCGCAAGGCCTCCATTCCTCGCTCCGACATCCAGCGCTCGAGCGCGCCGTAAAGCGCCGGGGCCAGACCCGTTCCATGCAGCGCCTGCGCAACCTGGAACAACCCAATATGCCCCACCCGCGGATCGATCAATCCCAGCGTCACATCGAGGATCGCGGCGATCCCGGCATCATCCGGTCCACGCACCACAAGCTTGTAGGTCGGACCCGGCTGGAAGGCCTCTGGTGGACGGTCGGTGAGAAAGTCCTCGACCCATGTCATAGGCTCCGGAATCTCGCCGGTCAGCAGGATGTCATAGTCCGGATTGGCCCGGCAGAACTGCATCAGATCCGCCCGATCGGCGTCCCCGGCTTCACTGATGCGCCAACCCGCGAGATGAGGCCGTGTCGAAGCCGACGACATGAGCGATCCCTCAGCTCAGGTTTTGCAGTAACTGCGCCACGGCCCGAACATCCCTACCCCAACGCGTGCGCCAGGTCTGCAATCAGGTCATCCGGATGCTCGACACCGATCGAGATGCGGATCAGGCCATCGGGAATGCCAAGCCGGGCGCGATCTTCGGCGCTGAAGCTTGAGTGCATCGTCGTCGCCGGATGACAGGCAAGGCTCTCCGTACCACCCAGGCTGACGGCAAGCTTCACCACCTGCAGCGAGTCCAGCACCCGAAAGGCCTCATCCTTGCCGCCCTTGACCACAAAGCTGAAGGTCGACCCCGTCCCGGTGCACTGCTTGTCGAAGATCTGGCGCTGCAGGTCCGTCTTGGGCCACAGCAGCGGGAAGTTCACATGCTCGACCTTGGGATGCTTTGACAGGAACTCTGCTACAGCGCGCGCATTGTCCGCCGCTTTGTTCATGCGAAGCGACACCGTCTCCAGCGAGCGGGTGACCATCCAGCAGGAATTGGGATCAAGCTGGCAACCAAGCCAGCCACGCAGGGTACGGATCGCACCCAGGGCCTTCTCGCTGCCCGTCACCGCTCCAGCGACAAGATCGCTGTGACCTGCAACATACTTCGTCAGCGAGTACATGTTGAGATCCGCCCCGTGCTTGAGCGGGTTCTGGAAAATGGGCCCGAGCATCGTGTTGTCGACGACGACAATCGGCCGCGCTCCGCCCGCCGCCTCGATCTCGGCAGCCACGGTCGCCAACCCGGAAATATCGCACAACTTGTTCGAAGGGTTGGCCGGCGTCTCTGCCAGGATCATCTTCACATTGGCCACGCCCTTCAGGCACGCACGAATGCTCGCTGCGGATGACGCATCCTCGATCGCCACGTGGCCAACACCGAACTCCTTCAGGAACCTCTCGATGACTGACGCCGTCGCGCCATAGAGCGGCTTGGTGAAGGCGACACAGTCGCCCGGACGCAGGAACGCCATCAACGTCGTGGTGATAGCAGCCATGCCGGAGGAGAACACGAGACAGTCCTCGGCATCATCGATCAGCGCCAGGCGATCCTCGAGCATCTCGAGATTGGGATTGTTGTAACGCGAATAGACAAGCCCGCCGGACTGTCCCTCGGGCGCCGGACGACGGTTGCCGATGACGTCAAACAGGATCTTGCCCTCCTCCGCACTGCGGAACACGAAGGTCGACGTCAGGAAGATCGGTGGCTTGATCGCACCTTCCGACAGCATCGGATCGTAGCCGTAGGAAAGCATCTGCGTTTCGGTATGCAGCGGACGGCCGGCAATGGTCCGCTTGTGGTAACGGGTCGTCTTCATGGGTGCTAAGGTCCTGCAAGTGGCCGCAAGGCGAAGGCGCCGCGGACTCTGCACGCATTCTACCGTGAAGCTGCGTGGATGGCGCTCCCGCGAGATTTCAAATTTGCAGTGGAACGCGCAATCTTATGGCGGAAAAGCGGTCCCCGAGCCTCAAACACGATCCCAGACGGACCGGAAACCATCTTCTCCCCCAAGCCGTTGGGCCGGGCTTTTCTTGTCGATGTGGCCGATCAGGCCCCGATAGACGCCATAGCCAACCAACTCCTGAAGCCGCGGCGAAAACGTCTTCACCAGTTCCGGCGACAGGCCGAGTTGCTGGTTCTCCTGCTGACGAATGAAGCCCGCGCAATAGTTCATGGCGATGCCGGTACGACGCTGCCCCGTATGGTTGGCCCCGCCCCCGTGCCACAGCGCACCATCCCAGATGAGAACGCTGCCACGCTTCATTTCGGCGGCAACGGTCTCGTAGGTGCCTCCATAGACCGGGTTGTCCAACAGATGCGATCCCGGCACGAGCCGCGTCGCGCCATTGGCCTCAGTGAAGTCCGTCAGGGCCCACATCGAATTGCACACGAACGGCACATGGGGCTTGGCAACAGGGATCACCATGTCATCGGCATGAATGGGTTGCGCGGTCTCGCCGGGGTCGATGGCAATTGACGACAAGGACGAGACAAGACACCCGGGATCAAGCACCTGCTCGACGATGGGTAGGACGCAGCCGTGGACCGGCACCTCGGTGAAAGGCGCGCCAAAGGCCAGCAGATTGTAGATACGCACCGTGTGGTGACCTTCGAACCCATTCATGGCCGGACGGGCGCCCGTTTCGCGTTCCAGGCGATCCAGTGCATCACAAAGCCTGTCAACAAGCGAAAGTTCGATGGCATTTTCGACAATCGTGTAGCCCGTTCGCCGGACACGCTCGACATGCCCACGCGCCACTTCCTGATCCATAGCCGGCCTCCTCTTGTCGAAACGCACTGGATTCCAAAGCCAGGCACAGTCTAGCTTGCTTGCCAGTCGCTGGGGAGAGGTTCTCATGAGTTGGTTGCGTTGGCTTGGTTACGGGGCGCTCGGCATTCTGGTCGCCGCACTGGCTGCCTATTACTGGCTTTTTGTCGACAGCCAGATGCCTTCTGGCCGTTATGCCATCGACCTGAGCGAAGTCCGCAAGCTTGCCGATACCATCGCGGGCGACAAACCAACCGAGATCCGGGTGGAAAGGATCGCCTCATTCCGCTTCCCGATGACCGCCGCCGTGTCGGGTGCAGGATGGAACGAGGTTGAAGTTCCAGTTTATTCCTACCGGGTTGCCTACGCTGACCGCTCGGTGATCATCGACGCCGCCGTGGACGGCATCGCACAGGCCAAGGACCCCAGCTTCGACCGGCGGGCGCTGGAGCGTATGCAAGCGGCCATGAGCGCGGCCTCAAGCGTGGTCATCACCCACGAGCACCCGGATCACATTGGCGGACTGGTGTCTCACCCCGACCTGAAAGGGGTCCTGGGGCACACGCAACTGACGCAGGAACAGATTGACCACCCGGAGATGATGTTCGGCCTGAAATTTCCGCAAGGCGCCCTCGCCTCCTACCGGGCGCTGAATTATGACACCTATCACGCGCTTGCGCCGGGGATGGTTCTGATCAAGTCGCCAGGCCATACGCCAGGCAGCCAGATGGTTTTCGTGAAGACCGCAGGCGGCCGGGAATTCCTGTTCCTCGGCGACATCGCCTGGCGCTTCGAAAGCGTCGAGCGACTTTCCGCCCGGGCACGGTTCGTCTCGCTGTTTTTCCTCGGCGAGGATCGCAACGCAGTCCTTCTGCAGCTCGCCGAGCTCAAGCGCCTGCATGAGGCCAACCCGGATCTCGAAATGGTAGCCGGCCACGATATCGACCAGATGTCGGGCTTGCTGCGGACAGGCAAGATCCTTCAGGGGTTCAAGTAACTCAAGTACTTGCGCCGCCCGGTCGATAATGACACTCTGGATGCCATTATCCAGATGGAGAGTCGCTCGTGCGCGCAGCCCTCAGCCGCACTATCACCAGCATCCTCACCAGCTCCGGCCTGCGCGATGCACGCCGCACCCTGAACGCGCTTCCACGCCGGTTTGGTGGCAGGAAGGCAACCATTGACTATTTCCATGAGCACGGCGATCCCTATTCGCAGCTCGCGGCTCAATTGATCGAGCCTCTGACAAACGCCTACGACGTCGAAGTCAGGAGCTGGATCGTCTCGGCACCAGGCCCTGCTGCAGCCCCTGAGCTCCAGAAGCTGAAGGAACTCGCCGCCCGCGACGCCAACATGCTGGCCAACGCGTATGGCCTGAAGTACCCCCATACAGCGCAACTTCCCACGGCCCAGGACGGAAATGCCCTGCGCGAAAAGCTGGGCCACTACCTCAGCGGCATGTTTCACTTCGAGGGCGAATGGTACTGGGGTGTCGACCGCTTTCACTTCCTTGAGCAGCGCCTGAGAGAGGCGCAGCTATGTGATGCTCCCCTCTCAGCCCTGATCGCCTCACCGCGTGAAGTCACGCTGGACGGCAAGCAAGGCTGCGCCAAGGGCGCCACCCTTGATTGGTATCTCTCCTTCCGCAGTCCCTACACATGGCTTTCGGTTGACCGTGTGAAGGCGCTCGCGGACCACTACGGCGCCGAACTTCGCCTGCGCTTCGTTCTTCCCATGGTGATGCGCGGACTACCTGTCCCCGTGACAAAGCGCATCTACATCACTCTGGACACCAAGCGCGAGGCTGAACGCCTTGGCATTCCTTTCGGCAAGATCATCGACCCCGTTGGAAAGCCAACCGAACGCGGCCTGTCCATTCTCCATCACGCCATCGGTCAGGGAAAGGGTCACGCATTCGCCCGCTCATTCCTTTCAGGTGTCTTCGCCGAAGGCATCGACGCCGGCAGCGATGCAGGCTTGCGCACGATAGCTGAGCGCGCAGCAATTTCCTGGACTGACGCGCAAGCCGCGCTTGCCAGCGAGGACTGGCGCAGCATTGCGGAGCAAAACCGCGAGGAACTCTTCGGCATGGGCCTGTGGGGCGTACCTTCGTTTCGCGTCAACGCAAACCCGGGCCATTGGGGGCAGGACAGGCTCTGGTCGATCGAGCAGGAACTCAAGGCACTTTCACGATGATCCCGACACCTCTTCTTCTCAACGGCGCACCAGGCTCACCCTACACCCGCAAGATGGTATCCCTGCTGCGGTACCGACGCATTCCGTACAGGCTTCTGCAGTACGGCATGGGCAACCCGCCCGGCCTGCCACGGGGCAAGGTCGTCCTCCTGCCGACGTTCTATTTTCCGGGAGCCGACGGCAACCTCGAGCCGGTGGTAGACTCGACACCCATCATCCGCCGCCTCGAGAGCGCCTTCGACGGCCGCTCCGTGATCCCGCCACACCCCGTCACGGCCTTCATCGACTACCTGCTCGAGGACTATGCAGACGAGTGGTTGACCAAGGCCATGTTCCATTATCGCTGGCACTATGCCGCCGACGCCGACAAGGCCGGCGAGATCCTGCCGCGCTGGTCACGCATCTCGTCAAGCGACGAAGAGATGGCGCAGGTGAAGAAGTTCATCATGGACCGGCAGATCTCTCGTCTTTACGTGGTCGGCTCCAACGACACGACAGCGCCTGTCATCGAGGCCAGCTTCGAACGCTTCCTCGAATTGTTCAACGCACACCTCAAGGTCTCACCCTTCCTCATGGGCAATCGGCCCGGGGCGTCAGACTTCGCCATGTTCGGACAACTGACCGCACTCACGCATTTCGATCCGACGCCAATGGCGCTCACGCTGGCCAAGGCACCGCGCGTGTATGCCTGGGTAGAGGTTTGCGAAGATCATTCGGGCCTGGAACCCGCGGTTGAGGACTGGATAGACCCCGGCAATATCCCCCAGACCATCATCGACCTGCTCCGGGAATTCGGCCGAGCCTACGTCCCCGCGCTCCTCGCGAATGAAAAAGCAATCGCCGAAGGCCGCAACACCTTCGAGACGGAAATCGAAGGCAGGACATGGAAGCAGCAGGCTTTCCCCTATCAGGCGAAATGCGCGCAGTGGATACGAAATGCTTATGCCAACCTCGACCAGGCAAACCGTGAGAGCACGGACCGGATCCTCTCGGGAACCGGCATCGAGCGGCTATTGCACCCGTGAACAAGCCCCCTCTTCAGCGCTGAATTTGCTCAAGAAACCCAACACCTCATATTCTCTGGAACCCACGGAACTTCAGGATCAGTCAGGACAATGAACCTCAGGAAAATTGCTCTCGCCGCAGGCGGCGCCGTCGCAATCCTCGGTGTCGGAGGCTATTTGGCCTTCCAGCAATACTGGTATTACCTGCCAGGAATTCGCCAGGCGATCTTCGATCCGGTCCAACCCAACCGTGAAGTCGTTTGGCAAAAAGGCCCCGAGGCTCCAACCGCACCCGTGGCAGAGCGGCAACCCAACATCGTCCTCATCGTGGCAGACGATCTTGGCTACAACGACATCACGGTTTCAGGGCGTGGCGTGGGCAATGGCGCGGTGCCGACACCCAATATCGACTCGATCGCCGCTGAAGGCGCCAACCTGACGCAATCCTACTCGGGCAACGCCACCTGCGCCCCCTCGCGCGCCGCGATGATGACGGGTCGCTACGCCACGCGTTTCGGCTTCGAATTCACACCCGTGCCCATGCAATTCGCACAGGTGCTGGGCCACATGTCGACGAACGCCACCCATCCGCCCATCTATCGTCCGGAACTCGAAAAGGACGTCCCTCCCATGGAGGAGATGACCGTCCCGGCAGGCGAGACCACGCTGCCCGAAATGCTCCGCGCCAAGGGCTACCGCACATTGATGCTTGGCAAGTGGCACCTCGGCGAGACCCCCGAAGCGAGGCCAGAGGCCAGGGGCTTTGATGAATTCCTCGGCTTCCTGCCGGGCGCATCGCTGTTCCTCCCCTCAGACCACCCCGAGGTCGTCGAAGCTCGTCAGGATTTTGATCCTATCGACAAGTTTCTCTGGGCCAACCTGCCCTATGCAGTCGTCAATAACGGCGGAACCACGCGCTTTGCGCCGTCGAAATACATGACGGACTACCTCTCGGAGGAAGCGGCCAGGGCCATTGAGGCCAACCGAAATCGCCCGTTCTTTCTTTACCTCGCCTACAACGCGCCACACACGCCGCTCCAGGCGCTCAAGTCGGACTATGACGCGCTCGCCGGCATCGAGGACCACACGCTCCGGGTCTACGGAGCGATGATCAAGTCGCTCGACCGCGGTGTCGGAACAGTGCTCAAGGCATTGAAGGACGCTGGCGTCGACGACAACACGATCGTCATCTTCACCAGCGACAACGGCGGCGCGCACTACATCGGCCTGCCAGACATCAACAAGCCGTTCAGGGGATGGAAAGCGACCTTCTTCGAAGGGGGTATCCGCGTCCCCATGCTCATGAAGTGGCCGGCAAAGATCAATCCCGGCACAAGCTTTACCGGGGCCGCCGGTCACGTCGACATCTTCGCGACGGCAGCCGCCGCCGCCGGGGCAGAAGCACCGCAGGACCGCGTTCTCGACGGCGTGAACCTCGTCCCCTTCATCACGGGCGAGACGCAAGGCGTGCCGCACGAAAACATGTTCTGGCGCTCTGGCGACTACAAGGTCCTGCTGGCCGGCGATTGGAAACTGCAGGTGACCGGTAACCCGGATCGATCGTGGCTCTACAATCTGAAGGAAGACCCGACAGAGAAGTCGAACCTCGCGGAAACGCAACCCGAGAAGCTCGCATCCATGCGCGCGATGCTCGACCGGATTGACGGCGAACAGGCAAAGCCCATCTGGCCATCGCTGACCCAGGGCGCCATCGCACTCGATCGCCCGCTGGGCACGCCCGAAGTCCCGGGTGAGGATTACATTTACTGGTCGAATTGACATCCATGAGGCGCATCCTACTGGCAGCAGCAGCGGCAGGCATCAGCGCGATGGCGCTGGCAGGCCTGCTCGCTGGCAGCAGTCGGGATTCGCCATTGGTCATGTCGTGTCCGCTGCCCGCCACAGCCGGACCCCATCAAGGCATGGTGCTTGTAAAGGGCGGAACCTTTGGGATGGGGGACACCGTCTACCCAGAGGAAGGGCCAAGGCGAAGCGTAAGCGTCGGCGCCTTCTGGATGGATCGCACCGAAGTCACGAACGCCCAGTTCGCCGCCTTCGTCAAGGCAACCGGCTACATCACCACGGCCGAACGAAGCGACCAGAAAGGCGCTGCCGTCTTCGTCATGCCCTCGGGCAACGCCGACCTCTCGTCCATCACGTCCTGGTGGCGGTACGTCGACGGCGCCAACTGGCGCCACCCCGGCGGCCCCGACACAAACCTGGAAGGACGCGACGATTTCCCCGTGGTGGCGGTGACCCTCGAGGACGCGCAAGCCTACGCGAAGTGGAAGGGACGCCGCCTCCCGACCGAGGAAGAATGGGAACACGCCGCCCGCGCCGGCGCCACTACGCCTCCCGACCATGAACAGCCGCGGTCGGCCAACACCTGGCAGGGCATTTTTCCGGTCATCGATACCGCCGAGGATGGCCACAGGGGCATGGCGCCCGTCGGCTGCTTCGAACCCAACGCCTTCGGCCTGTTCGACATGGTGGGAAATGTCTGGGAAATGACCGGCACGACCTATCAGGGTCACACTCCCAAGGCGCAAGTGATCAAGGGTGGGTCCTTCCTTTGCGCACCCAACTACTGCATGCGTTACCGGCCTGCAGCGCGCCAACCGCAGGAGGCAGACCTGGGCACAAGCCATGTGGGGTTCAGGACAGTACTGTCTGCGGACTAAGGTTAAGCCCTGCCATTCTTGCTCCCGGAGCGTCCACTCCGCTACCATGGGACCACGCCACCGGAACAGCCATTGATGCAACTCAACGCCGGACTCAAGACCAACGATCTCGCCAGGCGTTTCCGGCAGGACAAGCGCCTCGTCATACGTGATGTCCTGACGCCTGCTGCCGCTGATCAGATCTTTACCTGCCTGACACAGGAGGTGAAGTTTGGCCTTGCCTACCAGGACGACGCCGGTCCTCAATTCATCGATCGCCAGCGGCTCGCATCACTGCCGCCAGCCGAACTTGCGGCACTCGACCAGAAGATCGCGGCACGTGCGCGTCAGGGCTTCCAGTACCGCTACCGGTGCTACCCGATGCTCGACGCCTATCTCGAGCGCCGCGACCCGCGGGCTGTTGCTGCACCAACTCTTCGAGTTCATCAATGCCCCACCGATGCTGGACTTCATCCGCACCGTCACGGGCATGAAGCAGATCGTACGCGCCGACGCCCAGGCAACCCTGTTCGCCCCGGGCGATTTCCTGACCCTTCACAACGATTTCGACGCCGCAAAAGGCCGCCTCGTCGCCTACGTGATGGGCTTCACGAAGAACTGGCGCTCGGATTACGGCGGCATGCTGCAATTCATCGACGACAAGCACAACGTCGAGCAGGGCTTCCTGCCCCACTTCAACTCACTGATGCTGTTCTCTGTCCCGCAGATGCATGCCGTCACCTATGTTCCGGGATTTGCACCCATCGGGCGCTACTCCATCACCGGCTGGTTCCAGGACGCGACAGCCGTGCCCGCAGCAACCAAGTCGCGCTACGGCATGTGAAGACAAGCCTCAGTGGGAGTCCCGTGCCTCGCCGCGCAACCGGATGATATCCAGGTAAGGCGTCGCAGGCTCGAAACACGCGCCCGTTGACAACGGCCCGGTATGGGCACGCGCCACCTCCTGCCACGGGGTTTGCGATGTCAGGCGGGGCGCAACCCAGGCGGCACGGCGCCGCGCCCACTCTTCGCCATCGACCAGGGCATCAACCCGGCGAGCGACGATGTCGACGCGTATCATGTCCCCAGTCCGCAGCAGGCCAAGCCCCCCGCCCGTTGCGGCTTCAGGCGAGGCATTGAGAATGGACGGCGATGCGCTTGTCCCGCTCTGCCGGCCATCACCGATGCAGGGCAGAGCCGTGATGCCGCGCTTCAGGAGCGCGTCCGGTGGCTGCATGTTGACCACTTCCGCAGACCCCGGATAGCCAACAGGACCCGTATTGCGCATCACGAGGATGCAGC
This sequence comes from Alphaproteobacteria bacterium, assembly GCA_040381215.1. GTDB lineage: Bacteria > Pseudomonadota > Alphaproteobacteria > Micropepsales > Micropepsaceae > SZUA-430. The sequence goes on along the minus strand of JBEIHO010000041.1, from coordinate 10,088 downwards.
GCTCGTCGATCGCCAGCCCGGGATCATTGATGCGATGGTGATAATCCTCCGGCCCGTCAAAGACGATGGCACGCCCTTCGAACGCGCCTCCGTCTGCAAGATAGCGCTGGCGGAACTCTTCGCTGATGACGCTGGTCTTCATTACGGCAGCGTCGAACAGGTTCCCTGACATGACAAGGAACCCCGCATCAGGCTTCAGCGGCCTGTCGACGGTCCGGATCACATCGCGGTCAGAGGTGAAGCGCCCCGCGCAATTCTCGACCAGGCTGCGCCCGGTGACCGTCAGGGCCGCCTCGTCGATCAGGCCTGCCACGATCAATTCGGCGACAACCGCAGGCACGCCACCGGCCCGATGGAAACCTTCGCCCAGATGCGCACCTGCCGGCATGCAATTGACCAGCAGGGGGATGTTGAAGCCATGCGTCTGCCAATCCTCCAGGACCAGCTCGACGCCCATGTGCCGGGCAATCGCGATCAGGTGCGGCGGGCAGTTCGTCGAGGCACCGATCGCTGCCGCGACGCGGATGGCGTTGATGAAAGCGGGCCGCGTCATGATGTCGGAGGGCTTCAGGTCCGCGCGCACCATGTCGACGATCCGCACACCCGTCTCATGCGCCATCTGCGCCCGTTCGCGGTAGGGAGCCGGTATCGATGCACATCCCGGCAAGGACATGCCCAAGGCCTCGGCCACCGAATTCATCGACAGCGCCGTTCCCATGGTGTTGCAATGCCCGGCAGAGGGCGCACTCGCCGCCGCCATCTCCATGAATTCCCGATAGCCGATCTCTCCCTTGGCCAGCATCTGCCGCCCCTGCCAGATGATCGTTCCGGAGCCGGCACGCTGTCCCCGCCATTGACCATCCAGCATCGGCCCTCCGGACAGGACGATCGCCGGAATGTTCACCGTCGCTGCCGCCATGAGGCAGGCCGGCGTGGTCTTGTCGCATCCGGTTGTCAGCACCACGCCATCGAGGGGATAGCCATGCAGCACCTCCACAAGGCCCAGATACGCCAGGTTCCGGTCCAGCGCCGCCGTCGGCCTCTTGCCCGTCTCCTGAATGGGGTGGACGGGAAATTCGATGGCAATACCGCCAGCCTGCGCAATGCCTTCCCGCACACGCTTGGCAAGTTCCAGATGGTGCCGGTTGCAGGGGCTCAGATCCGAGCCGGTCTGCGCGATCCCGATGATCGGCTTTCCCGACTGCAATTCATCACGGGTAAGCCCGTAATTGAGATAGCGCTCGAGATAGAGCGCGGTCATGCCGGGGTTTTCCGGATTGTCGAACCATCGGCGTGAACGCAAGGGACGGGTCATGGACATGCCATTGTCGGGTTTGGGCGGGACGCCTCAAGGCTAGCACGCAACCGGGGTAAAGCACCACGCAGCCCCGGCACGCAAAAGCCTCAGCGTTCGGCCGCCTCGGTCAGGAAATCACGCCCCTGCCGGTCCTCGATCTCGACGACCCAAAGATCGCTGTCGCGCGCCACCGAACGCTGGATATAGGCCTCGGCATCCACATCAGGCACCGGCACGTCGCCGGTCGCCCGGATCCAGCGCCGTTGGCCATCGCTGCCGAAGCTGGATGACCAGACAATCGCCGTCCCGTTCAGGAGGGACACCTTCACCACGACAACGCCCGCGTCGGGCTCGCCCTTGCGCGCCACAAATGCAGACGCACCGTTGATTTCGGTGCGACGGATGAGCGCTTGCACCCAGATCCGGGTCTTCAGTTTGGGTTCCATGCAGCCCCGCCTTTGCCTACCCGTCCAAATAGCCGTCCTGAGTCTTTCTTGCCACTGGTTGTGCGACTCAACTTGCGATTCTCTGGGGTGAGCGATTCGGGGCGATTCGCTAAGACACTTCGAGGGGCATTCTGGTGGCAAATCCGGCTGCAGCGGGTCATTCCTTGCACTATCCGTCCTGGCGCGTCATCTCGTGGAAGCGCGCATTGTTTCTCGGCCTGTGCGCAGCCGGCCTCGTACTGCATCTCGTATGGCGCATTGACCAATCCCTCGACGGCCTGGCCAATCCGGGCCTCGCGCTGTCGATCGTCCTGCTGATGATCGAGGGCTTCATTGCACTCGCCCTGATCGCCACCGCCCTGTCGGAATTTGCCTCCCCCTGGACCAGGATCGAGCCCGTCGGCGTCCCCGACACTGAACTTCCGACCCTCGACGTATTCGTGCTTGTCTCCGATCCCCGCCAGGCCCCGAAGGCGACCTACACCCTCGCGGTCGCATCGCAACTCGACTACCCCCGCGACAGGGTGAGCATTCACCTTGTCGGCTATGGGAAGGCTGTCAGCAATGCCGCCGCGCTTCAGGCTCTCGCCGAGCGCACGGGAGCCGACTGGATCGCGACATCGCACGACATCCCGGCCGGCACAGCCCTGAACGCAGCCATTGCGCGCACGGGCGGAAGCCTGCTCCTGTTCCTGCAGGCCGGCGATGCCCCCACCCCTGACATGATGCGCCGTGTGGCCGGCGCCTTTCACGCCAATGCAGCCCTCGCCTTGTGCGATATTCCGACATTCTCGATCGATGGTGACCCCATGCTCACCGACATCGACGTCACGCAGCGGCTGCCCAACGACCCCGGCCCCTTTTTCAAGTCGTGCCTGAAAGCACCCGCCGGGGCACCAAGCCCCCTGGGCATCGGACAGAAGACAATCTGGCTCAGGGCCGCCCTTTCTTCATGCGGATCGATGATGCGGACGAACTATCGCCCGGATGCTGTGGCCCGCATCCGGGCGGCCGAACGCAAATGGCAACGCGGCATCGTCGAACGCCCCATGATCGCCGTCCTCGCACCGGATACGGTTCGCGATTACCTGCACGCACGTATCGCCCAGCGCCTGGGAACCGTTGACGGAGCCCTCATGCGCGACCCCGTGTTCGGACGCGGCCTGTCCATGCGCGAGAGGCTCTCCTGGTTGCCCGCGCTCCTGTCCTGCCTGCTCCCCTTTGCCTGGACGCTCAGGCTTGCGATCCCGGCCGTGGCGGTATTGCTGAACGTCCCCCTGATTTCAGGGCAATCGGTCTTCGAACCCATCGCTGCGTCGATCGCAGGCATGGTCTGCGCACTCCTGATGTCGGGCGCGCTGCTGTCTGGCATTCGAACGCCGGTCATCGCCATCTGGAGCGAACTGCTGGAGTCGTTTCTGACTGCGCCCGCCCTGATCCATCTGCTGAGAGGGCGCGAGAACCCCGAAGGAACGCCGCAGATCGAGCGCGCCAATGGCCTGCTCATCATGTCGTTCGCATTGCTGCTGGCCGGGACAACGGTAGGCGTGGTCGTGCTCAGCCTCCAGGGCCCGCTGCACATCCCGCTGGCCGCACCAGCTGCGCTCACGATCTTCATGGCATTCCTGTTTGCATGCCTGATCGGCGCCATCGCTGAACCGCGTCAGCGACGCATGGCTCCCCGCGTCAACCGAAGGCTTCAGGCAGAATTGCTCCTCGGGGGCGAGACCTTCTTCGGCCGGCTTGCCGATATCTCGGTGCACGGTGCGCGTTTCGTGGCCGACGAACTGGTCGACCTGCCTGCCCGTGCATTGGCCGGCATCATTACCCTCGACAGCCCGACCGGCCGCACGACGCTGCCCGTGCAACTGTCCCGCCAGGTAGAGACCGGCGGACGCTCAGCCTTCGGCCTGTCGTTCACGGGCCGGACCGTGGGCGAGTTCGCGACCGTCGTCCGCCTTGCCCACCGCTCGGGCGACACCTATGCCGACATCTGCGACGCGAGGGCGCGGCCCATCGGGATCCTCAGAATGTCGCCGATCCTGGCCCTGCGCGGTCTCATGGGGTTCCTCTCAAGCCTCAAGCCCCGCCGCGCCCCCGGCAAAGGCAGGCGCTGACGGGGAATTTTGGCGCGGCGCAAGGTTCATGATTAATAAAAACTTCACAATCCGCCGCCTGCCCCCGGCCGGGAAAAATATGTCGCGGCACACCCGGCCCTAGGACTATAAACCGCTCGCGGTCACCGGCCGTTTACCTCATCTGCAAGGCAATTGGGTCCCTGGGAACCAATCCTTTGTGCTGCGTGATGTAGGCTGCGCGCGTTGATCCTTGCCGTCAGGGGGGACGGAAGAAAAAACATGACCTTGAAACGCTATTTTCTGGCGCTGGCGTCGATCGTCGTGCTCGCCCTTGTCGGCTGGTCACTGTGGGGCACGACAGGCGGCGGCAAGGATGGTCGCGGCGATCGCGGCCAGCAACCGGTTCTTGTTACGCTCTACAAGGTGGAAACACGCCCCTTTGTCGATGTGATCGAGGCCGTCGGCAGCGCGCGCGCCAACGAAAGCATCGACCTGACGGCCAAGCTGTCCGACACCGTTGCCCGCCTGAACTTCGCAGACGGCCAGAAGGTCGGGGCAGGCTTCGTCGTGGCCGAGATGGCCTCGGTCGAGCAAGTCGCCGACATGAAGGCTGCGGAAGCCAATCTGCGCGAGCAGGACCAGGCCCTGGCACGCGCCCAGAAACTGCGCGAACGCGGCTTTGTCTCGAACGCAAGCCTCGACGCGCTCAGGGCTGCAAGGGATAGCGCAGCCGCCCGGCTTGCGGCCACCAAGTCACGCATGGCAGACCGCACCCTGCGCACGCCATTCGCGGGCCGCCTAGGACTGCGGCGTGTCAGCGCCGGTGCGCTGGTACGCCCGGGCGACATCATCACCACGCTCGATGACATCTCGCGGATCAAGATCGATTTTCCAGTCTCTGAAACGCAATTGGCCGGCGTCGGCATTGGCCAGAAAGTGCGCGCCGCGGCGGCCGCCTTCCCGGGCGAAGTCTTCTCCGGCACCGTCGAGAGCATCGACACCCGCATCGATACAGCCTCCCGCGCTGTCACAGTCCGCGCGGTATTTCCCAATGAGCAGGGACGCCTGTTGCCCGGCATGCTGATGACGATCGGCATCGAGACAAACCCGCGCTCTTCGCTCGCGGTCGCCGAACAAGCCCTGGTACCGGTTGAAACGCGCCAATACGTCTATCTCGTGGCCGAAGGCGACAAGGCCGAGCGACGCGAGATAACCACTGGCACCCGCGTCCCGGGCTATGTCGAGGTGCTTGCAGGCCTCAAGCCAGGTGACAGCGTGGTCCTCGAGGGAACGCTCAAGATGCGTCCCGGCGCCACGATCAAGCTCGCCGGTGACGAGGACAAACAGGCAGACAGGCGAAAGGACGGCGGGGTTCGCAAGCCGTGAGCATCTACGAGCTTTGCATCAAGCGCCCCGTATTCGCGATCGTGATCAGCCTGCTGATCGCGGCCTTCGGCGTGATGTCATATACCAGCCTGCCGATGCGCGAGTTGCCCGACATCGACCCGCCGGTCGTGTCGGTACAGTCCAGCTATCCCGGCGCAGCAGCCAGCGTCGTGGAAACCCGCATAACCCAGCCTATCGAGGATGCAGTCGCGGGCATCGAGGGCATCGACACGATATCCTCGAACTCCAGGGACGGCTCTTCGTCCGTCAACATCACCTTCCGCCTGACGCGCGATATTGAAGCCGCGGCGAACGACGTTCGCAACGCCATTGCGCGCGTGCTCAACAATTTGCCGGAAGAAGCAGACCCGCCACAGGTGCAGAAGACCTCGTCCGACGGCGCGCCGATCATGTTCCTGAACATGACATCGACAACGATGTCGCGGATGCAACTGACCGACTATGCAGAACGCTACATCGTCGATCGCCTGGCGACCGTCGATGGCATCTCGCAAGCAAACGCGTTCGGCGAGACCCGCGCCCTGCGGATCTGGATAGACCGCGACGCGCTCGCCGCGCGCGGCCTCGCCGTCTCCGACATAGAGACCGCGCTGAGAGCTGAAAACCTCGAGCTCCCCGCCGGTCGCCTGGAATCCGACACCCGCAACCTAACGATCCGCATTGCCCGCGGCTACAACACGGCACGGGACTTCAGCCAACTCGTCATCAGACGCACCGAAGCCGGTGCGCTCGTCCGGCTTGCGGACGTCGCCAAGGTCGAGATTTCCAACCGGGACCGGCGCAGCGACTTCCGCGGCAACGGCAAGAGCCAGGTGGGCATCGGCATCTTCAAGCAGTCGACGGCCAACCAGCTGGCCGTGGCACGCGACATCCGCAAGGAAGTGGAGCTTGTCCGCGAGAACCTGCCGACGGGCACGGAACTCGTGATCGCGGTCGACTACTCGGTCTTCATCGAGCACTCTGTCGAGGAAGTCTTCATCACGCTGGCGATCACCGGCCTCCTCGTGTTCATGGTGATCTACCTTTTCCTCGGCAATGTCCGGGCCGCAATCATTCCAGCCGTCACGGTTCCCGTTTGCCTGCTGGGCGCGATGATACTGCTGGCGCTCTTCGGTGCATCGGTAAACCTGCTGACGCTGCTGGCGCTCGTGCTTGCGATCGGTCTTGTCGTGGACGATGCGATCGTCGTGCTCGAGAACGTCCAGCGCCGGATCGACGAGGGTGAGCCCGCCCTCATTGCAGCCCTGCGCGGCACGCAGCAGGTCGCCTTCGCCGTCCTTGCAACCACGGCGGTCCTGATCGCCGTATTTGTCCCGATCATATTCCCGGAGGGATCCACCGGACGCCTGTTTTCCGAGCTCGGCATCGCCCTGGGATCCGCGGTCGCTTTCTCCGCGATCATCGCGCTCACCCTCTGCGCCATGATGTGCTCGCAGCTCCTGGTACCCGCCGAACGCGAAAGCGCGCTTTCCAGGACGATCCATGGCGGCACCACCTGGCTTTCGGGTGTCTATCAGCGGGCACTTGAAGCATCGCTTCGCATGCCCATTGTCGTGATCGGTCTCCTGGTCGGTTCAACGGCTGCAGCTTACGCGCTCTTCCAGGTCGTACCCGCCGAGATCGCGCCGTCCGAAGACCGGGGCATCTTCGACATCAACGTCTCGATGGCCGAGGGCACGGGCTACAATGCAGCCCACGCACAGATGCTCGAGATCGAGAAGAGCCTGTTGCCGCTGGTAGAGAGCGGCACGGCCTCCCGCCTGATCATCCGCGTTCCCGGCAGCTTTGGCCCCTCCTCCGACTTCAATGGTGGCCGCGGCATCGTCATGCTGGCCCCGTGGGGAGAACGCCCGCCACAGGCAGAGGTGATGGAGCAAGCCTCCCAGATCATGCGGCAATTCCCGGCCGTCCGCGCCACGGCAATTGCCCGCTCCAGTTTCGGCCGCGGCGGTGGTGGCCAGACACCTGTCCAGTTCGTTCTTGGCGGCAACAGTTTTGATGAATTGCTGGTCTGGCGCGACAAGATGCTTGAGAAAGCCGAGCAGTTTCCGGGCCTCACCAACGTCGACGCGGATTACAAGGAAACCAAGCCCCAGCTCAACGTGATGGTCGACAAGGCGCGCGCCGCCGAGCTTGGCGTGACAACGCAGACCATAGGCCGCACACTCGAGACCCTTCTCGGTCAGCGTCGCATCGGCACGATCGTCGAGGACGGCGAGGAATATGATGTCATTGTCGAAAGCGTCGACGAGGACCGCAAGCAGCCATCCGACATCAAGGACATCATGGTCAGGGGTCGCAACGGCGAGCTTGTCGCCCTGTCGAACCTTGTCACCCTGCGCGAGCAGGCCGGCGCCGCATCGCTGAGCCGCTTCAACCGGCTTCGCGCAATCACCATATCCGCCAATCTCGCACCAGGCACGACATTGGGCGAGGGACTGGCCTTTCTGGAAGACACCGCGCGCACCGAACTGCCGCCCCATGCCCAGATCGACTACAAGGGCCAGTCACTGGAATACAAGGAATCGAGCTCTCAGCTTGCGTTCACCTTTGCCCTCGCCCTCCTGATCGTCTTTCTGGTGCTCGCGGCGCAATTCGAGAGCTTCATTCACCCCTTGATCATCATCCTGACGGTGCCCCTCGCAGTAGCAGGAGCCATGTTTGGCCTCTGGGCAACCGGCGCAACGCTGAACATCTACAGCCAGATCGGCATCGTCATGCTCGTCGGCCTCGCGGCGAAGAATGGCATCCTGATCGTCGAGTTCGCCAACCAGTTGCGGGACGAAGGCAAGGCCGTGCGCGATGCACTGGTTGAAGCTTGCGTGACCCGGTTCCGACCCATCGTCATGACGTCCCTGTCGACATCGATCGGTGCTGTGCCGCTGATGCTCTGGCAAGGCGCTGGCTCGCAGAGCCGCTTTGCGATCGGCATCGTCATTTTCGCAGGCGTCGTCTTCTCGACACTGCTGACGCTGTTTGTTGTCCCGGCGTTCTACAGCCTCCTCGCCCGGTTCACGCGTTCACCCAACGCGATCGCCCGGGAAATCGAGGCTCTGGAAGCGGCAGTACCGAACAAATAGGCGTCAGGGCCGTTATGCCCTGGCGCGAAAGCGCTCCGGATAGACAAGCGTCCCATTGGCAACGTCTGCAGTCTCGGCCGCATGATACGGCAGCTGCAGTGTCACCGTGGTGCCATCCCCCAGGGCGCTGGCGATGTCCATGCGCCCGCCGTGCAACTCGGTCAGGGCCTTCACCAGCGACAACCCAAGCCCGGTCCCCTTGTGGAGCGACTTCGTTCCGGAGACTTGCTCGAAGGGCTTTCCGATCCTTCCGATTTCGGCCGCGGGAATGCCGACACCCGTATCCGATACCGTGACGACGACGCCCTGCGGCCCGGGCCGGGCGCTGAGCGTCACCGTCCCCTCGCTGGGCGTGAACTTGATGGCATTGGACAGCAGGTTCACGACAGCCTGCTTGATCGCGCGGCGATCGGCTTGCAGGTAGATGCCACGTTCGACCTCGCAGGCGAGCTTCACACCAGCAGTCTCGGCAACGGCAGACACCATGCTCGTGCACTCATCCAGCAACGGCGCCAGCTCCACGCGCTGACGCTCGATGGTGAACTTCCCCGCCTCGATCTTGGACATGTCCAGGAGGTCGGAGACAAGGTCGACAAGATGCAGCCCGGAATCCCGGATGTGCTCGGCATATTCACGGTATTTGCCGTGACCAACCGGCCCGAAGACCTCGTTGTGCATCATGTCCGAGAAGCCGATGATGGCGTTGAGGGGCGTGCGCAACTCGTGGGCGACCGAAGCCAGGAAGCGCAAGCGGGCCTCCGATGACTGCTCAGCCCGATCCCGGGCAATGACAAGATCGGCGATCCGGGCGTTGCGCGCAGCCACATCCCGCGATGAGGCAACGATTTCACCCCGAACCGCCAGCGTCTTCATCTCGAGCGCAACATAGGATCCGTCCCGGCGGCGGAAACGCACCTCTATTGTCTGGGGTCCTTGCGCGAGCGTCCGCTGGAAACCGCTCTCGAGCGCCTTCAGGTCCTGAATGTGCACGAACATGGCAGGGCTCAGGCCCTCGAAGGTCGACACAGGAATGCCGAGAAGGGCTTTTACCGATTGCGAGCAGAACAGGACCGACCCATCGGCGGCGTGACGCGTCAGCAGATCCGGCGTCGAGGTAGCCGTCGTGCGCAGGAACTCCATCACGTGCGCCTGCTCCGACCGCTCAAGTTCGGCGCGACGGTTGAAGGCCCGCAGCGCAAGCATGGCCACCAGGAGGGCCGCAAACACCGACGCCGCCGATACGGGGGCCGCCAGTGCCTCCGGCAAGCGCGAAACCGGCAGCCACCCAACAAGGCTCAGGAAAGCCACGCCAAGGAATGCGACAATCGACAAAACCGCCGCCCGGAGCATCGAGGACCGCTGGCCCGAGAGGGAGGCCTCGAGCGGGACAAGCAGAAGCCAGGGCATGGCCGGTGACGCGACCCCACCGGTCATGATCGCAACCAGCGCCACGAACCCGCACAGGCAGAACGCCGAAGCCGCCTGACCGTCCTCGAGCGGCCAGCCAAGTCGCACCGCCAAACCGATGAAGAGCGGTGCCCACAGGAACATGAAGGCGCAGGTCATGGCAAAATCCACCGGACCCCAGACGGCCCAGTGCAACGGCCAAGCCACCAACCCGATCACGCCTGCAAACATATTGGCGGAAATGAAACTGGCCCTGCGGGCTTCGGGCGAGTGCTCCTCGCTGCCGAGCACGCCATCGAAGGCATCAAGAAGGAATTTGGCCACCGAACTGGACATGCCCGCCTGCTTTGCCGATGACATTCGACTCGCTCCC
>JBEIHO010000040.1:0-25426 GCA_040381215.1 Alphaproteobacteria bacterium | reverse complement strand
TCAAGGGCGTGGAGATCGGCGAGGGCTTTGCAGCGGCAGCCCTCTCGGGCGAGGCGAATGCCGACGAGATGCGCGTGGCCGACGGCCGGCCGCAATTCCTGTCGAACCATGCCGGCGGGATCCTGGGCGGCATATCGACAGGCCAGGACATCGTCGTGCGCCTTGCGGTGAAGCCGACCTCGTCCATCCTGTCCCCGCGCCAGACGATCACGCGCGACGGGGTCGAAACCGACATCCAGACCAAGGGCCGCCACGACCCCTGCGTCGGCATCCGGGCGGTGCCCGTCGGCGAGGCCATGATGGCCTGCGTGCTGGCGGATCACCTGCTGCGGCACCGGGGGCAGTGCGGGTGAAAGTACGCCCTACTTCCTGAACACCACCACCTTCGAGAGGAATGCCGGCGTGGAGGACTGGGGCTTCAGTCCGGCCATCGCGAAGGCGTGGGGGATGTCCCAGGTCAGGTAGCTGTCGTAGTAAGGCTCGTGGAAGGCTTGCGGGAAGAATTCGGTCAGGGCCTCGAAGCCTGGCGTGTCGCCGGGCTGGATCGAATCCACCAGCACGAAGAGGCCGCCGGGTTTGAGCACGCGGGCGATCTCGCGCGCGACGCGCTGGCGGATTTCGGGTGGCAATTCGTGGAACAGGTAGATGCAGGTGACCATGTCCTGGCTCTGGTTCAGGGCGGGCATGGTCTCGGCATTGGCTTCGAGGAACCGCACGTCCCGCCAGGCCTTGAGCTCCTTGCGGGCCCTGGACAGATATTCCGGGGACATGTCGAGTGCGGTGACGGCGAGGCGTGGCCAGTTGTCCTTCACGCTGGCGAGGAAGCGGCCCGTGCCCGTCGCCACATCGAGCAGGGCGAGCTTGCGCTGGTCCTTGCCCTTCATGACGGACGCCATGGGCACGAGGGCCTGGCGGCGCATCGCGTCGGCGGTACCGGCGAACAGGGTCTCGACCTGGAAGTCATAGCGACGCGCAGATTCATCCGAGAGCCAGCCGCCCGTCTGGAAGTGGAAGTTCTGCATGTAGTAGTCGGGAAAGCCCTGGCGCGGCTCTTCGGCCTTGACCTCGTCGTGCACCTGGTCGCGCCGGCGGCGGGCCACTTCGGGCACGTCGCGCAGGAAGTCGAGCGAGTCGTAGAAGGCCGTGAAGGCGCTGCGGTCGATCGCGGCGGGGGCGGCGTAGAGACCGTCCTCGATATTCTTCCAGTCGCGCTCGAAGAGCTTCTGCATCTCGCCGAAGAAGAGCTTGCGGTCGGGATAGCGGCTTCCCACCGTGACGCCTTCTTCCGCGAAGGCCGTCTTGCGGCCGAGGCGGTTTGCCAAAAGGTGGTGCCCCCCGAACCAGGCCACGCGGGCGGACTGGGTCAGGCGATAGAGGGTGCGGGAAAGCGTGTTGGGCATCTATATCGGTGGCCTTTGGAAGCCTGGCGACACCTCTACCCCCTGCCGCAGGGTCTCATCGATCAACTGACGGAAACCGTAGGCGAACCTAGGAGCCAGAAAACTACCCTTTTTCGTCAAGAACCTCGGGCCGAGAAGTAGGTGGTACTGCAGCATCTTGATTTCATCCCATCGAGCCCAAATAGTTTTGAACCAACTTCGATATTCAACGCCTTCAGCATTGTACCTCACTCGAAATCCGAACATGAGGTAGCAGCCGCCCAAGGTTGACAGAAATGCTGTTATGGAAAAAAAGATAAACTTGTCATCCACTTGCAGCGCCCCATACACGAAGAAGCTCGCCATCAGAAAGGTCAAGACGCCGACAACCATGATCGTAATTGACGGGTAGAGCGAAAACCAACCGTCGACGCCTCTGTCTATCGGTTTGAGTTCGGCTCGTTCGGCCAACGCGAGCACTATCGGCACCGTCAGAGCCACCAACACGGTTGAGGGTATTCCCGACAGCCAATCCATGCTGGTCACTGCCACCTACTGGTTTCGTTCGAACAGGGCCGTGAGCTCGACATGGGCCGACCAGAGGAACTGGTCGATGGGTCGCACCACGCGCAGACGATAGCCGCCGTCGATGAGTATACGCGCGTCACGGGCAAAGGTCGCGGGGTTGCAGGAGACGGCCGCGATGCGGGCGACCTTGGACTTTGCCAGCTGCTCGGCCTGCGCACGGGCGCCGGCCCGCGGGGGGTCGATGACGACGGCGTCGAAGGCGTCGAGTTCGTGCTTCAAGAGCGGCCGACGGAACAGGTCGCGCCGCTCGGCGGTGGCTGGCTTGATGCCCTGCATGCCACGCAGGGCCTGGGCGAGGGCCGCGATGGCGCCCTCTTCGCTGTCGAAGGCTGAGACCGCGTGCGCCTCGGCCAGCGGCAGGGTGAAGGCACCGCAGCCGCTGAAGAGGTCGGCGATCTTGCGCGCCTTTCCGACATCGGAAGCGATGTGGGCCTGCATGACGGCCTCGGCTTCACGCGTGGCCTGCAGGAAGCTTGCCGGCGGCAGCGCGACCTGTCCCCTGCCCCATGCCATCATGGGTGGCGCGGACTGGTGCACGAGTTCCTCGTTGACGGTCAGGCGGGCAAACCTCAGGCGGTCGGCGAGAATGGCCAGGCGCGCGCGCTGCTCGCGGTCGAGCTTTGCGCCGGGGATGCCGAAGGCTGCGTCGATGCCGCTGTCGGTCAGCGTGAGCGCCAGCTCTGCCTGACCGCGTTCGGGGAGTTCGGGCTCAAGCGCGATCTGCAGCTTGGGGACCAGCGCCAGAAGTTGCGGGTGCAGGACGGGACATTCCTGCATGTCGTTGATGAAGTGGCCGCCACGCTCCTGGAAGCCGATCACCACGCGATCAGGGATGCGCCGCGCCGAGAACGTGGCGCGACGGCGCGTGCCGGGTGCGATGGCGATCGTGGGCGCAACCTCGATGCCGTCGAGGCCGCGCTGCGCAAGCGCTATGATGACTTGCTCGCGCTTCCAGTCGAGATAGGCCCGGGGCGCCATGTGCTGCAACTGGCAGGCGCCGCAGGTACCGAAATGACGGCAGGCAGGCTTCACGCGGTCGGGGCTTGGCTTGACCACCTCGACGGCATAGCTGCCGTCCTCGCTCGTGCTGATCGCGACTTCTTCGCCGGCCAGCGTGTAGGGCACGAACATGCCGGCGTCTGTTTCGCCGTCGCCCTTGTGGCCGAGGCGGGTGATGACAACGGTGCGCGTCTCTTCGTTCATTTCTCAACCATTTCCGTCATTCCGGACAGTGACATGCGCTACCCGGGCGCCCGCAGAAGGCACGCGCGTGGTTTCCGGGATTACAGTGGGCTTCTCAAGCACGTAACACGGTTGATGCTTCGCGGCCGAGCGCGGTGAGAGCCGTCGCGACGATTTGCTGGGCGTTGAGACCGGCCATGTCGTACTGCTTCACCTGCGTGTCGTGGTCGATGAAGATGTCCGGTAACGTCATCGCGCGGAACCGGCAGCCGCGATCGAACAGGCCTGCATTGGCCATGAACTGCATGACGTGGGCAGCGAAACCACCGATGGCGCCGTCCTCTATCGTGATCAGGACCTCGTGGTTGGCGGCCAGGCGTCGGACCAGATCCTCGTCGAGCGGCTTGCAGAAGCGGGCGTCGGCGACCGTCGTGGGCAGGCCACGCGCGGCGAGGTCATCGGCCGCCTTCAGTGCCTCGCCCAGGCGGGTGCCGAAGCTGAGGAGCGCGATCTTGGAGCCTTCACGCAAGATGCGCCCCTTGCCGATCTCGAGCGGCGTCCCCTTCGCGGGAAGCTCGATGCCGACGCCTTCGCCGCGCGGATAGCGTACGGATGACGGTCGGTCATCGATGGCGACCTGGGTGGCTACCATGTGGCGCAACTCGAGTTCGTCCGAGGGCGCCATGATGACGAAGCCGGGCAGCGTCGCCAGGAAGGTCGTATCGAATGCACCGGCATGGGTTGCGCCGTCGGCGCCGACGAGGCCGGCGCGGTCCATCGCGAAGCGCACAGGCAGCCCCTGGATCGCAACATCATGGACGACCTGGTCGTAGCCACGCTGCAGGAAGGTCGAGTAGATCACGGCAAAGGGCTTGAGGCCCTCGGTTGCGAGGCCTGCGGCAAAGGTGACGGCGTGCTGCTCGGCGATGCCAACGTCGAAGCTGCGCTTCGGGAAGCGCTTTTCGAACAGGTCGAGACCCGTACCCGACGGCATGGCCGCCGTTATCGCAACGATGCGCTCATCGGCTTCGGCCTCGGCGATCAGGCTCTCGGCGAAGACCTTGGTATAGGAGGGCGCGTTGGAGATACTCTTTGTCTGGGCGCCGGTGATGACGTCGAACTTGACGACGCCATGATACTTGTCTGCCGAATTTTCTGCAGGCGCGTAACCCTTGCCCTTCTTGGTCACCACGTGGACGAGGATCGGGCGGTCGATGTCGGCGTCGCGGACGTTCTGCAGGACGGGCAAGAGATGGTCCATGTTGTGGCCATCGATGGGGCCGACATAATAGAGGCCGAGCTCCTCGAACATGGTGCCGCCCATGGCCATGCCGTGGGTGTAGCGTTCCGCCTTGCGGGCCGTATCCTCGACGAAGTGCGGCATCTTCTGCGCGAGCTGCTTGGCGAAATTGCGCAGCGTCTGATAGGTCGATGACGAGACCATGCGCGAGAGATAGGCGCTCATGCCTCCGACAGGCGGGGCAATCGACATGTCGTTGTCATTGAGGATGATGATGAGCCGGGTGCGCGACGCGCCTGCGTTGTTCATGGCTTCATAGGCCATGCCTGCCGACATGGCGCCGTCGCCGATGACGCAGACGATGTTGCGCTTCTCGCCCTTCAGGTCGCGCGCCACGGCCATGCCAAGGCCCGCGGAGATCGATGTCGAGGAATGCGCCGCGCCGAAGGGGTCGTACTCGCTCTCGCTGCGCTTGGTGAAACCCGACAGCCCGCCACCCTGGCGCAGCGTGCGGATGCGGTCTCGGCGTCCGGTCAGGATCTTGTGCGGATAGGCCTGGTGGCCGACGTCCCAGATCAGGCGATCATCGGGAGTGTGGAACACGTGGTGCAGCGCCACCGTCAACTCGACGACGCCGAGGCCGGCGCCGAGATGCCCGCCCGTGACGGAAACGGCATCAATCGTTTCCTGGCGCAACTCGTCGGCAAGCTGGCGCAGCTCCTCGCGCGTGAAGTGGCGCGTGTCTGCCGGTGTCTTGACCGTGTCGAGAAGCGGGGTAAGCGGCGCCATTGGGTCCAACGCGTATGAGTGCCAGGAGGATGGTTTTATAGAGCAGCGCTGCTGCGACGCCTACCCTTGCGGCATTTACGCACGCCGGTTAACGACAAAGTCGACAAGCCCCCTCAGAAGCGCAGCTTTTTCGTCAAAGACGTCGAGGTGCGCCGCCCCTTGGCTCGCCAGAATTTCGGCTTGGGCACGGGCTCTTTCTGGCCCCAGGACTGTGACGAATGTCGCTTTTCCGGCGGTCTCGTCCTTGCGCGCAGCCTTTCCCATCACGGTGGCGTCGCCCTCGTGGTCGAGGAGGTCGTCAACGATTTGATAGGCCAACCCAAGGTCGTGGGCAAAATTCGTGAGGGCATGGCGCATCTGGAGGGGCGCCCGGCCCATGATGGCGCCGGCCTCGCAGGCAAAGGAAATGAGCGCGCCGGTCTTCAGCCGCTGCATGCGGGTGATCTGCCCGATATCGTCGAGGACCGCCTTGCCGCCGATGTCGATCATCTGGCCGCCGACCATGCCGGCAAAGCCCGCAGCCTGCGACAGGCGCAGCACCAGATCGGCGCGCACATGCGGGTCGGGATGGGTCTCGTGCCCGGCGAGCAGCGTGAAGGCATGGGTCAGGAGCGCATCGCCGGCGAGGATCGCAGTCGCCTCGTCGAACTTGCGGTGAACGGTGGGCTTGCCCCGCCGCATGTCGTCATTGTCCATCGCCGGCAGGTCGTCGTGCACGAGCGAGTAGGCATGAACGCATTCGATGGCTGCAGCCGTGCGCGACAGCGCCCTGCGGTCGACACCGAACTGCCGCCCGGATTGCAGCACCAGGAAGGCGCGAATGCGCTTGCCGCCACCGAGGGTCGCATAGCGCATCGCCTCGATCACGCGTGACTGGGGACCAACGGCTTCCGGCAGAAGTTCCTGCAGGGCCTCTTCCATGAAGGACGCTGTTTCGTTGAGGGCTGTCTCAACCGGTGTAGAGGTCATTCAGCGTAGCCTTGTTCGTTACGGCTTGGCGTCGAGCGGGGTGAGCGCGGCTGCGCCACCGGGGCCTATCACGATCTTTTCGATGCGAGCTTCGGCGTCTCGCAGCTTGGACTCGCAATGCGCCTTGAGGGCCGTGCCCTTCTCGTAGAACGCGATCGATTCCTCGAGAGGAACCTGCCCCTTCTCAAGCTGCTGGACAATGCCTTCGAGTTGCTGGAGCGCCTGCTCGAAGGACAGTTTCGAAATATCGTCGGTCTTGCGTTCGTCCCTGGCCATGCGCGGTCCCCATGCAGCTTTCGGGTTCAAGGGGCGCTGTATAGCGGATTACGGATGGCCAGGTCCACGGTTCCATGGCCTGAAGCAAGTTACTGCGCGCACTGGCACGATATGCTATTTTTGAATTGTTGTGTACCTCACGGCCTGGTCCGCGAATTGTCCTTCCCGGGACATGCCGGGGGCTGGCCTCTACAGTTGCGTGCCCCATGCCACCGGTCGTCCTTGCCATTCTCATTGCCAACAGCGTCGTCTTCGGCGCGTGGCTGGCGCTTGGCGACAGCCCGATCATGACGAACAGCTTCCTGGTCAGCTGGGACGCGCTGGCCGCCGGCCGTTACTGGACGCTGCTCGGGTCTGCATTCTCGCACATGCTTTTCCTGCACTTTTTCCTGAACATGTATGTCCTGGCCAGTTTCGGCTCGGTGGTGGAGCAGATCATCGAATCAGCGCGGTTCCTGGCTTTCTATCTGGTGGCTGCCATCGTTGCGTCGTTCGGGCATGCTGCGGTGTCGGCATTCCTGCTCGGCCAACCGGGACTGCCGGCGCTGGGCGCCTCCGGCGCCGTGTCTGGCGTGATCATCCTGTTTTCGCTCATGATCCCGCGGGCGCGCATCCTGCTCCTGGGGATATTTCCCATGCCGGCGATCGTGGGTGCCGTGCTGTTCGTCGGGCTGGACATCGCAGGGCTTGCAGCGCAAACCGGCGGCGGTGGGCTTCCCATCGGTCATGGGGCGCAACTTTCCGGGGCTGCCGTGGGCGCTCTTACTTATCTGCTGTTGGCCCGGCAACTGCAGCGCGCACGCGCTGACCAAGCGGTTTTTTCAGACCTCGAGAGTTGGCGCGCCCTGCTCCGGCGCGCCAGGTTCAGCGAACGGCTGTGAGCCGCGCGATGCGGGTGTCGCGGCGGTTGAAGGTGTGAACCGAGCGGTCTAGTCTGCCGACATGAGCACGCACCCCTTTTCCTTCGAAGCCCGTGACGGGACCCCTATCCGCGCCTGGCGCTGGGACGCTGAGGGTCCGGTGAAAGCCGTGCTGCAGATTGCGCACGGGATGGGTGAACATGCCCTTCGCTATGAGGCGCCACTGAACGCCTTGCGTGCCGCAGGCATCCGAACCTACGCCAACGACCACCGTGGTCACGGCCGCACCGCGCAGACATTGGGCGATTTCGGGCCGGGTGGATTTGGCGGCGTTGTCGATGACATGGCGGTCCTCAGCCGGATCGCGCGGCAGGAGAACCCTGGTGCGAAACTGGTGCTGCTTGGGCATTCGATGGGATCGTTTGCCCTGCAAATCTATCTACTCCAGCACAGCGGGCTGATCGATGCCGCGGTGCTGTCGGGATCTGCTGCCCTTGACATGCTTCCGCCGCCGGATCCGTCCGGCAATGCGCTTGAGGCATTCAACAAGCCGTTCGAACCCGCGCGCACGCCTTTTGACTGGCTCAGCCGGGATGCGGCGGAAGTCGACAAGTACATCGCCGATCCCCTTTGCGGCTTCTCGATGAACGAGGCCTCGATGATGAGCCTGTTCGTCGCGGCACAGCCGCTGTTTGCGCCCGATGCGCTGAAGGCGATCCGGCAGGACCTGCCGATCTATCTGTTTGCCGGCGACCGCGATCCCTTGAATGCGGGGTTGGCCGCGCTGACACCGCTCGTGGATCGCTATCGCGCGGCAGGCGTGCGGGCTGTCACCCACGACTTCTATCCCGGTGGCCGCCACGAGATGCTGAACGAGACGAACCGGGATGAAGTCGTGCGCAACCTGTTGGGGTTCGTCATGCGGTTTGCCCGCTAAGCCGACGTGGCAGCGTGGTCCAATCGATGTCTTTTCGCCTGTCGCAATGGTGGCCCGATCAAAGGAGACCAGAATAATGAGCAATCAACAGTTGGCGCTTCTCACCGCAGCCAGCCTCGTCATCGGCGGCCTGCTTGGCATGGCAGGCTCCTTTGTGCCGGATGACTTGCGCGGGATTGCGTGGGGCCTCGACGGCACGGCGCTTGTGATGGGTACTGTCCTCCTGGCGATGCACCACATCAAGCGCAGCAACGAGCAGCTGGCGGCTGGGTTTCTCACGTTCGCTGCGGGTCAGACGCTGGTCGTGTCGGGCTCGGGCATGGATCTGGCGGCCAGCGCACCATTGTTCGGCGCCGGGGTCGGCCTCTGGGCTGCGGGACTAGCCTTGGTCAGCGCATCCCCGGCGATGCCGTTCTTCGTGCGGGCGACGGGTGCCGTCGCTTCATTGCTTTTTGCCATCGTGGCACTGCAGATCTACGGCGGCGCGGCGATCCATCCATTGTCGAACCCGCTTCCCTTCAACGCCTATCCGGTCCTCGTCATCACGCTGTTTGGCTGGGCGTGGGTTCACTACCGGCAAGCTTCGCAGGCTTCCGGCTGAACATTTCCAACCTGAACCCACACTTCACGCCGCCATCAGCGCCTTGACGTGCGCGGCGGCCGAGGCGGCGAGCGCGTTCAGGTCGTAGCCGCCTTCGAGCGTCGAGACGAGACGGCCTGCACAATGGGTCTTTGCGATGCCGCATAGTCTTTCGGTCACCCAGGCATAGTCCTGCTCGGTCAGGTTCAGGTTGGCGAGCGGATCGCGGCGATGGGCGTCGAAGCCCGCGGACACCAGGATGAATTCGGGCCGGAATGCATCGAGCGCAGGGAGAACAGTGTTGTCCCAGGCTTGGCGGAACTCGTGGCTGCCGGCACCCGGGTCGAGGGCGGCATTGACGATGTTGTTGGCGCGACCGCGCTCCGTCACCCTGCCGGTGCCCGGATACAACGGCATCTGGTGGCTGGAGGCAAAGAACAGGTTTTCGTCTTCCTCAAACATGGCCTGGGTGCCGTTGCCGTGATGGACATCGAAGTCCACGACGGCGATGCGGCTGAGACCGTGCTTCTCGCGTGCGTGGAGTGCGCCGATCGCCACGTTGTTGAACAGGCAAAATCCCATGGCGCGGGTCGGCTCGGCGTGATGGCCCGGCGGTCGAACCGCGCAAAAGGCGTTCAGTGCAGCCCCGGCCATCACGCGGTCGACGCCGGCAACGACCGCGCCGGCCGCGCGCAAGGCCGCCTCGCCTGATCCCGGTGACACGTGGGTATCGGGATCGAGCGAGGCATAACCCGCTTCAGGAACCGCCTTCATGACAGCCTCAACGTAGTAGGCCGGATGCACACGCGATATTTCTGCTCGTGCGGCCCGGGGCGCCTCTTCCCGCGCAAGGTACTGGAACGCTTCGTCTTCCAGGGCACGCAGCACGGCACGCAAGCGATCGCTGCTCTCCGGGTGACCGGAAGGGGTTTCATGATACAAGCACGCAGAATGTGTCAGCAGGACAGTCGTCATGGCGGGCCCTCCCTGTTCCATGCGGCAGTGTCCGACATTGGATTCAACTGCGCAAGCCACGAGGCCGGACAGACCATGCCACACGCAATGGCTCAACCTTTCGAACACGACGGATTGGTCAGTGGCCTGCTGCTCGACGGCCTCGGCAGCGCGCGCGAGGTCGAGTGGCCAGAGATCAAGCACTGGACCCCTGACGCAGGCGCGTTGTGGGTTCACCTGAACCGGAGGACCGAAGAGGCTGACCACTACGTGCGCCACGATGCGGGGCTCGACCCCATCGTCATCGATGCGCTGCTGGCGTCGGACACGCGTCCGCGCATGACCGCGCACGGTTCGGGCATGATCGTCGTGATGCGCGGGATCAACCTCAACCCGGGCGCCGATCCGGAAGACATGATATCGATCAGGATCTGGATCGAGAAACGCCGGATCATCTCGACACGGTCGCGTCGTTCGCTGGCGGCGCGCGATGTCCAGGAGGCCCTTCAGCGTGGCGAGGGTCCACGCGATGAAACGGACTGCCTTCTTGCCATCGCCCGGGCGGTACAACTGCGCGTGACGCACGTGATCGACGAACTTTCCGACCAGGTGGATGCGCTCGAGGAGCAGGTTGTCGCGGGCGAAATGTCGAAGGTGCGTGATGCCCTGGCACAGACCCGGCGGCGTACGATTTCGTTGCGTCGGCATCTTGCGCCGCAGCGCGAGACCTTCACGCGCCTGCAGGGCGAACGCCACGAAATCCTTGACAGCATCGACTCCGCCCGGTTCCGCGAACTGGCTGACGAGACGATGCGCTTCGTCGAAGAGCTGGACAGCGTCCGCGAACGGGCGAGCGTGGTGCAGGACGAGGTCCTCAACCGTCTCACGGAGCGGCAGAACCGCAACTCCTATGTGCTGACCGTCGTTGCGGCCATCATGCTGCCCTTGAGCTTCATCACATCGCTGTTCGGCGTCAGCCTGTCGAACATTCCGCTGGCGACGCATCCGGACGGCTTCTGGCTCCTGGTCTGGGTGCTGGCAACGCTGATCGTGGTGGAACTTGCGATCATCCGATGGACGCGATGGCTCTGACACCTGCTGCAGGGTGAATGGTGCGTCAACCACGGCGGCGGCGCAATCGCACAGGATTGACTAAAATTTGAATCAAATCCTGCCGCCGCCCACAACAGTGCCTTAGGTCGACGAGGGACATAATGAAGGAACCCCAATCCGGAGTTCCTCATGACCCTTTCGGCCCGTCTGTCATTGCTGATGCTTGGCGCCTGCCTGCTGCCTCACGGCGCCGCGGCAGCGCCCTTGCTTCGCGGAAGCATGGATGCAGATACCTTGTCGACCGCGGGGACGGATGAAGCAGCGGCCGATGGCTGGCATGTCGATGCGCTGGACGACGGTGGGGGGGCAAATGGCTCCATGCGCGCGACACGCACCCGGTCGGGAACCACAACGACGGTTGCCGCGCCAACTGCCAGCCAGCCAACCAACAAGACGGGCGCCAATGTACTCGTCGGCGTCGTCGACACCGGTATCTCCACGGCACACTCCGAGTTCAGCGGTCGCATCGCGCCGGGTGGTGCCTGCTTCGGCACGTCAACTGCCTGTGCGGGATCGGCCGCCTCGGGCAATGACAACCAGGGACACGGGACGCATGTCGCCGGGATCATCGGTGCTGCGGCCAACGGGAGAGGCACAACAGGCGTTGCGCCGGGAAGCCGCCTGCTGGCGGTCAAGGTTCTGGATGCCAATGGATCGGGCTCGGTCACATCGGTTGCGCAAGGCATCGCCTATGCGGCCCAGCGTGGCGCCCGCGTCATCAACCTGAGTCTGGGTGGCAGTTCGCCCGCTTCGAGCATGATCGCGCCGCTGCAGACCGCGGCTGCAACGGCCGTCATCGTTGCGGCGGCGGGCAATTCGGGCAATGCGCTGTCGCCGGCCTATCCTGCGGCCTATGCCACGCAGGCAGGCGTCGTGGGTCGCATGATCGTGGTGGGCTCTGTCAATTCGTCGAACCGGATCTCTACCTTCTCGCAGACACCCGGAACGGGCGGATGCGTCACGTCGAGCGGTACCACGCGCTGCCTCCGGGACGTGTTCCTTGTGGCGCCGGGCGAACGGATCATGTCCACCTATCTCAACAATTCCTATGCGCAGATGTCGGGGACGTCGATGGCGACGCCCTATGTTTCCGGCGTCGCAGCCCTGGTCATCGGCGCGGCGCCCTACCTGAAGAACACTCAGGTCGTCGACATCCTTCTGCGAACGGCGACGGACCTCGGCGCACGCGGAACGGACGCGGTCTACGGGCGCGGGCTTGTCAACCTGAAGGCTGCGCTGGCGCCGGTTGGCGTGCAGGCGATTGCGACGTCGGGCGCTACCACCAGCTCTTACGCGGGTTCTGGGCAGGTATCGGATTCGGCCGTTTCTGGCGCGCTGGGCGCAGGGTTGCGCAATGCGAATACACTCAGGTCGGTGACCTATTTCGATGAGTATGGTCGCGACTTCCAGACTGACCTCACGAAGTCGGTGGCGCCTGCGGCAGTCAGCCTTGCCGGGATGATCAGCACGCCCGCGTGGGCGTCGCAGTTCGTCTCGTTCGCTGGCGACGGCTACAGCGTTCGCGGTCTTGTTGCAGACACCTCCGAGAACGGCGTGATGTCGCTTGGCTTTTCCGAAAGCCAGGACGAGACGATGTCCGACGTCGTGATCATGGCACGCTTGACGGACACGACCAGCATCAGCTTCGGGCACAATGCATCCATCGGCGGGCTTGTGAACAGGCTCGACCTTGCCTCGGACGCGCATTTCGATGGGCTGTTCATGTCGGCGTCGGCCCTCAACTCACCCTTCCTTGCGCTGTCCGAGGGTGGCGACATCGGCGCGGCCAGCATGCAGCTTGGGCGTGACGCCGTTCTGACGGTCGGGTATGCGCGGGTCGAGCAGGATGACAGTGCCGTCATGGATACGTCGGTGCTGGCCAGCGATGCGCAACTGGCGCTGATCTCGGACAATGCGGGGCATACCCGTTCTGCCCAAAGCACAGTGGCGGCGCTCAGCTGGAAACTGGCGCCATGGGCAATGGCCGCGGTGACACTGGGGCAGACGGAGGAGGAGAATAGCCTGCTGGGTTCTACCGAACGCGGCGCGCTGGCCCTTACCTCGGACGCCTCCACGCGATCGGTGGGCGCAACGACCCGGTTTGAGCTTGGCGGTCGAATGACGCTCTCTGCCTCCTGGAGCATGGGACAGACTGATGCCTCGCCGGTTGCAGGAAGCATTGTGCAGTCTTATGGCGAGATCGCCTCGCAATCCTATGGGATGGCCCTTGCGCGTCAGGGAATTTTCTCGGACGGCGACAGTATCGGTATCGCCGTGTCGCGTCCGATGCACATCACGTCGGGGAGCGCATCGCTGCTTGTGTCGACCGGCGTGACCGACACACGCGGCATCGTCTACTCGCAAGAGACCGTCTCTCTCGCCAGCGCGACGCCCGAGACGGACTACGAATTGGGCTACACCACCCTGCTTTCGCCTGACACGATGCTGGGCGCAAACCTGATCTTCCAGCAAAATGCTGGCGGAGAAGCCGGCGCCAACGCGGTTGCGGGGCTCGTGACGGTGAAGACGCGCTGGTAACGGCGCGTCACGTCGCCCGGTACCAGTCCACGCCGTTCTCATCGCGTGTGCGCGACAGCGCGCCGCGCGCCATCAGGCAATTCAGGTGCGCCAGGCTCTCGCCCGTCGCCATGCCGTAGTTGCCGGCCGTGATCCTGGTGCGGAACAGGGCCGGGAACACCTGCACGGCCTTGCGTGGCTCTGAACACAGGTCAACGATCTTGCGCATTCCGTCTTCGTGATCCTCGATGAGGCGCGCCATGCGCGTCGTCACACCGTGAAACGGCTCGTTGTGTGCGGGCAGGATCAATGTCTCGTCGGGAATGGTGGCTTGCAGATGCCGGCAGGAGTCCAGCCATTCCAGCAAGGGGTTTGCCTCGGGTTCGGTGGGAAACACGCTGACGTTGGATGAGATGCGCGGCAGGATCTGGTCGCCCGAGATCATGATCTTCATGTCGGGGCACCACAGGCAGGCGTGCTCCGGTGCGTGACCTCGACCGACGACGACGCGCCATTTCCGGCCACCGATCATGTGCTCCTGCCCTTCGGTGAGCCTGATATAGGATTGGGGCAGCTTGTAGACGCCCGAGCCGAAGCCACCGAAGCGCTGGCGATAGACATCAAGGGACGCCTCGGACCAGCCTGCCGCCCTGTAGAAGGCAACGCCCTCTTCAGGCGCGGGCTGGCCGGTGTCCATGACCAGCGTGCGACACAGCAGATAATCGGTGCGCGACATCAGAAGCGGTGCACCGAAGCGCTCGCTGATCCAGCCTGCAAGCCCCACATGATCGGGATGGAGATGGGTCACGAAGATGCGTGTGACGCGTTTTCCGCCAAGGGCTTTCCAGACCTGCTCCCAGAGTTCCTGCACTGCAGGCGCATTGATGCCGGTGTCGATGATCGCAAGACCTTCGCCGTCCTCGATCGCCCACACATTGATGTGGTTGAGCTGGAATGGCAGCGGCAGCCGGATCCAGTGGATGCCGGGTGCGACCTCGATCGTGCAGCCAGGCTCGGGCTTGTCCGGGAAAGGATAGGTCAGTCCGTCGCGCTCGCGCGGCGTGGTGGCTTGCGCGCCATCCAGTGTGATCGTCATGGTTTGCCTGATTCCAGTAGCGTGTTGGCTGCACGTTATGCCGCAGTGCACACCCGCGCAAACCGCATGCTAAACGCGCGGCTTTCCCCTGCGGATCAGAGGACTTGCGTGGCGGGCCTTGTAGCCGGGTTTCAACCAGCGCAACTCGGGCGGGCCGGCAGCATCCTTGTCCCAGACAAACCAGGCATAGGCTGTCGTCCCGCTGCCGGCGCGGGGGGCATCCTTCATGTAGAAAGTGATCCGCTCACTGAAGATCCAGACGCGCGATGGCGGCGTCTTCAGGAAGATCGTGTTGGCGCGATTGGCGCCTTCGAGAAAGGCCAGGCGCAGCAGCAGGGCAAGCTTTCGGCGCGCGAGCCTGAGGCCATGGGCAACAAACGCCTCGGCGGCGTTGTAAGGCGGGTTGGTGACGATGTTATCGACTGCCCGCGATGATTTCAGGAAATCGATGCCCGACTTTCCGAAGCCGCGCGGATGGAGGTCTGTGGCCTGCACCTCGTATCCCGCTCCGGCGAGGACGCGCGCCATCTCTCCGTCGCCACAGGCGCATTCCCATATGCGTCCTTCAAAGACCTCGTTGTCGATGAGTGCATGCGTCGCCCAGGCTGGCGTTGGAAAGAAATCGGGACCTGCGAGATCTGCCTTGCGTCGTGTCGGGGGCTTGAACCCACCGTTGAGATTGTAGGTCCGGTCCGGCCGGCTCATCTGATGCCCGGCCTGACAAACGGGCATCCCTGCTTGCCGCAGTCCCGTTTCTGCGAGGGCGCGAGATAGGTGCCGCAGATCTCGCACTTTGTCATGTCTTCCGACGGCAGGCTGGACTTGGGGCGCTGTTGCGCGCGGCGCAACGCGTCCTGAAATTCCTCCCTCAGGCGGATGATGCGTCCCTTGATCGCGAGATAGGCCAGCGTGCCGATGGCCAATAGTACGAGAATCCAGACCATCAGGACTTATAGCCCATACCGGGCCCACAGGGCACGCTCTTCAAGGGTATCCAGCAGCCCGTCAGCCCATTCCAGCGGCAAGCCCGGGCCCGCGACGCCGGCGCGCTCGGATCCAAGCCAGGATCTGCGCGGCTGGATCACGCGGAACTCGACGTCTTCGCCGAACTTCCGCTCGCAGATCGAGCGCATGTCACCGATGGCATCGATCAGCCCCATCGTCGCGGCCTTGGCTCCTGTCCAGAACATCCCGGAGAACATCTCGGCCTCGTCGCCCTTGAGCTTTCCAGCGCGTCGCGTGCGGACCATGGACTTGAAGCTCTCGTGCACCGCGCGCTGCAAGGCCTCGAGATGGGCTGCATCGCGCGGGTCCTCGGGTCGGAACGGGTCCAGCATCGCCTTGCGCTCGCCTGCTGTGTGGACACGACGCTCGATGCCCAGCTTCTCGATCAGATGGTGGAAGCCGAAACCTTCCGAGACAACTCCAATCGAGCCGACGATCGAGTTTTCGTGTGCGTAGATCTCGTCGCCCGCCAGTGCCAGCATGTAACCGCCTGATGCGGCCACGTCCTCCGCGAAGGTCATTACCTTTACCTGAGCCTGCGCTGCAAGCCTGCGGATGCGGTCATGGATGAGGGCGGCCTGGACCGGGGATCCGCCCGGCGAATTGATGATGATGGCGACAGCTTCTGCCGTGTCGTCAGCGAACAGCTTCTCGAGCTGATCGGAGACGGAGGCGAGGCTGAGCCCTCGGTTCAGCCCTGTTCGCATGCCGATGGCACCGCTGAGACGCAGGACGGACACGGTGGGCGACGCCGAGCGCGAGATGAAGCGCCACAGCCGGGTTTGAATGCTCTTGGCCATGTTCGTTATGTAGACAGCGCCTTGCCATGCCGCAAGATTTCTTCCGCTTCCACGGTTGGCTTTCCGTCCGGGCCGTGCAGGAGAATGCCCGGCGCCATGATCAAAGGCGCCGCGGAATTCGTGCGCAGCTGCACGATCATCCGCTTGGCCGATCGCCCGGATCCGGGCCATAGCGGGATGACGGTGATGCCAAGGCCGCGCGCGGACAAGGCCTCGAGTGCAACGGGCAATTGTGCAGGCGGCAGGATGGCCGTGACGGTGCCGCCGGGCCGCGTCATGGCCCGCGCGAGACGCAGCCAATGGAGCAGCGCCTCGCCGGCGATGGACTTCGACATGGCCTTGCGGTCTTCCGGTGCACGCGTGCCACGGGCGTCATCGTGAAAGGGCGGATTGGTCAGCACGTGATGGAAGTGCTGCCGGGGCAAGCCGCGCGCGCGGCCAGCGAGGTCTGCCTCGATGACGGCGAATCTTTCACCAAGCCCGTTGCGCTCGGCATTCCGGACCGCGACTGCGAGCATCGCTGCGTCGACGTCGACGGCGGTGACATGAACCGAACCCACGCGTGCCGCCAGGCACAGGCCTGCTGTTCCAACGCCGCTTCCCAGGTCGCAGACCAAGTGTCGCGCGCGTGCTGGCACAGAGGCTGCCAGCACCACGGCGTCGAGACCCGCCCGGAAGCCCTTGCGCGGCTGCAGGATGTTGAGGCGCCCGCCCAGGAAGGCATCGTCGGTCAGGCTGGCTGCGTCCAATGGACGCTGATCACGGTGCGAGGACATGCCCGAGACCCGCATCCCGCAAGAGTTGTCTGGCACGTGGCAGGTCGGCATTGTCAACCATCAGGCGCCTGGGTATGGCCCCTATGTTGCCGTCCATCATGTTCATGTGCTCATCGAGACCCACAAAACCTATGTGCTCCGATTGCAGCAAGGCGCGCACATAAGACAGCATAACCAGATCATTACTGCGCAGAAGCTCGACCATGGCTGTGGCGTGACCTCGCTCGCTCTTGACCCGGGGCACGCCGGGATTCAAAGTCCCAAGGTTAAAAGGACATCCGGCGCATCCTAATGCGCGGCAACAGCAGGTCAAACATCTTGCGTGCCATCCAGAGACTTAACAAAGGGGCCGGAGAGCCCAAAGGGGCGGTCGAGCGCCTTTTCCGGCTCGTGGAAACCGACCTGCAGCACGTCAACGCGCTGATCCTCGAGCGCATGCGCTCGGACGTGCCGCTCATCCCCGAGCTGGCTGGTCACATCATCAATTCCGGCGGCAAACGACTGCGGCCGATGCTGACGCTGGCTGCCGCGCAGATCTGCGGCTACCAGGGTCTGGGTCACATCCGGCTGGCGACGGCCGTGGAGTTCATCCATACGGCCACCCTGCTGCACGACGACGTGGTGGACGAAAGCGACCTGCGGCGCGGCAAGGCGGCCGCCCACGTGCTCTGGGGAAATTCTCCAAGCGTGCTGGTTGGCGACTTCCTGTTCTCGCGCTCGTTTCAGTTGATGGTCGAGACGGGTAGCCTGCGCGTGCTGAGCATCCTGTCAAATGCCTCTGCTGTCATCGCCGAGGGCGAGGTCATGCAACTCAGCGCCAAGGGAAACATCGGCACGGGCGAGGATACCTACCTCAAGATCATCGCAGCAAAGACCGCGGCGCTGTTCGCGGCCGCGTCGGAGGCTGGCGCTGTCGTCGCGCAGGCCGATGAATTGCGCGAGATGGCACTCAAGTCCTACGGCAACAATCTGGGCATCGCCTTCCAGCTCGTCGATGACGCTCTCGACTATTCGGGGCGCGAGGCGATGATGGGCAAGGCTGTCGGCGACGACTTCCGGGAGGGCAAGCTCACCTTGCCGGTGATCCTGGCGCTCGCGAAAGCCAATGCGGAAGAGGCCGAATTCTGGCGCCGCACCATGGTTCACAACAACCAGACCGATGCGGACCTCACCCACGCCATCCACCTGATCGAAAAGCACCAGGCGCTTGGGGACACCATCGCACGCGCGCGCAGCTTCGCAGACCAGGCCTGCGCCGCGCTGACCGTGTTCCCTGACAGCCCGATGCGCCGCGCGCTGAACGAGCTCGCGGAATTCTGCGTCAGCCGCGCGCACTAGTCTGATTGCCAGAGCCCTGCGTGGACTACCCACCAATCGGGGTGACTGCGCTGCAACGCGCGGGCTGCGCTTGCTGCCGTCGCCTCGTCGGCATAGATGCCAAAGCACGTCGCGCCGCTGCCCGACATGCGGGCGAACATGCAGCCTTCGGTCGCCACAAGGGCTTGCTCGGCGCGCATGATCGAGGGCGCCATCAGCTTGGCTGGTGCGGCAAGGTCGTTTGACGTGCGGTCCAGAAATGCCGCGAAGTGGCGCAGCGAGCCAAAGCGTGACGGCAAGGCCATGTCCTTTGCGCCCGAGCGCGCGTGCAGCCCCGCGAACACCGCGGGCGTTGCGACCGCGACGCCGGGATTGACCAGCACCATCGAGAAGCCGGGCAATTCAGGGGCGGGCGACAGGGTGTCGCCATCGCCGGACATGAGCGTGGGGCTTGCGCGCAGGCAGACGGGCACGTCGGCGCCGAGGCTGCGGCCAATCCTGTAAAGATCCTCCGCCGGCAAGGGCAAGCCCCAATGCGCAAGCAGCAGGCGCAGGGTTGCGGCTGCATCACTTGAGCCGCCGCCGATCCCCGAGGCAACAGGCAGGTTCTTCTCGAGCGTCAGGGCAACGTCCGGGGGTGCATGCCCGTTCGCTTGCGCCCATTGCCTCAGGGCGTGGGCAGCCTTCAGGACAAGATTGGACGCGTCGGCCTGCAGGCCTTTGGCGTGGGGGCCCTCGATGCGCAATTGCATGTGCGGGGCGGGTGCCACGCTGAGCCTGTCCCCTGCACTTGCAAAGACGACAAGACTGAGCAGGTCGTGGTAGCCGTTGGCGCGCCGGTCGCCGACATGCAGGAACAGGTTGATCTTGGCTGGCGCGAAACGCTGCACACCCACTCCTTCAGCCTGGCGTGCGCGCGGGCGATGTCGAGGCCGGCTCGTCAGAGAGGCCCTTTTCGAGCTTGGCCCTTATCCGGGGCTCTTCCCCCTCCTCCGGACCCAGCGTCAGCGCGTGCTGCCACTGGAAGCGCGCCTCGTTTCGGCGGCCCACCTTCCAATATACATCGCCGAGGTGGTCGTTGATGGTGGCCTCGCCCGGCTCGAGATAGACTGCTTTCTCAAGATGGCCGAGGGCCACGGTGTAATTTCCTAACCGGTAATGGGCCCAGCCGAGGCTGTCGACGATGAAGCCATCCTCGGGACGCGCGGCCACTGCACGCGTCAGCATGGCCAGCGCCTCCTTGATGTTCTCGCCCCGGTCAACCCAGGAATAGGCGAGATAATTCATGACCGCCGGGTTCTCGGGCCTGAGCTTGAGAGACTGCTTGAGGTCACTCTCGGCCCGGCTCCAGTTGCCGGCGCGTTCGTGCGCGATGCCGCGCGCGTAGAAATGGATCCAGTCCTGCTCGCCCGGCGCAGGTATGAGGCCGATTGCCTTGTCATAGGCGGCGACGGCATCCAGAAATTTCTCCTCGCCGCGATGAACATCGCCCAAGGCGGACCAGGTGCCGATGTCGCTGCGCGATCCGTTCAGGGCCGCTTTCAGGACCTGAACAGCCTCGGCCGGGCGCTCGAGGGTTACAAGATTGCGGGCGATCTGCTGCTGCGCGGCAGGATAAACGGGCGACGCCGCCGGAATGCGGCGGTAAGCGCTGATCGCCTGCTCGTTGCGATCTGCCACTTCCAGCCGTTCAGCAAGGAGCGTCAAGGACAATTCATGCTGCGGATCCAGCGCCAGCGCCATCTGCAGATAGAACACCGGAACGTCGACGGCCCTGCCCTCGGAGAGGTTCGAGGCAATGCCGTAGAGCGTCTCTGCAAGTCCCTGGCGTGCGTCGTACACAAGGCGCGCGGGCGTTTCGCCGCGACCGATGCGATCGCGCTCGTGCTGCATCACGGGATTGTCAGGATATTTCGACAGGAAGTCTGCGAACACCTTGCGGGCTTCGGGGGTCTTTCCCATGCGTGCCAGATGGATGCCATGGGCCTGGACGATCCGCTGGGCCTGTCCTTCCGTAAGCCGGCTGGCCTCAGCGAAGAGGTCAAGTGCCTGCTGCGGCTTGCCAGCCAGGTCTTCCATGATCGCGCGATGGTAAAGCAGGAAGGCTTCGGCGCCGCTCAGGTCCTCGAGCGCCGACAGCGCTTCGCGCGCGGCCACGGGCTTGCCCTCGGAGAAATGTGCGTAGGCGATGCCGATCCGGGCAGTCACCTCGGCGGCCGGGTCATCCTTGATGCGATCGAATGCAGCTCGCGCCCGGGCGTAGCCTGCGTCGCGCAGGGCGTGGATCCCGATCACGAGGTTCGGCAATTTCGCGTCGGGCATGGTCTTGACGAGCTTGAGGGCCAGCTCGGCACCGGCATCCAGATTGCCGGCCAAGACCTCGCTGACCAGCGCCCTCTCGAGCAGGAAGACGTTGTCAGGATCGAAACGCAGCGCGGTGCGGTAGTTGGTGGCAGCAGACCCGGCATCTCGCAACGTGGTGGCATGGCGTGCCGCAAGGTAGCTGCCATAGGGCGTCTGAGACGGCGCGGCGTGCAGCGCAGGGGCCGGTCGCAGGTCTTCGAATACCGCGCACTGGGTCAAGGCCAGCACGATGCCGATATTGACGGCCGTGACGGCGCCTATCCACTTCATCACAGTTCCGTTCGACACGGCGTTCTACCCCCGACTGGCCGCCCGACGGGACAACCCCTTACATGTTCGGATAGGTCGGCCCACCGCCACCTTCCGGCGTGATCCAGTTTATGTTCTGCGAAGGATCTTTGATATCGCAAGTTTTGCAGTGGACGCAGTTCTGGGCGTTGATGACGAACCGCGGATTTCCGCCAGTTTCGTCACGCACCACTTCATAGACGCCGGCCGGGCAATAGCGTTGCGCGGGCTCATCATATGTCGGCAGGTTCCGCGCGATGGGAACGGTCGGGTCCTTGAGCGTCAGGTGGATGGGCTGGTCTTCCTCGTGGTTCGTGCCCGAGAGGAACACCGAAGACAGCTTGTCAAAGCTGATGACGCCATCGGGCTTGGGATAGTCGATGCGGCTGCACGAGGCTGCCGGCTTGAGGCTCGCATAGTCGGGCTTGCCGTGCTTCAGGGTGAAGGGGCTGGTGCCAAAGAGCTGGTTCATCCACATGTCGATGGCGCCAAAGCCAACGCCGAGCACCGTGCCAAAGCGCGACCAGAAAGGCTTGACGTTGCGGACACGCTTGAGGTCGCGATAGACGTGACTTTCCTCGTAGGCCGTCGTGTAGGCGACGAGTTCGTCATTCGCGCGCCCCTCGATCACGGCGTCGAAGGCCGCCTCGGCGGCCAGCATGCCCGTCTTCATTGCGTTGTGGCTGCCCTTGATGCGCGGCACGTTGACGAAGCCCGCCGAGCAACCGATGAGCGCGCCGCCCTGGAACGTCAGCTTCGGCACCGACTGGAAACCGCCTTCGGTGATCGCGCGTGCGCCGTAGGACAGTCGCTTGCCGCCCTCGAGATATTGCCGGATTGCTGGGTGCGTCTTGTAACGCTGGAATTCGTCGAAGGGCGAGAGGAAGGGGTTGGTGTAGTTCAGATGGACAACGAAGCCGATCGATACGAGACCGTCGCCCCAGTGATACATGAATGAACCGCCGCCGGTGTCATTGGACAGGGGCCATCCCATCGTGTGCACCACCAGGCCCGGCTGGTGCTTTTCCTTCGGAACCTGCCAGAGCTCCTTGAGGCCGATGCCGAACTTCTGGGGATCGCGACCATTGTCGAGACGGAAGCGCGCAATCAGCTGCTTGGACAGCGAGCCCCGCACGCCTTCACCGAACAGCGTGTACTTGCCGAGCAGCTCCATGCCGCGGGTGAAGCCACTCTTGGGCTTGCCGTCGCGACCGATACCCATGTCACCGGTTGCGATGCCGCGCACGCGACCGTTGTCATCGTAGAGCACTTCAGCGGCGGCAAAGCCCGGATAGATCTCGACGCCGAGCTGCTCGGCCTGGGTTGCAAGCCAGCGGCAAACATTCCCGAGGCTGGCGATGTAATTCCCGTGGTTGCTCATCAAAGGCGGCATGAAGGCGTTGGGCACCCGAATGTTGCCGCCGGGCCCGAGGTAGAGGAAGCGGTCGTCGGTGACCGGCGTATCCAACGGCGCGCCGCGCTCCTTCCAGTCGGGAAACAGCTCGTTCAGCGCAATCGGGTCGATGACGGCGCCCGAGAGAATGTGCGCTCCCACTTCCGAACCTTTTTCAACAACGCAGACGGTGATTTCTTTCCCGGCCTCGGCCGCCAGTTGCTTGAGACGGATAGCCGCCGAAAGCCCTGCGGGGCCTGCACCCACGATGACGACGTCGAATTCCATGGATTCACGCGGTTCGAGGCTGCTCATCTTGCGGGCTTTTCCCTGTCGTTCGTTGTGGTCGGCGTTTTGGTCGGCGGCTCAGGCCGGGGTATCCTTGGGGCTTACCCTCGGACCGGACTCTGCGGTATGAAGCCATAAATTAGGGGGCTGGAAGGCCCACGGTCAACGCGGATAAGGCCTTGAACGCAGGAACGGATCAGATCAGCCCGGCTGCGATGCTGAAGTGGCTTGCGGACATGGGCGCCGATGAGGCGCTCGAGGCCGCGGCCATCGATCGGTTTACTGTCACGCCAACCCCGTTCACCTTGCCCCAAGCCGTCCCCGCGACGCCGCCGCGTACCGAGGCGGCGTCCAGCGAAGTGGCGACACCGCGCGCACCCCAGCGTCATGCCATTGAACCCGCCCAGCGTGCCGTAGCGGCGGTCCCGCCATCCGAGGGCGCGATCTCGGCCCGCGAGGCCGCGTTGAAATGCCAGACACTGGACGAGCTGCGGTCGGCTGTCCTTGCGTTCAATGGCTGCGTGCTGAAGCAGACGGCGAAGCACACCGTCTTCGCCGACGGCAACCCGGAGGCGCCTGTCATGCTGATCGGTGAAGCCCCCGGTCGGGACGAGGACTTGCAGGGCCTGCCCTTCGTGGGACGCAGCGGCATGCTGCTCGACCGGATGCTGGCGTCGATCGGCCTGTCGCGCAAGGACAGTGCCTACATCACCAATGTCATCTTCTGGCGCCCGCCGGGCAATCGGCCGCCGACACCGGAAGAGGCTGGCATCTGTGCGCCCTTCCTCATGCGGCACATCGAACTCAAACGGCCGCGGGTCATCTTGCTGCTCGGCGGCACGCCGGTGCGGCATGTGCTCAACTGGGATGAGGGCATCACCAGGATCCGGGGGCGTTGGGGCGTTTACCGAAAGGACGGGTTGGAAATCCCAACCTTACCGACGTTTCATCCTGCCTATCTGTTAAGACAGCCAACCGCAAAAAAGCTTGCCTGGCAGGACTTGCAGAGCCTGCGGGAGAAGCTGATCGAGACGGGTGCAATCTGACGTTGGCTTGTGTGGCATGGTTCATGCCCCTATGAATGCGCCCCCACTTTCCCGGAAACCTGCCCGCATGGTCTTTCGCTTGTCCCGCCTGATGGCCGTGGTGTTGCTGCTGGCGCTTGGCCCGGCCACGTCGGCGGTTGCCGGTGGCCCGCCGGCCTTCGTGCGCGTGCTCAGCGAAAGCGACGAGGCGATCTACCGCGAGATGTTCGCTGCGGCAGCTGCAGGCAAGCGCGAGCGTGTGCTGGAACTTGCGCCACAACTCAAGAACCGCCTGCTCGTGGGCCATGTTGCCGCCAAGGGCTTGCTCAGCCCGCAGACGGTCAGCAACTTCGACGAGCTGAAATCGTGGCTCAAGGCGCACCCGGATCATCCCGAGGCGGCGCGTATCCATGCGCTTGCGGTCCGCAAGGCTCCGGCGCGCGAGAAGGAACTTGTCGTGCCGCCGCGTCGGATCGTCCGCGGCAGTGGCGATGACGATGCGGATGGGCAATCAGGCTTTTCCTCGCCGGAGGCCGAGAGCCTCTCGAAGAAGCTGCGCGCCCTCATTGCCAGCCGCAACTTCACGGCTGCACAACGCTATCTGGAAAGCGCCGAGATGCGCGACAGCCTTTCGGTCGCCGACTATGGGCGCCTGACCCATCAGGTTGCGGCCGGACAGTATTATCTTGGCGACTCGACTGCGGCCCTGCTGATCGCCGACAGCGTCGCGGCGCGCGTGCGGGCCGACGTGCCCGAGGCCGACTGGATCGCAGGGCTTGCGGCCTTCCGGCTTGGCAAGCATGCACTTGCCGCGCAGCACTTCATCGCCATGGCGGACAATCCGGCGACGACATCGTGGCTGCGCTCTGCCGCCGGGTTCTGGGCTGCGCGAAGCGCCCTGATCGCCCGCCAGCCCGAGCACGTGGGACGGATGCTCGACATCGCCGCGCAGAAGCCGCGCACCTTCTATGGACAGCTCGCGCTGCACACGCTGGGACGCGAGCCACCCTTCTCGTGGAACGAACCCGACCTCGACAAGGCGGGGTTTCAGCGACTTGTCTCTGTCAACGGGATTGCCCGCGGCGTGGCGCTGTTCCAGGTCGGCGAAACGGAGGCCGCGGAAGGTGCCATCGCGCGCGCGCACGGGCGGCTGAACCCGGAGCTTGACCGCGCCTTCATCGCGCTGGCGCATGACCTGGGCTTTGCCCACATCCAGTTGCTTGGCGCGCATGCGGCGCGGGATGCCTCGCTCAAGGCGGCCGCCTACCCCATCATGAGCGTGAAGCCGAGCGACGGGTGGCAGGTCGACCCGGCGCTGGTGCATGCCATCGTGCGGCAGGAATCGAAGTTCGAGATGCGGGTGACCAGCTCGGCCGATGCACGCGGGCTCATGCAGCTCATGCCATCGACGGCGGCAGGCACCATGAAAGACACGACGCTGGACAATCCGGGCGCGAAGGCGAAGCTGTTCGATCCGGCCTTCAATCTCAGCGTCGGGCAGCGCTATGTGCAGAAGATGATGAGCTTCGTCGAACCCGATGGCGACCTGATCAAGCTGGCCATCGCGTATAACGGCGGACCGGGGAACCTGCAGAAGTGGCTGGCCGAGGTCGACCACCGCAATGACCCGCTGCTCTTCATCGAGAGCCTGCCGTCGCGCGAGACGCGCGGCTATGTCGAGCGGGTGCTT
>JBEIHO010000039.1:0-28210 GCA_040381215.1 Alphaproteobacteria bacterium | reverse complement strand
TGGCCGAGGGCCCCCTGGGAACCAACCGCGACTACCTGTTCCGCACGGCCGAGGCGCTTGCAGTCCGGGGCTTCAAGGATCCATATATCGACGACATGTCGGCACGCGTCCGCGCGCTGCTGCAGCCAGATCCGCAACGAGGGGAGTTCAGACCATGAAAGTCATCAATTTGGCCGACATCCAGAAGCACGTGGGTGAAGAGCTTGGCGTCAGCGAGTGGGTGCTCGTCGACCAGGATCGCGTCAACAAGTTTGCCGACGCCACGGGGGACCACCAGTGGATCCACATCGATGTCGAGCGCGCCAAACGTGAACTGCCGACCAAGGGCACGATCGCTCACGGCTACCTGACGCTTTCGCTGATCCCCTTCCTTGCCGCCAAGATCAGCCGCATGGAAGGCGTCAGCCGCGGGATCAATTACGGCTCCAACAAGGTCCGTTTCACGAACATGGTCCCCGTAGGATCGCGCGTCCGGGCCCGCTCGAAGATCCTTGCCGCCGAACCCAAGGGCCCCGGCGTTCAGATCACCAACGAAGTCACGATCGAAATCGAGGGCCAGGACAGACCGGCCTGCATCGCCGAGACGATTTCAATCGTCTACCCCTGACCTGGGAAGGCCGCGCGCCATGGAAAAGATCACGAAAACAGACGCCGAGTGGCGCGCACAACTCAGCGATATCGAGTATCGCGTCACCCGCAAGCACGGCACCGAACGCGCCTTCACGGGGCCCTACTGGGACGCGAAGGAGAAGGGCACCTATTGCTGCCGCTGTTGCGACCTGCCGTTGTTTGCATCCGATACCAAGTACGATTCCGGCACCGGCTGGCCAAGCTTCTGGGCGCCTTTTGCCCGGGAGAACGTTGCAGAGAAACCAGACAATACGCTCTTCATGCGCCGCACCGAGGTTCTCTGCGCCCGCTGCGACGCCCATCTCGGCCACGTCTTTCCCGACGGCCCGCGCCCCACGGGCCAGCGCTATTGCATGAACGGCAATGCACTGAAGCTTGAGAAGAAGGACACGTAGGCTCCCTCGGATCACGCCACGCGCGTGATCCGCACTTCGTGCCGCCCCGGCGCCTGTGCCCAGATGCGGATGCTGCCGTTGCTCTCGCCCGTCTCTGCCTGCAAGCCAGGACCGCTCACCTTGAAGTCACCTGGATAATGCACCTCCGGCAGGAAAACCTCCGTGGGAGCGGCAATCGAGGGATCGGCATCGAAGATGAAACTGAAATCGCCGGTCGACCGCTCGAAGCGCATCGACACCAGCACACCCTGGCATGCCCTGACATAGGGGCGCACATAGCCCTCGACGGCGCGCCCCCCGCCCTGGTCAACCGAATAGACCGACAGGTCTTCCTGGTTCCAGCCATCACCGCAGGCCGGGTCGTTCCTGTTCGAGGCGGTGTAATTCCACTGCGTGGATGACAGCAGGTGGCGATCGATCGCGTTGTACATCAGATCGAGCGCAATGACGTGCTTCTCCCAAGGCCCGGCCGAACGGTCCCCGCTCGCCCACGCCGCATAGGCCGCAGCACCGTCCAGGTCGAAGGGTATCCCGAACTCACCGATCAGCGTGGGCGCGCCGCCGGGAATGGTCTTCGACGCGTCCTTGATCCGACCCAGCGCCGACGCATAGCTCGCCTCGATCTCGTCTGCGCCGTTCAGCACCTTCATGTTGAACGGGTTGATGGCGGTTGGATACATGAAGGTCTTGGAGACAAGCGTGACGATGTCATACCAGTGGCTGGCATTGACGGTACGCTCGGGTACCGGGGGAAACCCCTCGCCGGTCGCCCCCCGGAAGGGATCGAGCTCCGCGAACACAAGCCAGTCATTGTCGATCGACCGGATTTCCCGCGCAACACGCTGGAAGAAGGGTGTCATGCCATCGTGATCGGGATCGATATCCCGGCCACCTGCGCGCTGGAAGAAATCCTCACGCAGCACTTCGAAGTCATTTCCGCGCAACCTGTAGGCACCGGCCGCCTCGAACGGACACGTGCGTCCCTCCATCCAGATCGAAACACCGCTTCCGTTCACCGTCTTGCTGCCCGTTTGCGCGACGCGCATGCGGGCCGGATCGAAGGCAAGCTCCGGGATCTCGCGTGACAACCCGCGCGCGACGAGCAATCCGTCAAGCGCAGACCACGCAGGCCCCGGCCGAACGGGATCCGGATGCGCCGTGCTCTTCTCGAGGTGGCGATAGGACATCGGCTGCCCGATCCATCCTGTCCCTGGTTCATTCAGCGTATCGAAGCCCATGACATGGGCCATGCCCTTGAGGCGCTTGGCAACCTCGCGCATCGAGCCGATGTAATGCGACTGCAGGAAATCCTGCGCGCTGCGCCCCTCGACCTTCAGGCCTGGCGCGAACAAATCGCCACAGAAGAACAGCGTCCACATGATGGCATTCGCAGGCATGCGATAATTGTTGGCCCACGTCATCATCGGGTAGCGGTCTTCCTGCCGGCCGCGACGCGCGTAATCGTACTTGAGTTGCATCACATGCGACGCACCCGCATCGTGGAACTTGGTGAAGTCGAGCCCGACGGCCTCGAAGGTCCAGCCCGGCGCCCCGTCGCCACCCGACATCCGGCTCCACGTATCCTGATGGAAATCCACGAACACGTTGAGCCCATGCTTGCCCGCGCGTTGCGCGACTTCGGCGAAATAGTCGAGATAGTCGCTGTCGTACTGGCCAGGCCCCTTGTGCTCCACCGCCTCCCACGTCGTCAGCAGGCGCAGGCAATTCATCCCCCAACCGCTGATCCGGCGCAGGTGCTCGTCGGCCTCGGCAAGCGGAAAGGGGCGCCCGATGAAACTCACCTCGCGGTGGTCGGAAAAGTCACTGGGGAAATTGGTTCCCCCGTCCGGATAGGGAACCTTGCAATCGCCCCCGAGATTGAAGCCGCGCAGCAGCACCATGCGACCCGCCGCATCGACAAAGCGGTCACCTGCAATCCTGATCCTGCCCATCAAGCCATTCCCTTGTTGCCTACGTGTGACTGCCCTATCAGGGATGGCAGGGCTGCGGCAATCGCAACCATCGACCCTTCAGCCCTCAAGGCACTTTCCCATCGGAACGAACTGCCCTGCGATACCCAGGAAACGGCAGTCACGCGCATCGCCCGATGCATCGGGCAGGCGGAAGCTGTAGATCGAGAACGCAAGCAGGTTCATCCGCTCGATCGGCATGCTCGAGATCAGGAATCCGGCAATGGCGCCACCCAGCTGGCTTGTGCCGTCATTGGGATTGGCGCCACTCTTGCGCGCCTCCTCCTCGATCTTGCGCGCCACATGGCTCTGCGCCCACGCGTTGAACTCGCTGCGCGAGGGGTTCGTCACGACCAGCAGCGCCAGCACCACCGCAACACCGACAAGAATGCGCTTCATGCCCGTCTCCTACTCTGACTTGGCCTTGGATTCGTTCGCAGCATGGCCAAAGATACCCTTTGCCATCAGTGACGTTTCGCCGTTGCGTCGGCGCTGGAAGATCTCGGCACGCACGCCATGCGCATGACGGTTTTCCGGCTCGGCAAGAACCGCGAGCTCCGCCAGGTGACAGGCAACCCGGATATCCGTTTCGGCGAGCGCCAGCGCCCGATCAGCCAATCGGCCGGCACCGCCCGCAAGGGTCGAGATCTCGCGCGCCAACGCAGCTTCGCGCGCAGGCTTCAGGTTGGCCGGATTGCCGTCATACCAGCCACCGTAGAGCCGCCAGATATTGCGAACGACGAACTCCGGCTCGTCATAGGTCGGCTTGAGCCAGGGCTTGTCGAGCACCGCCTGCGAGAGCGACACCGCGTGAATGATGTCATTGAGCCGTGCTCCCTCGTTCATCATCAACAGCGTCTCGCGCACCAGCGTCTCGAGCGCCTCTGCAACATCCGTCAACACGCGGCGGATCCGGTCTGCCCCTTCGATCGGAAGTCCATGGGCCGGCAGAAAGAGTTCCGCCCCCTTCCCTGCCATGTCGCGCATGGCTGCCGCCCACTCGCGCGGATAGCGCTGCACCTTCTGCGGATTGCCCGCATTGGGAAAGCTCCAGATGAAGAAATCGCCGGCGCATATCGCCTTGTGCTTGGGGATCCAGGCCCACGTATGGTCGTCGGTCTCGCCGCGCGCATGGTTCAGTTCGATCCGCAGCCCGCCGACATCCAGGACCATTTCGTCACGATAGGTCAGCGACGGCTTGGGTGAATCATCCGGCAGGAAAGGCGCGACAGCCTGATCGGGCTCGGTCATGCCATAGCCCCGACGGCGGAATTGCCCGAATTGCCGTTCATTGATGACCTGGTTGTAGCCATTGGTCATGCGATAGCGGTCGAAGCGCTGGGCGACGTTCTCATGGCCGCAGATGCAGATCGCCGGGTGTCCATGCGCCGAAGCATCGGCGACGAACGCGCCGCAGCCTCCCACATGATCGACATGACCATGCGTGTAGACGATGGTGTTGAAGCGATCGGGGCTCCAGCGCCGGATCTCCGAAACCACCTTCGAGCCGCCGCTCGGATTGGAAGTGTCGAACGCGACCAGCCCGTCATCGGTTCGCAGCACAATCGAGTGGGAGAAGGCCTCGACCACGGCAATGTCGCCACGAAGCTCGGAAAGCTTGTGATGGATGCGATTGATGGGACCGACCTGGTCGGTCCCCTTGCCCTCGTCGATCACGGCGCGCGACAATGCGAAAAGGTCCGCCATATCCATCTCCTCTTGGGGGGAACATGAAGACGATGATGGACCGGGTGGCGGGCGCGACACAAGGCGCAGGCCCACTCCTGCCGCAGCAGGCTGGTGAAACGGTCACCAGGCTCCA
The DNA here is from genome assembly GCA_040381215.1 of Alphaproteobacteria bacterium. Lineage (GTDB taxonomy): Bacteria > Pseudomonadota > Alphaproteobacteria > Micropepsales > Micropepsaceae > SZUA-430. The sequence goes on along the minus strand of JBEIHO010000039.1, from coordinate 23,393 downwards.
TCTTTTGCGATGCAGCATGCCCGCAGGGCGGTTGGAAAACACGCGGAACGCCGCTAGCATCGGCCAGGCTTTGGGGAGGGGACCGGTGGTCCCGCAACACCGGACAGTCGAGATGGCCACACAGACGCACGAGCCTGCCGGTGCAGGCATGGCGAACTTTGACGAAGGTGCCATGCAGGTCACCCGCCGGCACAGTTTCGGCGCTGGCGCAGCCGCCCTTGTGCTGGCATCGATGCTGGCCATTGCAGCACTCGCCGCCATTGCAATGGGCGTGACCATCCCCTCCTTCCAGGGCACATCCGACGAGATAAGCCCCCTGACAGCTGAAAAGCTGCGCGGCTCCAAACCCGTCGAGGCCTCGACAACGCCGGACGCAGAGCCATCGAGCCTCGCCGCCTACGAGCGAACGAGGCAGGACGCGACCGACGAGGCCTTCCGGGAGCTTGATTTGCAAAGCATCCCGGCAATGCGGGCCTACATGGTCCGGTACAAGGGTGACAGTTACGCCGCGACATCAGGCTATCTGGAGAAGGTCCGAACCGCTCTCGAGGCTGCCGTCGCACAGGCTGACGAAGCCGCCCGCGTGGCTGAAGAGCAGGAACAGGAAGAAGAACTGAGGCGCAAGGCCGAGCAACAGGCTGTCCCGTGGGACATGGAAGCCGAACCACAGGCAGGCGCAAACTGAACGACACAAGCGTGCGCGCCATCACAGCCGCGCGCCTTGCTTTTCCCCGCCCCGGCCTCAAATGTCAGGTCCAGCCTCACAAAGGGAGATCTATGCATGAGGAACTATCTGGCAGCGGGGCTCATGGCCCTGATCATGGCCACCGCAATCGGAATACCGGCCAAGAGTGATCCGTTGGCCTACGGCCCCGAAACCTGCAAGCCGGGCTTTGTCTGGCGAGAGGCCGCAACCACCGACCGCGTATGCGTACCGCCGGCATCCCGCGACCGCGCCCGCAGCGATAACGCGCAGGCCATGCTGCGCCGTAGCCCTGTTGGCGGCGCCTACGGTCCCGACACCTGCCTACCGGGTTTTGTCTGGCGCGAAGCCTTTCCGGGCGACCGGGTCTGTGTCACGCCCGCAACCCGAACCCGAACCGCCGAGGAAAATCGGCTGGGGCAGTCCCGGCGCGTCCTCGCCTACGGGCCCGAGACCTGCCGCGACGGCTTTGTCTGGCGCGAAGCCAACGCCGCCGACCGGGTATGCGTCACGCCGGAAGCCCGAACCCGCACAGCGGGCGAGAACGCAGCAGCCGCATCCCGCGTCCAGCCGGGCGGCGGCGCCTATGGCCCCAATACGTGTCTTTCGGGCTTTGTCTGGCGTGAAGCTTTCGCCGGCGACTTTGTATGTGTGACCCCGGAAATCAGGGATCTGGTGCGTCAGGAAAACCTGCAGGGCCCATCCCGCCGCGTCGCACCCTGACAGCAATCACTGTCACGACCTTCTGGCAGGCCCGGCAACCGCCGGGCCTTTCTCATTTTAAAGGCTGGTTTAGAGCCATTTTTCGACCCACTCGATGACACAAAAAACGTCAATGACAAATATTCGATACTGATGTCATTGACAGATTGAGTGTCATCGTTTATGTTTCGGTCATCATCGGGCACTCCCCGCCGACATCTTGAACGCCCGCCAACCTCTCCCGGACCCCGTCATGCTGACATGGAAAATCAGTCATCGCCCGAGGCTCGCGGACTGGTCGCTGGACGATTTCGTCAGGATCGCCTCGGGGCTGCTGGTGACCCTCGGGATCGAAAGACCGGACACCCAGGGCTTGTTCGAACTCAAGGACAGGCTTGTCCGCTATTACACGTCCGCCGGCGCCCTGAGACGTCCGGGTCGTGAAGGCAAGGAAGCGCGATACGGCTACGAGCATCTCGTGCAGTTGCTTGTCACCCGCCAGTTGCTGAACGAGGGCTGGCCCCTGGCCAAGGCCGCCGACTTCATTCAGGCCCACGACCTCAGGCACCTGGAGTCCCTGCTGCCCGACCACGACACCCCGTTTGGCGAGGCCAGACGCACGCCACGCTCCCGTACCCGCGCAGAAACCGAACTCATCGGCATCCGCGAAAGCATGATGACTTTCGAGGAATCTGCCATGCGTGAGAACCTGAGCATGCAAAGCACCATGCGGGCACTGGGCAACCCCTCCGGAAGGCCTGAGTGGAAGGACGCCGCGTCCATCGACATCACCCCCTGGTGCACGGTGATCGTCAACATGGACGAGCTGAAGCAGATACCGCCAGGCAGCGCCGAACTCGTCGGCGAGGCGCTGGCCCATGCCTTGAACAGACTTCGCATGACAAGGAGGGAGCGCAAATGAAATTGCCATCAACTCCATGCTAGCCGGTCACCCCGGCTAGGCGCACAAGCGCCGCCCAGCAACTTCACGAACTGAATTCAACGCGTTGAAACGGGGACATGACGTCCCCGCGCGGGAAGACTTTGCCACTGCATGCCGGGCAGCCTCAAGGGCTGGATCCCGAACGAAAGGAGACTTGCATGTCTGAACAGCTCAAACTCGTCATTACGCCGCACCGCGCAGGCCTTGTCCGCGGCATCGACAATGTCGTGGAGGCCCTCGTCCGTCTGCAGGCCCCGGCAAGGCCGGCATCACGCATGCACCGCACCCGCCCCCCACTGAACATCGCACTTGTGATCGACCGTTCGAGTTCGATGCAGGGGCGCCCCCTGTCCGAGGCGTGCAAGGCCGCGACCCATGTCGTCAACCGGCTGGCAGGCGAGGACCGCTGCGCCGTCATCATCTACGACCACGAGGCATCGACACTCGTCCCGCTGACAAGCGCCGCTGACAAGCTGACCTTCCAGGCGGCGCTGCGTCAGGTTCATCATCGCGGCAACACCAACCTCCACGGCGGCTGGCTCGAGGGGGCCTCGAGCCTCGCCGCCTCGGTCGCAGACAGCAAGGTCTCGCGCGTCATCCTCCTGTCGGATGGCGAAGCCAATGCCGGCATCGTGGATCCTGAGGGCATTTGCCAGCATGTCGAGCGCATGGCTGCAGTCGGCGTGACGACCTCGACACTGGGCCTTGGCGCAAGCTTCAACGAGGCGCTGATGACCGACATGGCCCGGGCCGGTGGCGGCCGTGCTCACTACGGGCAGACGGCCGACGATCTGCTGGGGCCTGTGAGCGAAGAGCTCGATCTGCTGGATGAAACGGCCGCACGGCGAGCCCGCGCCCAGATCAGCCCGGCAGCCGATGTCGGCATTGAGGTACTGAACGCAAGCAGAAGGCCGGGATCAACTGCCCACCCCATGCCGGATGTTGCCTGGGAAAGCGAGGCCGTGATTGCCATCCGCCTGACACTGCCGGCCCGCATGACCCAGGAGGAAACGCTGTTCGAGCTTGTCTCTGCGCAAGCGACATTCCTCGATGCCGACGGCGCAGAGACACGCGTCGAAGCTGAACCATTGGTCCTGCCTGTGCTCGACGCCGCAGAATGGCATCAGCTGCCAACCGACGAAACAGTCGGTCGTCGCCTTGTCGAAATCGAAGCCGCAACCCTCCAGGAGGCCGCACGGCATGCCGTCCGCGCAGGAAACTGGCAACAGGCCGAACGCATCATCCGGCGCATGCGCCCACTGGCCGCCGACAATCCCTGGCTCCAGGCCATCCTCGAGGAAAGCGAAACCCTGCTTCATCACCGCGAGCAAGAGCGCTTCAGCAAGAGCGCGCGCTATGCAGCAGAGGCCCTGAGCCATCGCATTGCCGGCATCAACGAGGGCGCAGACCTCTCGGGTGAGGATGCAAAGCGCGCCTTCCTGGCACGCAAGCTCAGCCAGGGCCGTGCCCGCAAGCCGGACTGACGGCTACCGGCGACTGCAAATCCAGCTTCGAGGCAACACGGGAAAAGCGCATATGACAGATTTTGAAAACATGAAGCTTGGCATCAACCCCAAGGTCCGCGGTCGCGACCATCAGGGCAACCACGTCACCTATCAACTCTGGAACAACAGCGACATCGACCAGCCCGCGATTTCGGAAAAGGTTGTACTGAAGCGTTTCCGGGCGCGCTCGGGCACCACCCACACCTATGACGGCGCACGCCTCCATCCAGGCGTGTGGCGCGCGGTCGACAGCCTGCTGTCACAACACCCGGGTCTCTTCGACTATCTCGCGCAAGGCCCGGACGGCGAAAGCCGCGTCATCGCAGCCCTGGAGGAGATGCGCGAACCCCTGATGATGGAGGACCTGAAGCTGCGCGGAACGATGGCCATCGCAACCATGCTCTTCCATTGCGGGCCACAGAGGGTCAGCGCCCTGGTCGCCCGCCACCGCGAACCGGAACGCCGCGCACACCCTGGCGTCCCCGACCTTTTCCTGATGGTCGCCAACCTGACGTCTCGCCGCCTTGTGCGCGCGTGTTTCGCAGAGGTCAAACGCCCCGACGAACCTCTGGCCGCACACCAGGCCGAGGAACTGCGGTTCATGCGCTCGCTCGGCCTGGAGGCCGGCGTCTTCCGACTGAAGGAAGTCGGCGACGGCAGGCTAATGCCCCAGGCAGCCTGAAATGAAAGGCGGCCGGGCACTGACCTCTGTCAGTCCCGCCCCTTGCTGACAGGCCAGCTTTCGTGAAACCAGCCAGCCCGATCCCACAAATTCGTCCGTTCCCGGCAAGAGAACAATCCAAGCGGCGTGAGGATCGGGCTGGAGCAACCGCGCAATTCCGTCTGGCCGCGCATCAAGACACCCTGATATCCCTCGCTTCGCGTACCCTCCCCAAGAACGAAAACGCGCCAGGACCAGTTATCCGACCCCATGACCACGTTGGCAGAATGCGTCTTCATCCACCCCAGCATCCCGGCATGGACGGCCCCGCAAGTGCTCCACGGATGAACGCAGCGTACCCCTTCAAACGGGCCAAGCGGTGTTTCGACCCGCTGCCCAGCCGCAAGCTCCAATGGCCTGCCATTTCTCTCAAGGAGTTGCCCGCGCCAGCCCTGGCTCCTTGTTCCGGCCGCCGACATCCGGATTTCATAGACCAGCCTGCCATCTTCAGGCGCGGCCTGCACGCCTGACACGGAACCAACCGCGGCAAGAACCAGCAAGGCCAACGCAACACGCCATGACGTCATGACAAGATCTCCCGTTTCGGGAGATACATGGCATCACGCCTTGAGCATCCGCATTGACCAGGATCAGTCAGGTCAGGTCACGCGACCATAGACATCCTCGAAGCGAACGATGTCGTCCTCGCCAAGATAGGAACCGGATTGAACCTCGATGATCCGCAACGGCGTGTCGCCGGGGTTCTCGAGCCGATGGCGCGTAAGCGGCGGGATATAGGTCGACTGGTTTTCCTGCAGGAGAAAGACTTCCTCCCCCTTCGTCACGCGCGCAACGCCCTGCACGACGATCCAGTGCTCGGCCCGCTTGTGATGCAACTGAAGGCTGATGCTCGCACCCGGATGCAGCATGATCTGCTTGACCTGGTAGCCGGCCCCTTCATCGATCCGCTCATACTGTCCCCATGGACGCTGCGTCACCGCATGCTCGCGCAACTCGCGCCGGTCCTGTGCCTTCATCTGCTCGACGATGTGCTTGACGTCCTGCGTCTTGTCCTTGTGGGCGACCAGCACCGCGTCGCCGGTTGCCACTACCACGAGGTCCCTGACACCCACCACCGCCGTCAGCAGGCGATCGCTGCGCACCAGGACATTCTGCGCGTCCGATGTAAGCACATCCCCCTGGATCACGTTGCCGCTGGCGTCCTGCCCCGAACTCTCCCAGATCGCCTGCCATGACCCGAGATCACCCCAAGGCGCGCGCATCGGGCACACGGCCGCCCGATCCGTGCGTTCCATGACCGCATAGTCAATCGAGATCGATGGCGATTGAGCAAGCGCGTCCTTGTCCAGACGCAGGAAATCCAGATCGCTTGCTGCCCGCTCGACAGCCTGCAAGGCAGCGTCGTGGACGCCAGGCTCGAACCGCGCAAGTTCGCCCAGCATCACATCTGGCATGAAGGCAAACATGCCGCCATTCCAGACATGCCCGCCTTCATCAAGCATGGCCTGAGCCTTGTCACGCGCCGGCTTCTCGATGAACAGCGATACCCGATGGCATCCGCCTGTGCCGGCAATTTCCTCTCCAAGGCGGATATAGCCATATCCCGTCTCAGGCCCGGACGGCGTGATGCCGAAAGTCACGATCATGCCCCTTGCCGCGCCCTGGGCCGCCGCGCTGACCGCCGCGCGAAACCCGGCCGTGTCACCGATGAAGTGGTCGGACGGCAGCAACAGCACGATCCCCTCCGGGTCACGGTTGCGCACCCAAAGGGCGGCGACCGCTGCCGCCGCCGCCGTGTTGCGCGCAATCGTCTCGAGAACGATGGGACATTTCTCGCCCAGCGCCTCCTGGACTTGTGCCCCCACCAGGAAGCGATGCTGCTCGTTCGTGATGATGCAGGGCGGACGGCCACAGACTTCCCGCGCCCGCAGGGCTGTCTGCTGCAGCAAGGACAGGTCACCAACCAGGTTGAGCAGATGCTTCGGCTTCGCCTCGCGCGAGAGCGGCCAAAGCCGCGTTCCCAGTCCGCCAGCAAGAATGACAGGATAGACGCGCCTCTCGCCAGTTCCACTCATGCGCCAAACACTCCCTGCAGCCTCAAGGCCCCGTGGCAAAGGGGTTTAGCGGCGCCCTTGGCGCTGCGCAACACGACCCTGATCCCGAACACCGGAAACCCGATGATTTGTGAAGCGTTCCTCGTAAACCTGTTGGTAAGGGAAGACGCCACCAGACCAGACGTCCCATATCATTAACAGCATTTTGAGGACGCCGGGCCTAACATGTCGCATGTTCCGTCCCCGCAGCACCGATCACCAGCGCTCCGAAGCGCAGGCACCCAGGCGTCTCATGACGATCCTGGCGTCGGTAACGACGGTTGCCACGGTGGCAGGCAGTGCTGCCGCACAAGACGCCATGACCGTCGCCGATCGGTTCCGCCAAAACAACCCCGAACCCGTGGTCCACACCGCAGGATGGATGTTGCGTCCCCTCGTGGAATTGCGCGCAGGCTACACCGACAACGTGGACTGGGTGGCAACCGAAGCCAAAGGGTCGCCTGAACTCACGCTGCGCGGCAGCATCGAGGCAACCCGCGAAACGGGCTTGCTGCAGGCAACGCTCCGCGCCTCCCTCGAAACGACGCAATACGCCAGCAGAAGGTTCGACGCCGCGCGCAACACGGGAGCCGGCGCAACCCTCGCGCTGCGTCCTTCCCAGAGCCTCACGCTCCGCACATCGATCGCCTACGAGGAAAACAAGACGCCCACGTCGGCCAACGGCATCGAGATTGACGGCGACTGGGTCCCCTACGCCAGCTTCGCCGCCTTCAGGCGCGTGCCCCTCACCCTCGGGGTGGAGGCAAGCATCGGGCGCCACCGCCTCGATGTGGAAGCCACAAGCACCTACAACAACTACGACGAACTTGTGACCCAGACCGGCATTGCCGTGTCACAGGATTTCCGCTCCGGCTGGCAACATGGCCTCCGCACACGCGCGACATGGTCAGCCCATGATGCCCTCGAGGCCTTCATCGAGGGCGGAGCGAAAATCGAGCGCTACGTCAACGACACAGCCGACACCGACCAGTACAGCCTTGCCGTGGGCGCGGTCTTCGAACCGCACCCGCTCGTGCGCGCTGAAATCCTTGCAGGTTACGCCTATCAGGACTATCGCATCGCAGGCGGCACATCCGGCATCATCTTCGACGGCGACATCGTCTGGTACATGAGCCCCCTCGTTACGGTGACGCTCGACGCCAGCCGCGAGTTCCGGGGCAACGTCTTCACGACCGCAGACGGCGCGTTTTCAACCGAGCCCGCCACCACCGATCGCATCGGCCTTTCGGCAGACTGGGAGCCCCTGCGTCGCTTGCTGGTATCGGCAGGCTCGGCCTGGACAGTTGACGAAACAGCGTCGGGCGATCGACGCGACACATTCGTCAGCCTGACCATGAAGGCGCAGTATGTCGTCTCTGATCGGCTTCACGCCTGGCTCGAAGTCGAGCACCAGTCAGGGCAGTCCAACCTGATCGGCGATGTCTCGCGAAACAGGATCAGCCTCGGCGTCTCAACGCCCTACTGACCGCCCGGCAACGCCCCGTTCGTCCGACGAGGGCCCACGAGCCACGCAACGTATTCCCGGCACGAAAGAACGAGGAACTGCGGAGCAAGCACCAGGTAACGCCGCCATGTACGCTGCGGTTCCTGCAGCAACCGGAAAAGCCACTCCAGCCCCGAACGTTGCATCCACAACGGCGCGCGCTTCACTGTCCCCGCATGGAAATTGAACGCGGCTCCAACGCCAATCAGGATGGCATTGGGCAGCAGTGGCGCATTGGCGCGCATCCAGTACTCCTGCTTCGGCGACCCAAGCCCGACCCAGACGATATCGGGATCGGCCGCCTTGATGCGCGCAACGGCGTCAGGATCGGCCTTGGTCGAGATCGGCTTGAACGGCGGGCTTTCGAGCCCCACCATGCTGAGACCGGGGAATTTCTTCTCGAGTACCGGCTTGAGCTTCGCCAGCGAGTCCTCGGTGCCACCAAAGAAATAATGGCGATGGCCACGCCCCGCGCCATGCCGGCACAACTCCAGCATGAGATCAGGACCACAAACCCGCGAGATCTCATTGCCGTAAAGGCGCCCGAACCAGACCAGCGGCATGCCATCAGGCACCACGAGGAACGCATCCTCGTGGATGCCCATGAGGTGACGGTCTTTCTGGGCCGCCATCACGCCGTGTGCATCGCGCACGCAAATATAGCCGCCGCGTCTGTCTGCAATCGCAGCGTCGATCGTCGCGATCGCCCTCGGCATGTCAAGGACACTGACAGGCAAACCCAGAATGCGGTAGCGATCCACCGCGTGGCCCTGATCCTTGATCACGCGGCCCCCCGGAAGGCTGTCGGATTGCGGCAATAGGCATCATAAGTAAGCGCGATGCCCTCGCGCAGACCAACCCGCGGCGACCAGCCCATGGCGCGGATGCGATCCGACTTGATCAGCTTGCGCGGCGTTCCGTCGGGCTTCGATGTATCGTGGACGATGACGCCATTGAACCCCACGACATCGCATACCAGTTCGGCAAGCGCACGGATCGAGATATCCGACCCATAGCCGATATTGATGTGACCATCGCCCGAATAGCGCTCAAGCAACGCAAGGCAGGCATCGGCACAGTCATCGACGTGGAGGAACTCACGCATGGGTTTCCCCGAGCCCCAGACAACAAGCTCGCGCGCACCCGATACCTTGGCATCGTGGGCCTTGCGGATCAGGGCTGGCAAAACGTGCCCCGCCTTCACGTCGAAATTGTCACCATAGCCGTAAAGGTTGGTAGGCATGGCCGAAATGAAGTCGCTTCCATGCTGTTGCCGATAGGCCTGGCAAAGCTTGATGCCCGCGATCTTGGCGATCGCGTACCACTGGTTGGTCGCCTCCAACGGCCCTGTGAGCAGCGCATCCTCATCCATGGGCTGCGGCGCCAGCTTCGGATAGATGCAACTCGAACCGAGGAACAGCAATTTGCGCACCGATGCCCGATACGCCGACTCGATGACGTTCGCCTCGATCATCAGGTTGTCATAGAGGAATTCGACCGGATAAGACGAATTGGCCAGGATACCGCCAACACGCGCCGCAGCGAGGATCACGACATCAGGCTTTTGCGTCAGCATCCAGCTGCGCACCCGGGCCTGGTCTCTCAGGTCGACCTCCGAGCGGGAAACCGTCAACACCTCGCAGGACATGCCCGAAAGCCGCCGAACGATCGCCGACCCGACCATGCCCCCGTGACCGGCAACAAAGATCCGGCGGCCTTGCAGCGAAAACAGTGGATCAACGGCCATGGTGTGTTGCCTCCGTCGTGAAGCCTTCGAGGTCTGCCCGAACCATTTCGGATACCAGTGCCGCAAACGGCGTCTGGTGCCGCCAGCCTAACTGCTTGTGCGCCTTGCGCGGATCCCCAAGCAGCAGGTCAACCTCAGTCGGTCGGAAGTACCGCGGATCGATCTCGACCACCACCCGCCCGGTCTTCCGGTCGCGCCCGATCTCCGCCTTGCCCTGCCCGCTCCAATCGATTTCGACACCGGCCTCACGGAAGGCAAGCTCGGTGAACTCGCGCACCGAGTGCGTTTCGCCCGTGGCGAGGACATAGTCGTCGGGTGTGTCCTGCTGCAGCATCATCCACATGCCCTCGATGTAGTCACGCGCATGTCCCCAGTCGCGCTTTGCATCCAGATTGCCAAGATAGAGCTTGTCCTGTGCGCCATTGACGATCGCCGCAACGGCCCGCGTGATCTTGCGGGTCACGAATGTCTCGCCACGGATCGGGCTCTCGTGGTTGAACAAGATACCGTTGGAAGCGTGCATCCCGTAGGCTTCACGGTAATTGACCACCATCCAGTAGGCGTAGAGCTTCGCGGCTGCATAGGGACTGCGCGGGTAGAAGGGTGTCAATTCGGACTGTGGCACCTCACGCGCCTTGCCATAGAGCTCGGACGTCGAAGCCTGGTAGAAACGGGTTTTCCCGACAAGCCCCAGAAGCCGAATGGCCTCGAGCAAGCGCAGAGGTCCCATGGCATCGGCATTGGCCGTGTACTCTGCCGTTTCGAAACTGACCTGCACATGCGATTGGGCGGCCAGGTTGTAGATCTCGTCGGGCTGTGTCTGCTGCACGATGCGGATCAGGTTCGTCGCATCCGTCATGTCGCCATGATGCAGGATCAGGCGCTGATCCTCATCATGAGGATCCTGGTACAGATGCTCGATACGACCGGTGTTGAACGAGGAAGACCGCCGCTTGACGCCGTGAACGATGTACCCCCTGGCCAGCAGGAATTCTGCAAGATAGGCGCCATCCTGTCCGGTGATGCCTGTGATCAGGGCAACACGTCCAGATGTAGGATGGCTGTAGCGGCTGGCGTTCATTCGTCGGCGTCCGTCTTGCTGGGGGGCAGGAAAACAGGATCAGTGCGCATTGCGTTGCCGGAAGACTTCGAGGACCGTCAGCAGCAGGATGCGCATATCGAGCAGCAAGCCCGCGTTCCGCGCATACCAGATATCGTGCTCGACCCGCCGCCGCATCAGTTCCGGATCAGCCGTTTCTCCACGCAAGCCATTGACCTGCGCCCAGCCCGTGATACCCGGCTTCACGTGCTGCCGGATCTCGTAATTTTCGATCAGCTTGGCATAGTGCACGTCATGCGCAACAGCGTGCGGTCTTGGCCCCACAAGCGACATCTCTCCGCGAATGACGTTCAGCAATTGCGGCAATTCATCAATGCTGGAACGGCGCAGCCACCGCCCGACCCGCGTGACCCGGCTGTCATTGGCGCTTGCCTGACGGACCTCGCTGCCGTTTTCGGCCACGTTCATTGTCCTGAACTTCAATATGGAAAACGGAACACCCCGATGACCTAACCGATCCTGCCTGAAGAATACCTTACCGCGCGTCTCAATTTTGATCGCCAGAGCAGCCGCCAGCAGAACCGGTGAAAGCGCAAGCAGGGCAACGCTCCCCAGGCACAAATCCATGACCCGCTTTGACACAGCATCCACGCGGGTTTGTGGCGCGCGCTGCGGTTCGACAGCCAGCAGCCGGCCGACACTGCGCACAGGGAAGTGGAGATACGGCTCGATGCTGGCCGACGGGACCACGCGAACAGCCCGCGGAACCACCTGCAGGGCCACAATCAGGTCATGAAGTTCACGATCGCTCAGTCCACCGGCCGCAATGCAGATGTCGCCGTCAGGCGCCCGCCGCGCGGTCTCGAGCACGGCAGTCATGAGACCCGCCAGTTCCGTGCTCCACGCCCGACCGCTTGCACGGCCACCAATCCTGAAGACACCCGAAACGCCGACACCGGCGATACGCAATTCGTTAAGGACAAGATCAAGAGCCGTGTCCCCGCGCAGGCCAATGACAATGGCCTCGTCGGCAGCCCCCGCAGGACGCCAGCGAATGAACGCGGCAAGGCGGGGAAACATCCCGCGCGTTGCCAGAAGGCCACCAAGCCCCAGAACCACGAAAGACAGCGTGGCACCGCGCGATATATCCGCGCCGGACTTGAGCGCGAACACGAAAAACGTAACGCTGCCAATCGTCGCCAGCCAGACCAACGCCACGTCACGCAACGCTTGCGGACTGTTGATGCTGCGCAGTGGCTCCGACATCTCGCGCACATGCATGACGCAAATGTACAGAACCGACGCAAGCAGCCCCAAAGCCCAGAACGCAGTCGCAAAGCTGGCGGGCGCACCCAGGAACCAATGGTAGCCCAGATCCGCGCCCAGACTGCAGACAACGATGACCACAGCCTCCAGCATGCGCAAGCCGGCAAATCCCTGATCCGAAAGCACAGTCGACCCGCCCGCGACCCGCGACCGCCCAAGGAAGGGAACAAGACGCCCGCGCTGGGGCAACTCATCTGCCCGCGCCTGCGCCGCTGCCTTCAAGGCAACATTTCCGTCCGTGGCAATCAGCGGCTCATCCGAACCCTTCGAGGGCGTTGCCGTATCCTGAGGTAAATGCGGATCTGTCATGCGCTGAGCCCCCCTTGCACAACCGAAGCCGCCTGCAGGCGTGTCAGCACAAGGCCGGCCAGCTTCGCCCGGCCATTCATCAGCGACTGAACAGTGGCGGCAGCGACCTCGCGACCAGTACGGCCGGCCTGCAACACCAGCACCGTCTGATCGCACCATCGTGCAATGGAGACCGCGTCAGCCCCCTGTTGGACGGGTGGCGTATCGATGATGATCAGGTCGAAATACTTCCGGGCTTCCGCCAGAACCGACTTGAGACGAACAACCGAAAGCTCGTCACCCATGTCACCTTCAATGCCAGGCACCAGAACGCGCAAGTCCGACTGGTCATCGCGCTGCACGGCCTGTTCAAAGGCAAGCTTTCCGGCAAACAGTGCCTGCATCCCACCGACAGACGGATCAAGACCCATCGCATGGGCCACCGCAGGCTGGAGGAAATTGGCATCTACAAGCAGCGTCCGGCGGCCATAGCGGGCCGCCACACGCCCCAACCCGACGGCAGTCGCCGTCTTGCCTTCGCCGGCCAGCGACGAGGCAACAAGGATCGTCTGCGGAACGACATCGTCGGCCGCAAGACCCAGATTGATCAGCGCCGCATGCAGCGCGCGCGCATAGGGTTTGCCGGGCGCATCAAGCGCCGCGGCAGCAAGGCCCGGACGACCGACCGACGCGACCTCGGGCGTGACGGCCAGGACCGGAAGACCAAGCAACTGGCTCGCCTGCTCGGGCGTGCGCAGCAGCGGCTGCAGGCCTTCGGCGACAAACACCGAGAACAGCGCCAGGGCCAGGCTCGCCGGCAACGCAAGACCGGCAATGAACAGACGGCTCGGCGACGGCTTGAGCGGAACGTCGGCGCGCGACACGATCTGCGCATCCGGCGTGGCAAAGGCTTCCTGCCCCTGAACCGCCTTCAACTTTCCAAGCAGGGCCTCGTATTGGGCGCGGCTGGATTCGGCGATTGAACGCAGCGCCTTGAGCTTGATCGATGCCGTTCCTTCGGTCCGGAAGCGTGACTGCACCTGGTTGAGGCTTGCCGAAAGCGACTCTGCATTCGCCTTTGCAACGGCAACTTCGTTAGCCAGCCTTTCGATGCCGCGCTGCACCTCGATGGCGATCCGCGACCGGTTGGCCTCGCGCTGCGATGTCACCTCGATCATGCGGGGATGCTGGGGCAAATAGCGCGATGACAGCTGCGCCTCCTGCCGTGCCAGTTCCGCCTCCTTGCTGCGCAGTTCGGTCAGCACAGGAGATTCGATGACCTGCGACGCAGCAATGGCGCCCGCAGTCCGCTGCAGCACCCGCACGCGTTCATAGAGCGATCCCTTCTGCGCCTCGTCTGCACGTGCATTCACCAGCTGGAGGCTGACGGTCGCCGCCTGCTGGTCCACCAGCGATCCGGTGCCCCCCAACTCGACGATGCCGTTTTCAGCCTTGTAGCGTTGGACTGCACCCTCGTCGGCCTGCGCCTGTTCGGCCAGTTCCCTGACCCGACCGCTGAGCCAGCCCACGGCAGCGCGGGTCGCATCATACTTCGCCGAAAGCTGCTGTTCGACATAGGCATCGACCCAGGCATTGGCGATGCGCGCCGACTTCAGCGCGTCGCGCGATCCGGCACTGATCGTCAGCGTCGTCGACATGCCCGACTGCGTGACACGGATGCGCTTCAGGACGTTGTCGACAACCTTGTCGGGAATGCCCAGCGCAGGAACCACGCCTGCAGACGACGCAACCGTCGATCCTGCCCTCGAGGCTTCGCGCAGGACCGGCTCCGCTCCCTCGCTGAACTCCGGGTCGACATGCAGCGCCAGCCTTTCGATGACGCGACGCGCAAACTGGCGCGATGTCAGGATCTGGATCTGGTTCTGGATCGAGGACTGGTCCGTTGGCAAGCCGCTCAGCACCGCATTGACCTCGGACACGTTGTTGCGCCGGACTTCGATCATCAATTCCGCCGTCGCTGAATACACCGGAACAATGAACAGAAGTGTCAATATCGTGACCCCGACACAGGCAGCCAGCACGCCCAGGAACTGACGCTTCCGCGAGGCAAGGACGCCCATGACGTAGGCCGTGTCGATCCGCATCAACGCAGTGCGCATCCCGCCCCCCGCCGGACCAAATCCCGCATCCGCCTGCGTTTGTACCGTCGAAACCACGTTCATCCCCGTTTCCCGTCACTGCAGCGGTGATGCGCCCTGAATCGGCACAACCGCGCAGGCTTCGCCCTCCCCATAGCAAGCGCCGTACCGCCACGGCTTGGGGCAGGAAAAGCAAGGGTTCAAAAGTCCCGGGACACCATGAAGCAGAGGCAGGCCGCGTCGGGATTGACGCCAATCAATGGCGATTGAGAAGATTGACCAGTGGCCGCCTGAGGAACGACGGGATCCGCCGCGAAAGCCCGCGCAAGGCGGGCAGCAGGCGCTCGGTCATGGTAAATGCAACCGAGCCGCGAAAGCTGAAGGCAAGCGAGGCTGCATGGAGCGGCACGCCGATCCCGCCCCACTCCATCTTGTAGCGGCTGTCCGGCGGCATGAGCTCCAGCACCTTCAGGCCACGCCCATGGCAGTCCTCGATGACCATGCCCAGATGCAGCCGGCCCGCACTGAACTCTTCAAACACCGGGTCGAGGGCGCTCATGTACGCATAATAGCGGCCCCGATACTGATAGCCGAAATGCGCCGACGCGATCCTGTCCCCGGCGCGCAGGCAGAAACCAAGGCATGACAGCCCTCCACCCGGTGAGCTTTCCAGGAGCGTACGAAACACCGGCGCGGCAAACGCCGGCGTAAAGCGGCCGTGACGCTTCATCCACGCCACGCGTTCTGCAAAGGCCCACGAAATCGCTTCATGGACCAGCGCCGGCTCATCGCCTGAAACAACGCTGACAGCATGGCTGCGCTCCAGCCTGTTGCGGGCATTGCGCAGGATCTTGCGAACCTTGCTGCTGGTAGATTTCTGGAACACGGCGAAATTCTCGAAGCTGGAAAGATTGACCACAACCGTGACCTGGTCGTTGACCATCCGCGCGCCCACGCCGAGAAGCCCGGCCCGCAACGGCGAAGCCTCTGGCACCTGCAAGATGCGAACCCCATCGGCGCGGCCCTTCAATGCCTCCACCGCCAGCCGAACGAAGCCGCTCGCATCGACACCCGGCGCGACCAGCACATCGGCAAACTGGCCAAACCCGTGATCCAGCATGACGGCAAGCAGAACCCCGCCGCGCCGGACCAGCGCCAGGGGCCAGATGAAGCAAAGGCGTCCATCCGAAAACCCGGCAACCACCATGATCCTGAAGCCCGGCTCGTCCGAGAGGCGCACGCGTGCCACATGCGAAACCCAGGCATGCGACTGGAAGAACAGCGCCCGGCTGTCATCCTGCACGGCCTCAAGCCGCAGCCATTCATCCTGCAAGTCCGCAAGCCCCGCAAGGTCATCCACCAGCACGAAGCCCGCGTCAGGCCATCGCGTCGGTTCAGGAGTGATGCCCTGCTTCAGGTTCATCGCGGTGCCACGATGTCTCTGACGCAGCCTGGCGCTTGCGGATCGACGACGAAGGTCGCATGGCGAACCCGTGCCGAGCGCTTGTGCAGCCCCGTCACCTTGTAGCCGGTCGCCAGCGCCGCCTTGAACAAATAGGCAGGCGCATCCGTTCCCTGCGAGAGATCGGCAAAGCCCAGATCCTGTCTCAACACGCCGTTGGCGAAATTGACGTGGTACATGCGCCTGTCGGCACGCGTGAAATGCTCGGTGGCGAAGGACACGTTCACGCAGTCATGGTTGATGATGCGATGGGGCGAATTCAGCGGCCAGTGCAGCATCTGCCCGGGGGCAAGATCAAACACGGTTGCTGCCGCATCGAAGGACGGATCATGGTCGAGCGAGATCTCGTGCGCCCGCCCTGTCACGATGCGTTCAAGCGCTGCCTGCGGCAGGAAAGGCGGACGATTGGGATAGACCATCACGCGCTTCACGCCCCGCACCTGCCAGAGCGTCTGCCCCGGCACATCGCAGTGATAATAGACCTGGATCTGCGACGACGAGATGAGGATCGACATCTTGCGGTGGGTCGTGCGGAACCACGGCATCCGCCGCTCGATGCCGGCATAGATCTCCTCGAGCAGCGTCTCATAGGCCCGGTCCAGCACATGCGGACGCAAGAGCAGGATCCAGATACGCCCCCGGCGAACCGCCTCCAGCACCTCTTCACCCGAAAGCCCCGAGATCACACCCTCGCGGCGCGTGCGTGGATCGTGGGTGGTGACGTCCATCGTGTTGACATAATAGTCGTCGCGCCCGAGCTTCCCCAGCAACCGCGCCAGCGCCGCATCCGAAAAAAGCTCATGGTCATGATAGCCGTGCGGCAGCATCACGGGCGCCTGGCCAAACCCGCCCAGCGCCTCGGGTGTCCAGCCCGCAAGCCTGTCAATCATTCCCAGTGTCATGGCCGCTCACACTCCCGCCGCATCACCCTGTGCGGGCAAGGCACACGATAATCCTTAACGCAACCCGGCCAACAATGCGTAAACACGGGTTTCACGTTCTATTTCCGGGGCCACCCGACACCGACCCGCACCACCACAAGCCAGCTGCCGCGGCACGGAACATGCATCAGCTTGGCACACAAGCACGCGGGAAGGCCAGACTGTGTTGGGGCTGCAGAATGCCAGGCTTTACCTGGCGCTGATCATCGTATCGCTCTACATGCTCCTCGAGGCAGCCTTCATGCTCGTGCGCGTGCCGCCGGGCAGCATTGCAGCCGTGCCGACCGGCGAGATCCTCATCGTCATCTTCGCGCTCACCCTCGTCGCCGACCGGGGACATTTTGGCCCCTTCGCGCGCGCCATCCCGCTCGCACCGATCGCCATCTGGTGGTCGATCGGGTTCACGCAGCTCCTTGCCGGGTTTCTCGAGCATGGCTTCTGGGCCCTGCGCGACGGCACAAGCCTGGTCGAGAGCCTCTATCTCTGGATCGGCTTCACCGTCGCCGCCATCCCGGGAGCGATCCCGCGCATCGCAGGCTGGTACTACCGCGTTCTGATCCTGGCTGGACTGATTGCTCTCACCTATCCGTTCAGGGAAACCTTGCGCGAATTCTCGCCGCAGATCATCTCGGCCGTCGGCATCGCGACCCCGCTCTTCTTCACCTACCAGATGACGCCGCTCACCTCGCTGACCTGCGCCGCCTATCTCATGATGCTCGACAGGAAGATCCTTGGCGTACCCGCGCAATGGTGGGCCGCCGGCCTGATGATCTTCGTGGCCGTGCTGTTCCAGGCCCGGACGATCTATGTCCAGATCGCGGTGCTGCTGGTCTTCCTCGCCCTGCTCAAGCCCCGCCGGGTCATCAACACGCTGGTGCCCATGGGTATGGCTGCCGGCCTGTTCCTGTTCCTCGTCGCGATCGGCGTGCCGATCCCCGGGCGCATCAGCACCGAGGTGTCACTGCAATTCTATCTCGACCACTTCGCCGCGATCTTCGGATCGAGCGGAGAGCGCACCGGCCTTGAAAACGAAGCCATCGAGGGCGCCGCCGGCGGCGTCGCGCAGCGCCTCGCCTGGTGGGAGGCCATCTGGGTTCATGTCACGGCAAGCTGGCAGACCAGCCTGTTCGGCCTGGGCTACGGGGAATCCCTCGTCGCCCTCGCACAGGACCCCTATATCGACCCCAACGTCCGCGAGCCGCATAACTCGATCATTTCAGCCTTCGGCCGCACCGGCTTCATCGGCGTGACGGCCTATGTCGCGCTGCACCTGTCACTGACCTGGACCGGCATTCGCACCTATTTCCATTACCGGCGCGAGGGCCACGCCGAGGCGGCGCGCTTCCTCTATCTTCTGGGCGCCATGTTTGTCGTCTTCTGGCTGGCGTCCGTCGGCGAGGACGCGTTCGAGAAGCCCTTCCTCGCCATCCCCTATTACTTCTTCCACGGCGTGATCCTGAACATGTTCGCCCGCGCCGAAGGCCGCCAGCACGCAACCGACGCGATGACCCGCCGCCGCACCCAGGCCCTGGTCACGGCCCAGGGAACGGGCCAGGGAACGGGCCAGGGATAAGCCCAGCTGCGACAAACGCCGCGTCATTTGTCAGGAACTGCGCCTCGCCACGATACTGCGCCAGCACGCGCAGCGTTTCGTCGAGCTGTCCCCACAGGTCATGCGCATCGAGCTCCCACGAATGCCCCCACAGGTGAAAGCACCCGCCTTGCGCAAGGCAGGCCTCGGCCATCGCCGCGATGCGCTGCGGCAGCGCGCGGTGGCGCAGCGCCAAGGCCGCAA
Source organism: Alphaproteobacteria bacterium (assembly GCA_040381215.1). GTDB lineage: Bacteria > Pseudomonadota > Alphaproteobacteria > Micropepsales > Micropepsaceae > SZUA-430. The sequence continues at coordinate 4,543 of JBEIHO010000039.1, read as the reverse complement.
ACCCCAGCCGCTCGACGCTTACGCCCCGCCGGACGAGGTGCCTGAGGATCGGAAGCGCACCATGCGGGAAAAACTGCGCTGTCGTGGGAATGGCAAAGGCATCACGGCCCGCATCCCCATGAAACCCGGTCACGGCGCGCGCATAGGAAAACCCGACCGACCGCACGACATCCGCCACGCCGCGGTCCCACTCGCCCCGGATATAGCAGAACCCGCGCAGCGGACGGCCCAGGACCCCTTCAAGCCACTGCTTGTTCTGCGTCACCTGTTCCCGCACGGTTGCAAGCGGCAACCCTGTCAGGACCACATGATCCTGCCCATGTCCCCCGATCTCGAACCCGCCACCCAGCGCGCGGATCGCCTCCACGTCCAGCACCGGGCGTCCCTCGCTGTTGCGGCTGGGCACATAGAATGTCCCCGCAAACCCATGGCGCGCCAGCAGCTCGGCCACCCGCATGTCGGAAGGATGGCCATCATCCCACGACGTCGTGATGACAGGTCTCACGCGCGCACCGCTCATCGCCCGGCCTCCCGCGCCAGCGCCTGCAGCCGCTCAAGCCCGATCCAGACCATCCGGCCCGTCATCACGGCACGCGCCGCCAGCATCACGCCCAGTGCGCCGAACACGCCATGCAACTGCGCAGCCGGCGCCATGAACAGCACGCAGGCAAGTCCCGCCACGATATGCACCAGGAACACCGATTGCAGATGCGACACCGCCCGCAGTCCCGCATAGACGACACCGTTGAGGAACCCCATGGCCAGGAACAGTCCGAACATCACCAGGATCATGACCTGACCCGGCACCGAATAGCCATAGAGCAGGTCCATGATCGGCGCCGCCAGCACGACCAGCCCCGCCACCACGGCAAGCGTCCCCATGGTGCCGGCCGCACCGATGCGAACGAGATAGCGTTGCAGGGCCACCGGCCCGCCCGCGACCAAGCGCTGCGAGGCGGTTGACGGCACGAAATTCTCCATCGACTGGATGACGAGGTTCAGCACCAGCACCAGGTTCTGCACCGCACGCACAGCCCCAACCTCGGCAGCCCCCAGCGTCGCCCCGATCACCATCAGCACGAACCCGCTCTCGGAAAACCACGCCACGAGCATGGTCGCCAGCATCCATCCGCCGACATGCCGGTGGCGCAAGGTCAGCGTCTCGAGTGCGCCGCGGTCAAAGCGTACATGCCGCAAATCCGGCACCAGGACGAGGCATCCCAGCACCGCCGAACCAATGACGATCCCCCACACCAGGTCGATCGTGAGACCACCGGAAAAACCAAGCCAGGCAATGACGGCAAGCCGCCCGCCATGCGCGACCACATCGCAGGCAAAGGCCCGCGCCGGGCGCTCGGTGACGAAGAAATAGCGCCGCGCCAGGTCCTGCACCTGCATGCAGACCGCAAGCAGCGCCGCAAGGCCGGGCGTGATCGGCCACGCCGGATCCCACACTCCCGGCACCAGCGCGGCAATCGCGATCACGAGGACCGCCAGCACCGACAGCGCCAACTGGTGAACGATCATGACCCCGAGATAGCGCGACGCCGAGATCTCGCCCCTCTGGTCATAGAGGCTCATCATCGGATTGAGGATCAGCGCCTCCTGCACACCCATGAGAAACTGCACGCCCACGAGGATCAGCGCATAGACGCCAAAAACCTCGAGCCCCAGCGCACGGATCAGGATCACGCCAGTCAGGAAACTGGCGCCGCTCACGAGCACCTGGTCGACGAACGACCAACGAACGCGGCGTGGAAGCGTTAGCACAAGGATCCCCGAGCTGCCGGGCGACCAGCCGCCCAAGCGTGAAACACCCATCAGTGCCACGAAAACACTGAAATTTGGATCAAGAGACGCCATCACCCGGCTAATGAAAGGTTAAGACCGGCGCGTTACCATGCGGCTGAAGACTTTGCCCCGCGAAAGGCGCCATGCGGATCCTGCAGATCCACAATTACTACCGCGACCGCGGCGGCGAGGACATCGTCGCCGACGCCGAAGCCGCGCGCCTCGCCGACGCCGGCCACGTGGTCGAACGCTTCCTCGTCCACAACGACGACATCAAGGGCCTGGCCGGCGCCGCGTCGACGGCCCTGCTCACGCCGTTCAATCCTTTCGCCCAGGCCCGCCTTGCGCGATGCCTCGCGCACTTCAGGCCCGACATCGCCCACGTGCACAACGTCTTCCCGCGCCTGTCGCCCGCGATCTTCCGCACGCTGCGCCGTCACCATGTCCCCTCGGTGCTGACGTTGCACAATTTCCGCATCCTGTGCCCGACCGCTGTCCTGCTGCACGACGGCAAGGTCTGCGAGCGCAGCATCGGCCGCTCGACGCTCTGGGCGATCCCGGCGCGCGTCTTCCGCGGCTCGGCCATCGGCACGGCCTCGCTTGTGGCCATGATCGAACTGCACAAGGCGCTGGGCACCTGGACACGCGACGTCGACGCCTTCATCGCCCTCACCCCCTTCGCACGCGAGACCTTCATCCGCGCGGGCCTGCCGGCCGATCGCGTTCACGTGAAAGGCAACGCTGCCGAGGACCCGGGCGAGGCCAGCATCCACGCCGCCCCGAGCCGCCAGGGCGCACTCTATGTCGGTCGCCTCAGCCCCGAGAAAGGCATCGCCTGCCTGCTCGAGGCCGCACGCCACGCGAGCCAGAAGCTCACGATCGTCGGCGACGGTCCGATGGCGCCGGCCTGCAACAGCGCCGCAAGCCCCACACTGGCCTGCACCGGCCGCCTGCCACCGCCAGAGGTGGCCGCCCGCATGCGCAGCGCCGCCGTGCTGGTCCTGCCCTCGATCTGCCACGAGATGTTTCCCATGGCACTGGCCGAAGCCTATGCCAACGCCCTGCCCGTCATCGCAAGCAGGCTGGGCGCGCTCGAAAGCCTGGTCGAGGACGGCCGCACCGGTCTCCTGTTCGAGCCCGGCAACCCGCACGACCTGGCGATGAAGATGGCCTGGGCCGAGGCCCACCCGCATGAAATGCAGGCCATGGGCCGCAACGCGCGCGCGCGCTATCTTGCGCAATTCACGCCGCAGGCCACAGACCGGCGCCTGCACGAGATCTATGACACCGCGATCGCCCGGGCGATCACCCGGCGGCCCGCGCCTCAGAAGTGAATTTCGGGGACCCGAACCACGTCACCCGGCATGACCACCAGGTCCGCATTCAGCTCATAGACCGTCTCGAGCTTGTCGCCGCTGCGCCGGATGAAGACGCGTGTCTTGTCGGCCCGATAGCTGTACCCGCCGGCCGCAGCTACCGCGGCCAGCAGCGACATGCCCGGCTTGTAGGAAAATTCTCCCGGCCGCGCCACCTCGCCCAGGACGAAGATGGGCCCATAGGCCGTGACCTCGAGCGTGATGCGCGGTGAGCGCAGCAAGCCACCCTCGACATACCGCTTCTCGAGCAGCCGCGCCGCCGCATCGGGCGTCATGCCCGCCAACGCCACCGGCGCCAGCGGCGGCACGATGATCGCCCCGGCAGGATCGATCGTGTACTCGTTGGTCTCGGTGGCCACGTCGTATTGCGTGACCCGCACCTTGTCGCCGACCATCAGCCTGTATTCCAGAGCCCCCGGCCCCGCCCCGGTGATCAGCCGCTCATCGGCAGCCCGCGGCAGCATGGTCTGCAACCGGTCACCCGCACACCCGGCCACCACCAGCACCAGCGCCAGCACGCCCGCAACTCTGCCCCAAACCGCCGCCTGCATGCCGACCCCGCTCAAATCCCTGACCCGCCAAGCTAGTCCCCGCCCTTTAACGCTTCACTAACGCTACCCGCCCCTTTTTCTCCTCCTCGCAACGCGAGGAGGTGGCTGCCCGGCGCACCAGCGACGGGCAGACGGAGGAGTTCGTTTGGAATTAGCCCCACGATCAGCAAAAAAAGTGCTACAATTTCCTCCGGAGCCGCCACGCATGCACGACATACTGAGCACCCGGACAGATGCCCTGCGCCTACTCTGCGACCGCTTCCACGTGGTCCGGCTGGAGGTCTTCGGCTCGGCTGCCCGCGGAAATGACTTCCACCCCGGCACCAGCGACATCGACTTCCTCGTCAGCTTCGCCGCCGGCGCCCGCAACAACCTCGCGCTGTTCGCCGACTTCAAGGACGCCCTCGAAGCGCTTCTTGGCCATCCGGTAGACCTCGTCGAGCGCGAAGCACTTGAAACGAGCCGCAACCCCATCCGCCGCCGCCGCATCTTCGCCGAAGCCAGAACCATCCATGGCTGAACCCGATACGTTGCCAGAGCGCGACCGTCCCGCCCGCCCCTTATTCTCCTCCTCGCAACGCGAGGAGGTGTCGGCCCGGCGCGCCAGCGACGGGCAGACGGAGGAGTTCGTTTGGGAAGGGCCGCTGAGCGCTCGAACGAATGCACCGCTCCCCTGAGCGCGGACGCTCAACCAGCGTCGTCCCCAAAATGACGCGACAGCTCGATGCTGTCGTGCAGGATTCGGTGGACCCTCACGCCATGCGCCGTCTCGGAATAGAGCAGGAAATGCCGTCCACGGCGACCGCGCTTGCGCATATGAATACT
>JBEIHO010000038.1:0-28431 GCA_040381215.1 Alphaproteobacteria bacterium | reverse complement strand
TTCCGTGACCAGAAGGCGCAGGAAGCCGAGGCGCTGTCTTTGCTTCCCGATCCGGAGGGCGTGATGCCCGTCCGCGCTGTGACTAATGCTGGAGAAGGATGGCTGCTTTGCAGCATGGGCCACAGCGGCGAAGATGGGAACGATTGGCATATTGTGACGGATTGCGTTCGAGGCTCTGTCATGGCCGAGTTTGCGGACCTCCCGACAGATGCAAAGGCCGATGCTCACATCGTTGCTGCCATCATCAACGCCTATCGCATGGGGCTTTTGGTTATCAGGGAGGCGCAAGGATGACCGCCTTGCGCATTCTCATCGGCTGCGAGACGTCCGGCAGAATGCGCCGCGCCTTTGCAGCGCGCGGGCATGACGTCTGGTCGGTCGACCTGCTCCCGGCCGAGGACGGCAGCAACCGCCATATCACCGGCGATGTGCGCGATCATCTGAATGACGGCTGGGATCTTCTGGCCGTCATGCACCCGCCCTGCACTAGGCTCTGCAACTCCGGAGTCCGCTGGCTGCATGTCCCGCCGCCGGGACGCACGCAGGCCGATATGTGGACCCAGCTTGACGAAGGCGCGGCGCTGTTCTCCGCCTGTTGGCGAGCCCCGATCGAGCGCGTGGCCGTCGAGAACCCGGTGATGCACAAACACGCACGCGCCCGCCTTCCCACCGATCTTCCACGGCCGCAGATCGTGCAGCCGTGGTGGTTCGGTGATCCGTTCTTCAAGGCAACAGGCTTCTACCTCCGCAACCTGCCGCAGCTCGTCGCCACGAACCGGCTCACACCGCCACGGCCAAGAACAGAAGCGCACAAGGCATGGTCTGCCGTGCATCGCGCATCACCGGGCCCGGATCGCTGGAAAGAACGCAGCCGCACGTTTCCCGGCATGGCCGAGGCCGCAGCCGATCAATGGGCCGGATGGGCCGAAGGAATGGAGAGAGAGCTTGGGTGACTTCATAGCCCGCAAGCCATCCGGGAAAGACCGGACAAAAACCAAGGCTGCACGCAAGCAGAAGAAGGGATGGCGACCATGAGCGACCCCGGCATAACAACGCTTCAACGTCGCGTAGTCAGATCGCTTGAATGGATGAAAAAGCAGCGCCAACAAAATCTTGACATGGTCATAGACGCCGGGGATTCATCGCTTTGGTGCAAGGACGAAGCCGACACGATCCGCGAACACATGAACGCGATCCGGGATGTTTGGAAACATGCGGAAGCCATGCAAGCCCGCGCCGAAAAGGCCGAGGCTGAACTGCGGGAAGCCCGTATGCAGATGCTATCCGACGCGGGCCAGGCGGCAGAGGCATACGAAGCCCAACTGAGGGCAGAGGCATCCTGTGACGCGGTGATGAAAGACCGCGCCCAGATCATGGCCGAGCGTGACAAAACGTTTGCGCTGATGTTGGAACGGGCGGAAAAGGCAGAGGCACAGGTGGAGCGGATGCGGGGGCTATTGTCCGAATGCGCCGACGATCTGGAATCCTACATCAACGCCGAATACCCGATCAACAGCCGCGATGCCTATCCAAGCGTCGAACGCAGATACTTGCGTGACATGGAATTAGTCTCACGGGTCCGCAAAGCCCTAGCGGGGGATGCGCCATGACCGACCGCGCCGCGCTGACAAAGCTGCTGGAAATGGTGGAGGCGGGGACGGGCGGTCCTGACACCATATGGGGAAGCACCTACGTTGTGCCAAGCGCTACCAGTCGTCTAATCGAAGCCGCCTTCGGGGATGATGACGAAATATGGGGAAACGTAGTCGCCGCGCATGACGGCTCACTCGACGCCGCCAAGGCGCTGCATGAGGCGGTGTTGCCGGGGTGGGAATGGGGCAGAAACGCAGAAACCGGAACGATGTGGGTGCGTCGGCAGATAGGGTGGAGTGCCTATTTCACAACCGAGTGCGCAGACCCCGCCCGCGCCTGGCTGATCGCAATAATCCGCGCCAAGATTTCAAAGGAGCAAAAGCAATGAAAGACAAACCTAAAATCGCCCGCAGTTTCACCCAAGACTTCCCGCAGTTTGTTGAACGCGCAACGGCCTTGGGCGTGAAGATCAGCCTTGGCGAGGGCCGCAGGAACGGGCGGGAGCGCGTGTTCTGGCTCGACGGCTACAAGCAGCTGACAGGCTACACGACGCGCAGCGACGGCGGCACGTTCACGCTCGAGGACGCCGCGCGCAACATCGACAAGGCGCTGACAGCGATCGAACAGGACCGCGCAGCGATCGCCACCATGACCCCGGCAGATCGCTTTGCGCGCGTCATAACCGAGTTTCGCCAGATGAAGCCGCAGTCGCGCATGATTGGCGAGGTTCGATTGCCATGCGGAGACAGCGGTCATTGCTTTTTCATGGCTGACTACGAAGGCGGAGTTCATCTGTGGGGGTTTGGGCAGGACGTGGCACGCGCCAAAGCCGAGTGGCGGCATGGTGAGACAGCGGCGGCGCAACTGGCGCGGTTCTGTGACGCGCTCGAAGCTGACTATGCGGCCCGCGCCTGATGCCCGCCATGATCCGCCTCTTGGCGATCGACGAAGTTGCGGCCAGTCTGGGCGTGCCGCGCGAATCCCTGCGGCGGATGGCAGACAAGCACGGCAAGACCATCGTGATCGGTCGCGCCGTGCGCCTACATCCGGATGACATCGAGGAGCTTGTGAGCCTATGCCGCGTCCCGCCAAAGGTGCCCGCCTCTACCTCCAGCAACGAAGCGGACGCGCCCCGGTCTGGCTCATCAAGGACGAAGGTGATGTCAGGCTCTCGACAGGCACTGGCGACCGCCGCGAAGCTGAAACGGCCCTCTCAGAATACATCGCCAGCCGAAACCGGCCAAGTGGTCCGCTTGCCGCCGAGGAAATGACGATCGGCCAGGTGCTGACGATCTACGGGGAGGACTATGCTCCGACAGTCGCCGCACCGGAGCGCATAGGCTACGCCATAGAGGCCCTTGCACGGTTCTGGGGTGACCTCACCGTCTCGGCCGTCAAGGGCGCTACCTGCCGCCGCTATCAGGCGCAGCGCGGGGTTTCGGACGGAACGATACGCCGCGAGCTTGGTGTCCTGCAGGCGGCCCTGAATTACTGCGCCACCGAAGGACACCTTTTGTCGGCCCCGAAGGTCTGGAAGCCAGATCCGCCGGCCTCGAAGGATCGCTACCTGACGAGGCAGGAAGTGGCGTGGATGCTGCGCGCGTCCCGCCGGCTCAGCACCAAAGGGCGGCACCTGACAAAGTATATCCTGATCGCGCTCTACACCGGCACTCGCAAGAGCGCGGCCCTGTCGCTGCGCCTTGATCAGCCTGGCACAGATGGCGGCTGGATCGACACCGAACGGGGTGTCCTTTACCGCCAGCCCGAAGGCAAGCGACAGACCAAGAAGCGCCAGCCCGCGGCCCGGATGCCAAAGAACATCTTGGGTCATGTCCGCCGGTGGAAGGCGAACGGCGCCCAATTCGCGATCGAGGATTGGCGCGGGAATCGTGTGGCCGATGTCCAGACGAGCTTTGCAAGCTGCATCCGACTGGCCGAGCAGATGGCAAAGGAAAAGGGGATCGAGCTGGATCTCGCGGGGATCAGCCCTCATGTGCTGCGGCACACGATGGCGACCTGGCTCATGCAGAGCGGGGCGAGTTTCTGGGACGCTGGCGGCTATCTCGGGATGTCACCGGAAACGCTCGAGCGTGTCTATGGCCACCACCACCCCGACCACCAGGCCGGAGCGGTGTCAGCGATAGAAGGGCGCGGCAGACCGAAACAAAGTTAGCTTATGCGCAACTTTGGGGTTGCAGATAGTTGCGCTATGCGCTATCTATAACTTATCGAAACGGCGGTTGACGCCATAACGGGAGAGACGGACATGGAATACGCAGTCTTCGCAAACGGCACATTCTGGGGCATCTGGACGGCGGAAACTGCAGAAGCTGCCTGCCAGCAAGCCGCCGATGAAGTTGGCACCGATGGCAACACCGAGGGGCTTACCGCCAGCCTCGTCAGCGAGACGCCAGCCGAATTGATGGTTGCGGCCTAACCCCTCGGGGGCTTCGGCCCCCACAACCTCAGATGATGGAGAGATGAAATGACGATGACGGTTTACAGCAACAAGACGATTTCTCTTGACGGTCGCCAAGTTGGGCGCATTGACCGCGACAGCTTTCAAAAGCTGGCCCATGTGCAAGGCAAGACCACTTTCTTCACGGCATCCGGTGACCTGCTCAAAACGGGATATGACACGCCGCACAGCATCGACGCACCGCTTTACATTCCTTCTCGCCCGGGCAGCGTGTCAGACTGGAAGGTAAACCCCGAGTTTGTCGCGGCTGTATCGCGGATCGTGACATGACACCCATTTCCATCCGTGAGGCCCGCAAGTCGCTGGGCCTCACGCAGACACAATTCGCCGCTCTGATCGGATACAACGACAAGACGGCGGTTTCAGCCGTGGAAGCGGGAACCCGTAACCCGTCCGACTCTGTAATCAGGCTAATCCGCGCTTACCTCGAAGGCTACAGGCCGGACGACTGGCCAGCAGAATCAGTGGTTTCGGGCGCTCGCTCCCGAAATGCGCCCGAAGGGCAGTCAAAGGTCGTGTCGTAAGTGGTTGATTTGGTTGGCGCACCCAGCACGATTCGAACGTGCGACCTCTGCCTTCGGAGGGCTCACGAATCGGAGGGTTTCACCGTCTGTTCCCGATTCTGGCCCGGTTTCGTTCTGGTTTAGAACGGGCCGAAAGGCGTGTAACGGGAGCGAGCGCCCGAAACGGCATTTCCGAACGAGGTCAGGGCGCCCGGTTCTTGACCAGATAGGCCGGGACAGCGAAGCCCAGAGCGCCAGCAACAGCGCCGATAACAGGCCCCCAGACGGCCCCTAGAGCGGGGTCATAGGCGGTCAGGCCAGCGATTGCGGCAATGACGATGGCGCTGCCCAACGCGCCGTAGTTCCATTTGCGCGTTGGAGCGGCAGACGGTTGCGAGACGAGGGGGGCGGGGTGTTCTTTGGGGAAAACCATGATCAGGCTCCTATGCTTCGTTGACGGAGATGAGCGCGCCGGATGGAGAGGCGCGGCGGGTGATGCCGGGGCGGTCGATGCCGGTGGGCCAGCGAGCGCCCAGCAGACGGTCGCGGGCGATCCGGGTGACGGACACGCTGTCTGACTGATTGCCGCCCAGGACGTGGAAATGCGTCTCATCCTCGGCCCAGTAGAAGCCGACATGCCCCTGCCAGCCCGCTTTTGACACGCGCCAGAACACCAGCACCGACCCGAGCTGCGGCGTGACGGGTTCGCCGAACTGGCTCCAGTTGCGCGCGCCAAGCGGGTTCAGCGGCAGATCCGCGTAGGGCAAACCCGTGCGGATGGCATGGGCCGTGAAAAGGCCGCACCAGGCGACGGAATCGTCCTCATAGGCAAGGCCAAGATCGTCAGCCCAATCCATGATGATCGGGCTGGATGGCGACCCAGACACCTCGCGCAAGCCGCGCAGGCGGGCCGCTTCGACGAGCCAGGGGAATTCTGTGGGCACGGACTCAGACGGCCGAGGCGCAGCAGCTGCGGCACCAAACAGCATCGTCCGCGTGATGGGCCCGACGATGCCATCCGGCGTGATGCCCTTGGCGGTCTGAAACCGGATGACGGCTGCCCGCGTGCGCGGCCCCCACGCGCCATCGACTGGGCCCGGATCGAGGCCAAGTTCCTTCAGTCGCGCTTGGACGGCGCGGGTGTCGTAGGTCATAGCTTCCTCGCTGGTTTTGATGTTAGTGAAACGGCAAAACGCTAACATCTAATCCGGTTGATGTTATCGTTTTGCCGTTTTGCTTTACAAAGACCGTTTTTTGTGGGATCAACGCATTGTTCAAGCGATGATGTCCACGGGCTTCGGTCTGTCATAATGTCCAACTATAGGGGAAGCCAAACATGCCAGTGTTTGGCTTTTTCGTTTGCCGCTATCATGCGCCGCTGTTTTCCGGCTGGCATTGCAGCCCGTTAAATGGCCGTGAAGGGTCCAGCGGCTGGCCCCTAGCAATCAGCATCTTTGACACCGCCGCTGATAGTTCAGGCGACCATTCACCATCAAGCCGCCCGCTGTAATATCCAGCCTCCCAGACCGCTTGTTGCAGTCGATAAATCGCGCGGCTCATCTGCGGACCTTTGGCGGGTCGCGCTCTTCAAGGATCGTCTCGACCTTGGTCAGCCGGTTCTCAATCCCGTGCACGCTCTCTTTGATCGCGTCCAGCTTGTCGCCCAGGCTTTCGCCAGCGTCCGCCTTTGGCTTTTGGGATTGCATCCACATGTAGACCAGGAGCGCCGCAGGTGTCCCAAAAGTCGTGGCCAGCTGGGCCATCTCATCTGGTGTCATCGGTCACAGCCCGCCAAGTGATCCACATATGCAAGGGCAAGAAGAAAGCCCCCGAATAAAGCCCGACTGGAATTTCGCCGCCGGTCATCGTGATTGAATAGGCCAAGAGCGCAAATTGCAGGCTGTGCAGCGTGCCACCAATAATCACCATCTGCCGCTTGATCGGGTCAATCAGCCCGACGAAAGTGATGGCTGATGCTGCCATGTTCCATCCCGCCCACATTTCGGCAGGGAACGCATAGGCAAATTCTCCCCAAGTATTGGGATCAAAGTGTCTAGCGCCCATCATGGCATCGACCCAGAAGATCGTTCCCACGATGAACAAGCTGATTTGCATCCCGCATAGCAGCGGCGCATAGCGCCCGAGCGAGTGCGTGCCCTTGCGGAATGTCCATTCCAGAACTGTCATGACCGCCGCCAAGCCCCTATCGCAAGGAAGACACCGACTGCCGCGACAAGGCCGATCTGCGCCCACGATCCAGTTGTTGTGAACGGAAAAGACGCCCCGACCGCGACAAAGCCTCCATCCTCTAGTCCGTCGAGGAAAAGTCCGGCGCGCTGCAGGATGTACTCCGCGAACAGCCAATAGGCCACCGCCGCCGCAAGCGGGATGGGCCACCAAAGACCCGCGAACGCCGCGACAGAGGCGATGGATAGCCCCAAGACGATATGGCCGCACTGGTTTGTGACGTAGGCATATGGATCGCCGGAGAAGGCGTCAGGCTTTATTGGAGCCAATTCAGAAGTCCTTTTATGTAGGATCGTAACCCCGCCCGACGGCTGCGTTCGCCGCAGCCGTCGGGCGGTCTCAAAACCGCAGCGCGCGGATGCTTACGAATTCGCAGGCCAGCTCGCCGGGTTGTTGTAGTGCGCAAAACTTTGCGATGGATGTCGTCACAGGTCTATTCTTAAAGTCAGATTGGGGTCTACATTGGGGAGCGCATACGAGAAGAAGTCAGATAGCGGATAACGAACACCTACGTTCACCACACAAACAAAAGCCAAGGCACAGAGTACCAAATACGGCAACATCATTGGGCCGCGCAGCGAGAATGTGCCGGTGAAGAATGTCGCCAGAATGATAAACGCAAGCTGCCAAGCCCGATCGCCCATGACCCCGAGATCCGTCAAAAAAAGCAGAAGCAAGACTGACGGGATGCCCGCTGACAAGATCAGTATCCAGAACTTCTCACTTTCGTTTTCACCGATCATTTTCTTTCTTTTTAAGAGCGCACTTGCTGTGAAAAATGCAGCCAAAACGGAGGTTACTGTCAATCCTGAGCTACCAGAGTTAGCTTGTGCAATATAGAATTCGAGCTTTTCGTTAGCTATCAGTGGCAAAAAATAAACAAAAATCGGGATCGCCAAGGCTGCAGCGATATTGGCAATCACCGCGCGCTTGACTGACCTCTGCGCATATTTTCGGATAAGATAGAAGGCGAGAAATGGAGCCAAAAACAGAATAGTCTGCAAATGAAAAGTCACTGAGAGCGCGGCAGATGTCCATCCCGCTAGAGCCCTGCCATGCCGCAGCTTGTAAAGCCCGAAAAGTAACAAGGTGGCCGCCATGCCAAGCCTTAAGGCATTCGATTCCCACATAGTTATCGCATAGATGTTCAGCACAGCGATCCAAATGAAGGGCGTGCGCAGCCTAGCCATCACATAGATCCTGAGACCAACAGAAACCGTTGCGATGGTAGCGTAGATTTCCGCGGGGTCACTGCTGAAGACTGTCAGCAGCTTGACCAACAGCGCGAAGCCGAATTCGACTGGTATGACCCGATTAGCCGCTACATACGGGAAGACAAGGCTGTCGCCGATCATCTCGCTGAACGAGAGCGCCGACAGCGCTTCAATGATCACAAGGTACGAGCCATAGTCATATGAAAACGGCACGCCAGCATTCAAGAAACGCACAAACACCGTGAAAACACATGCCAAGAGTACAAGAAATGCCACTAGCAACTTCTTGCGGACCATCAGGCGGCGCCGCACGTCCGTGGCTATCATGATCTTTCACATCTCTCTGAGGTTTCCGCAGCCAGTATAGCGTCTCTAACCACCTATCAACAATAGTGACTGATCAAGCAGCGCCAGTTCAAGTTTGCCCTACTTCGTGCTGAACGAAACACCGTTCATGTTCACACTGGTCACGTTATTGGTGATCGTTTGAACTTCGCCAGTTGGCAGGATTTGATATGTAACTATGCCTGCAACAAAGGAAATCGCACCATCCAGCACATTTATATAGGCCTTTGTCTTTGGTCGGAAGCCTAGGGGCAGCGTGAAGAGCGTGGTCCCCGCCGCCTTTGCCGCACCTCCTATGCGACCCCGGAGGAACACGGTTCCGTCGCGATCCTTGAACCGTCCCATGACGTGCTCATTCGTTGCGTCCACATCGGCCCAACCTGCGGCGGCGATGGTCACGGGAACCCATACTCCGGTTGTTCCTACACCGTTGTTTGTAATGATGGGGTCAATCTCAGTCCCGTCGACCGACGAGAAATACTTGTTGTTGCCGATGATGGTGTTCCGCGCCCCGGTGTCGATGTAGATGTGCGCCCCGGTGCCAGGGTCGCAATACAAGTTGCAACCGTCGATGATTGTCAGGTCGGTGTCTTGCAGATAGATGCAATAAAGCGGGTTGCCCTGGGTGTTGATGCTGTTGTGCAGGATCTTTGTGCCGAACGTCAGGCCCGCATAGGCGTTCGTGACCGAGATCGCCGCATTGTTGACGCCTGTAAAGGCTGACGGACATTCAATCTGCATCCCTTCAAGGATGAGGTTGTAACCCCGAACAAGGCGCAACGCGCCACCTGCCGAGGTGCAATTCCCGTCGCGGATCGTGACGTTTGCGGCCGTCGCAAGCTGATCGACATAGTAGCCGACACCTGCCCCCGTCGTCGTGTTGCGCTCCAGGACAACACTATCCCCGACGTTGAGCAAGCTATATCCGCCGAGGCTCCAGTTATCTGCGAAGTAGGACGTGAACAGCCCGTCGACGTTCGGGATGGAGTTGGTCAGCTTGACGAAATAGCCAGAGACCTGCGTGTTTGAAATAATCCGGGATAGACTGAGTTTAGAAACGTATTCACCCGCGCTCGCAATATCGATTTCGAACGTGTTTGTTGCTGATCCGTCGTTCGTGACCTGAAAGTCAGATATTTTCCAGTTTTTGGGATCAGTGCCGGAAGCGGGGGCAATGCTGAAAACTGACCCTGCAAACCCAGACTGTGCGCGGAAATGTGTATCCTTGCCGCTGCCCGTAAATGGAGAAGGAACAGCAAATATCAAGCCGGCACTTAATTTGTATGTTCCGGCCCCGGCTTCAATTGGCAGTTGCCGGTTGATGGCCGCTTGTGCGACGGCGTAGCAGTCTGCGCTCCCGGAGACGTCGGCACCGTGTTGTTGCAGGGAAACAATTGGGGCATTGGCCGTAAGTTTGACAGCGCCCGCGGTGGTGACATGCTCCCCGCTGCTGACAACTGTATAAGTAAAACCGCCAGCGTCTATCTGATCGCCGTTTGAAACAGGGATTGTACTTCCTAGAGTGGTGTCCGCCAAGAGTGCTGCAACTGTTGCAAACCGTCGCTTAGGCACACCGGGCGGAACGATCTTGCTGTAATCGCCGCGCGTCCAGTTGCCCGCGAAAACGCTTGTGCTAGGCATGGCAATAAGAGGAATGAGCCAATCTCCGACAGCGAACGTTTGCCCGCCTGTCGTGCCCGCCACACTGACAATGTAATATGTTTGAAGTGTCGCACTCGCAGGGAAAGAACCGGACGAAGCATTCCACGCCCCCGCCGGGGTTAAGCCCGTATTGATTGCGGAAACTTCATTGTAAAGCGACTCAAAGCCCGCATTGATGCCAGCTTCCAAAAGCTGCTTGGTTGTCACTTTGGGGTCCGTCCCGCTCGTGGACAGAATAAGTGTGGGTGCGGGCATCTGATGATCCTCAGGTTGTCGTCGCTGAAACGCTGGTTGTATAGCCGGACGCGCGGTCTGCGCTGTCGATAGAGCGGGCCCAGTAGTATCGGGTCACACCGGAACCGAGGCCTGTGTGCGTGGTCGTTCTAGTCGCCCCAGTGACGGCGTTCCTGACGCGCAGCAGATCTGCTGTGTCAACATCATTGGAAGCCGACACATAGAATTCGATCTTCTTGTAGGCTCCGACCGTCGGCATGGTGAAAGACACCGTGATCTCTCCCGTCCCGCCGGTGGCAGAACCGCCCGTTGGCTTCTGCACGGCCGATATTGTCCCGTCAAAACTCTCGTCCGAAATTTCAATCTCGTCAGTGTCTTCGTCCCAGTCATAGATGCTGTCGGACCATCGCACGGCGACGAACGGGCAGCGCAGCGCCACGCCATCCGTCCCGGCCAGATCAGCGGCAGGCTGTATGCTCTCGACTCGGTAGACGCCGTCCCAGGCGTCAAACGGCGCAGGCAGCGCCAATGTCATGTTCGCCCCTGCCACCACGTTGACCGCACTGGGAGGGGCCACGCCCGTCAAACGAGTGTTGCGGCGCAGCATGAAGCCTTCGATCTTCTGCACCCTCTGCGCCTGTGTCGGACTGCCTGCGAAGCGTAGATCGAGATCCTGCACCAACTGCACCCCGCCATCTCTGGTTAGCGCGCCAGGGATGGCATACGGCTCAAGTGCGGCATCCTCGAACAGCCGACCGGGGCTTGTGTAACTGGTCCGGAGCGCGTTGGGCACATCGCCATCTTGCGTGCCCACCATGGTGAAGCCAGGGCCGAGCAGTTCGGTGAGTGTATAGTCCGGCGTCATGTAGGACCCTGGCACGATGCCAAGCTGCCCGCCCACGCGAATGGGTCTGGCAGCACCCGCGACGAAAAGCGGCATCAGCTGGTCCTCGATTTCGGCGGCCTGCCAGACGACCGTGCCTTTGATCGTGTACCTCGGTTCCGATCCGCCAGCCTTCAGCGCGACGGATTCGTCTGCAATATCGGCGGCATCCTCGAACGACGACATCAGCAGATTGTCGGTCAGGTAGGGCTTGATCGGGTTCTGCCGCGCTGCATCAAGGATCACTAGCGCATGATTGTTTGAGTACTCCCATGTATCCGGATCATCGGCATCTTGAGCGACATCACGCGGGTCCCAGACCTTTGACCAGTCTGCCAGAACCTCGACCAGCGGTGGCGTCGAAGGCCACCGCTCCTGGCGGCTTGCATCACCTCCAGCAAGCATGAGCGCCCACATGATTGTCCGGCCTTCCCAGACATCCGTAGTCTTAAACAGTTCCGCGTCGGCCCCGCTCGCCCAAGGATAATCGGTGCGGATCTTGTGCGGAACCGTCGTCTGGTCGCCACGACCGAACCAGACGCGCAAAACTTCGGTCGTGCCATCTGTCCCGAGAAACGGAAATGTGGTGCCGGTCGCACCGCCGCCAGATCCGAAGTCGAACGGATCGCCGGTCAGCGCGACCTCGCGCTTGTCCAAATAAAGCGTCCAGTTTGTAAAGGCTGATGGCCGCGAGTTCAGTATCCAGCAGCCGATCAGCCATTCATCCCGGACCCGGATGGGCGCTGGCGATCCGATCGCCAAGTCGTGGCCATAGACGAAACGATAGGCAGGCTTCTCGGTTGGGACAGACAGCTGACTTTTCAAGGTCGGCTGGTCCGGGCGATTACCGGCCATCAGTGCATTGGCGGCTGCTGTGTATAGAAGCGACGCGCCGATGCTGCCGAGAACCGTCGCGATACTTGTCGCAGTGCCGACAGCGACACCCGCGCTCGAAAGGAGGGTAAAGGCGGCGTTGGCGATCAGTGTGGCCAAACCCAACCCTCCCCATCATGGTCCACAACAGTGAACCCGCGCTCAGCTTTCCCTGCCCAACGACCCGGCTCGATGCAGACCATGGCCGAAACACTGCCAAAGCCCTTGCTCAGCGTCGGGCCGATCCCGATCGCGCCCGGTGCCGCCGCGCCCTTCACGAGGCCCGCGGTGCGAAATTCCCGCTCGACCAGCGCCACCATGCCGCCCGCGCCAAGAACTAGCCGACGCGCCCCGCCATAGGTCCGGGACAGCCCGCGCAGACCGGGGACAGGATCGACGACCCAGAGGCTGCAGAACACATCCGCCGCATCACCAAGGCAGTTCCAGTCTCGCCGCCAGTCCCAAGGCCTCTGCATGATCGCTTCGACGCAGGCCAGCACGGCCGCCGGTGTTACTCGGGCCATGTCAGGCTCCGCAGGCCCGGGACCGCAAATTGCGTGTGCCGCCCAGCTGTGTCTGTCGGGTAGTCCGACTGCTGATCCTCAAAACTGTGCGTGACCGATGCGCCAAGCCGCGCGCCTGGTCCGCTACCAAGGCTCAACTGCAGGGCATAAACCTGCTTGCCCGAGGCATCGACATCGAGGCGAAACAACGTCCCGTCCATGTATCCGCTGAAGGCACTGAACGGCGTTCCGACCAGCGTGTTGCCACCGGCTGTTGTGACGGCACCGCAATAGATGGCACATCGCCGGTTCTTCACGTTCTCGTCGTTGGCGTCCAGCACATCGGACAGCGTGCCGATGATGGTGATACTGCCCTGCCCCGGCACCAATCCCGCAGCATCTTCCGGCACGGAAAAGCTGGCAAAGTCGCCGACACCCAGCCAGTCGTACCCGTCCCAGGTGATCGTTCCCCGATTGCTATGTGCCCAGACCTCGCCCGAGGGCCAGTCGAGATTGACCAGCACCACCGGATGAAACACCGGCTTGGCCAGTTCGGTCAGCAAGGGCGACCCGATTCCGCGCGACAGGATCACAGCGTCGGCCCCGTCGGCGTCCACCAGCCGGTGACTTCGGTAAAGCCGCCCACCTCGTCAGAGAACACCTCCTCGAATTGCCAGCCATAGGACCAGTCGCTGTCAAAGCCCTGCACGGCGCGCGGCATCTCTCCGATGACCCGAAACACCCCCGTATCGGCCACACCGATGTTGATCCGGCCCGACGTCGCCAGCGCGCTGTAAAGCCGGATCACCGCCGTTCCATTGGCCTGCGATACCGCTGGCGCAAGAACCTGCGCCGTGCTGCCCACGGTATCGTCCGAATCCACGAATGACGTGATGAACTCGCCAGGCCGCGCGACCAAGGTCAGCGGCGGCAAGTTCGACACCGTGACGATGTTGTAACCGCCGGATGTTCCGATCACGCCCGTCAGGATCGTCCCGTCATACCAAAGAAGTTCGGTCGTGACATCGTCCCATTCAAGATCAACCGAGCCTTCTGTCCAGAGCAGATCCAGCGCGCTGCGCGATTCTGTTTCCGCCTGCGCGGAAAGATACCAGTTGATCGGCTTGCTGTTTAGCCGGACAAGGTTCGACCCGCCCTTCAGCAGCCGCTTCAGCATCACCACATATCCGGCCCCGACACCGGGCAACCTGTGATCGCCCCGCACTGCCGTTCCCAAGGCTGTCACGCTCAACTGTGCGACCCTGCGTTCCGGTTTTGCAGCACTGGCATAGCGCCGCCCCGTGAGAGCCGAGAACGATTCACTGATGGGTGAAACATAATCCCATTCCCAGCCGACAGTGGGAACCGGCGGCCATGCGTACACGTTGGTAGCCATCAGCGCATTCTTCCAAAGCTCTTGGTGGCGTGCATGGCCCTGCCTGTCTTTGCGACGGCCCTGTCCTCGATCGCCGGGGCAGCGGCCCTGATCATTGCGCCTGCCGTGTTGCGGACGATCTCCACAACCGTGCCAGGCTCAGATCGGACGAGGATTTCAACCGGGCCACCACCTCCGCCCATAGCGTTGTTTGGCGTGATCATCCCCGATGCGCCAGGCGTGAACAGCTCCGGCCCGTTTTCACCGACGACATAGGACTGACCGGAAGAGACCGGGCCGCCTTCTGCGCGAAACCCGCCAAACGCATTGCCGATGGCAGCGAAGATCGACTGCATTGGCGATCCCTGTGCGGCTAGGCTGGTAAAGGCGCTTTGCGCTGCGACCTTGGCCAGTTCGAGCAGCATCTGCGCCAGCGCCTCCTTGGCCGCGTCAGCCCCTTCGGTCGCGGCAAGGAACAGTTCCGACATCTTGTCGGCTCCCGTATCTGCCGCGTCGTTGTAGGCCTCGAGCGCGTCCTGTGCCTTCTGCACCGACTGGACCAGCTCATCCCAATAGGCCGGCTCCGCAGGGCTTGGCGTGCCACCTCCGCCACCACCGCCCCCACCGCCGCCGCCCGACGTCGAGATGCGCGGCGTGTATCCAAAGTCGATGTCGAGCGGACGCGATGCTGGGCGAACCGAAGGACGGACGGGAATGTCCGACCCACCCGGCGCGCTGCCCATGCCAGCGGGGCCCGACATGGCTGGCAGACTTGCCGAACCGGCAGCGGCCATGCGCGCGATTTCCGCCCGGGTGGCGGCTGCTGCATTGGCCGCCGTGATCAAGCCGCTGATCAATCCGCCAAGCGATGCGATCACGTTTCCGAATTGCTGCTGGTCGACATCTTCCAGGCTCAGCATCAGACCAAGGGCGGTCTCCGAGGCCACCCGCATTTGACTGTCAAAATCCTCGCCTGCGATGGTCCCGTCGATCAGGCCTTCGTTCAGGCGTCGCATCTCGGACGCGGCAGCGTTCAGGCTTTCATAACCTTCGACACCGATGCGGCGAAGGTCATCTGCCGTCCGGTCGAGATAGCCCGCAAGGCTTTCCGCATCTGCGCCCAACTGCCGCATCGCGGTCATGGCTTGCTCATCAACCGTGAGCGGTTCAGGGGTCACTGAATCGAGTGCCAGCGCGGCCATGTCTTCGGCCAGCATTTTCAGCCCGAATGCCGCTTCACCCGCACCAACGGCGAATGTCTTGAAGAAGTTGCTCGCCTTCGTCGTCAGGTCGTCAAATTTGTCGTCAAGCTCAGCCGCCCGTTGCACAAGTTCTGTGTCCAGAACATAGCCGCCTTCAATGGCCGACTGGATCATCCCATCAATCGCAGCCGAACCGCCGCTCATCGCCTCTGACAGCGCCCGCCCAGACCGCCCGAAGGCGTCGTTCAGCAACGCCAGTTTTTCGGCCTGAGTGGCCGTTGATCCAATGACCCCGGCAAACTCGCGCAACAGTTCCAGTGTCGGCCTGATTTCGCCGTTCTGGTCCTTCAGCGCAATCCCGTTATCGCGCAGGATTTTGGCCAATGGGCCAGCCCCATCCACCGCTTCGCCAAGTCGCTGCGTAAAGATTTCCATGGAATTTGCAAAGCCGGTCGCCTCGACCCCGGCTAGTTGGAAACCGCGCTGCAGGCCTTGGAACGCCTCCACGTCGATCCCGACCCGGTTGGCGGAATCCGCAAGATCGGCGACCGATTTTATTGCATTGCGCAGCGCACCGCTGGCCAGCGATGCTGCCAGAACACCGATGGCGACAGTTCCGGCGCGCGCCATCCCTGCAAAGGCCGTGTTCATCTTCGACATGTTCTGCTCAACTGCGCGGGCTGATCCCGTCGTTGCCTTGGTCGCCTCGCGCTCGAACCGCCGGATAGCTTGGGTGTTCCGATCAAGCGTCCGCTTCATGTCCGCGTCGCGGGCTTGCAACAGGATCGTGATCCGTTCTGTCGCTTCATCAGCCATCGGGATACTGCCTTTTCAACTCTTCGAAACGGTCGCGCGACATCGCGGCAGGCTTTTCGCCACCGCCCTTTGCCGCATTCCAGCCCTCGATCAGCAGAGCCGTCTCTTCCGGTGTCATCGCCCGCACAACGGCAGGCGTCAGACCCATCACGCCGCAGATATTGGCGATGCGGGATCTGGCGTCGTATCGGGTGTCACGCCGTTCTTTAATTTGCGCGATCCAGCCTCTTTTTTTTTAGTCGTGCGCTCGGCCACGGCGGGCAGGAACGTCACGCCAAGAAGCCGTTGCGCCGCGCCCCGCAAGGCAAGGTTTTCAGAGGGTGGCAGGCTCGCCACCAACTCATCCGCCTCGCGGTCCTTCATGCCACCGCCAACAAGGCCAAGGGCAATCAGGTCGCGCACATGCCGGACTTGAGGTTGATCCCCACGCCCGAATAACTGTTCCCACAGGGCAAAGATGCCAAACGGGTTGTATTGAACCTCGAACCGCTCAATCTCGCCGTTGCGGAGGAGTAACCGGCGGGATTGACCGCCGATCATCTCATCATGGCCAGCGCCAGTGTTGGCGATTGCCATCAAGCTGCCGTGAATGTCACAGCGCCGCTTGATGCCAGCGACAGGCTGTAGGTCACGCCGCCTTCCTGATCGCCGCCGTATTCGGTGGAGGACAGAAAGAAGCTGCCCTGAAACGTGCCGAATGCAGGCATGATGACCTGAAACACGCCTATCGGCGATGTGGCCATGGCCAGTGTATTCAGGGCCGCCTCTGCCGCGCTGTCTTCAAAAAAGCCGTTCCCGGACACGCTGAAACGCTTGGCGCCGCCAAGCACTTCCGTCCACAGAACCCCGCCGGGAGTAGTGCAGTCGGCCGTCGTGACGTCAATCTCGTTGTTGTTGATCGTCATGGTCTTGGTCGTCAGCCCGCAAAGTGTGCTGAAAACATCCGGGCCGGTCGACGTGCGGATTTTGACCAGGAGTTCCCGGCCTTGCTGCTTCGCCATGGTATTGGCTCCTGTCTGAAATGGCCTTGCCCAAGGGCCGGAATGGGCTAGGCGTCCAGAACCGCGTCGAACGCGATGATGGCGCTATAGCTTTGACCGTCATCCGCGCGGGCGACGGTCGATGTGATGAATTGGACCCATGCGGGCGTGAACCCGACGACGGCCAGGTTGTCGTGTTGCTCATCCAGTCCATCAATGACAGCCTCGGCGATCCGCGTGGCCTCGATCCGTCCGGCTGTCGGGCGGGAGTGTGCCTCGATCGAGAAGGTGAATTGCCATGCGACCTTGGCATCCGTGCGTAACGGTTGCAGGTCGAGGTTGCCGATCCGCACATAAGGGAAGCTGACAGCTTGCGGAGGCTCGTCATAGATCCGCTGACCGACTAGATCGGTCACGCTGGACAGCGCCTTGAGCCTGGTGATCAACGCCTTTTGCAGAGCGAGTGCGGGACCGTCAGCCATTTGACGCTCTTGCGCGTTTTATTGCAGATTCAAGCTGGGCTTGAAGGATGATCGCGTTGCCGATTGTAAACGGAATGGAGATATCAAGACCATATCTTGCCAATTCACCGCCGCAGCTTCCAGAAAATTCAACCAATACGAGATTGTCCATGTCTCTGATTTTCAAAGTCCGCTTGGTCGTCATGTATTCTAGTTCATCTAAAAAATCGCAACCCTTACCAATGCCCCATTTTGGTTTCTCCGGGTGCGGATCTGGATCGTAACAGGACTTGACTGGTTTAGCCACCGAAGGCGTCCTTGACTGCTTTCTTGATGGCCCGCTTGGCGCGTGCCTTGTGCTTCTTGCGCGTCACGGCCAGCGCCGGGTTTACGAACGGCCGGTTCTCCTCGATGACCTTGGCCTTGGGGCCGAAGTCGCAAAGGTAAGACCCGTCCGCATTGGCCGTGCCTTTGATCAGCGCCCGGTTCGTGCCGGTCACGGCAGGGATCAGGATCTTCGAAATCCGGATCAGTTCCTCGCCGGACTTGTGATTGGCCTCTGCGACTTCTTTCGAGCTTGTGATCTTCAGATAGGTGAGCTTGCGCATGACCACATCAGCGCCGATGACTGTCCTGGTCATGTCGCCACCCCCGCTTCACAGAGCATTTCCAGCACATCGTTATTGCGGCCGACCGCGACGATTGACCGAATGTTCCATGCTACCCCGCGCGCCTGCACGCGGTCAGCCTCGGTCAAGGTTGCAGCCTCAGTCGATTGCCGGATGCGGATGGTGGCGGTCTTTGGGCTTTCCACCCGTCCAGCCGCCACCTTCTCACGCCCCAGACCTTCCAGCATATCAGCCCAGACGGTCAGGTAATTCACCCAAGGCGTCGTGACATTGCCATAGCCGTCATCACCCACGCCCTGCCGCTGGAACGTCACACGGTCAGCGAACTTGCCAGCGGCCATGGCTTAGGCAGTGCGGGCCAGAACAATGATCGAATAGGTGACTGCCGTGCCGGATGACGAGTTGGTCACCTTGAGGTCATCGGTTGCACCCGCACCGACTGTCAACTGACCGGCACCGCCTGGTGCCACACTCAGGAACATTCCGCCCGGTTTGACCGCAAACGTGCCAAGCGTGCCGCCGAACAACGGGATCGGCTGAGTTGCAGCGCCGAGGACAACGTCGTTCGTGTTGGCGGCATCGGCCGTCACCATGATCGCCACAAGCTCGGCCGCCGTGATGGTCGCACCGAACGCGTCCGCCAGCACACCGGCAAGGTCAAGGTCTTCGGTTGCAGACGCTGCAAGCGTCCGCGTATCCTGCCATACCAGATCGGCCTGATTGGCACCGGTGCCGCTGGAGAATGGATAGGTCTTGTCAAGCAGGATCGGAGCGGAAGCCGGGCCGCCAAGATCAAGAGTGACGGTCTGGTTTGCGCTGAAGATCGCGCGGATTTCGGTCGTGACGGGCATGATTTGCTCCTAAGTTTCAACGAGGATGTGAAAGGTTCCGATTTTGACGTTTCCGCCCTGGGCGATGACTATCTTGACCTTGTCGGCGGCGATGGCGATGGGTTCGAGAACACCCGTGCCGCCACTGGCATAGAGCGCGGCAAGACCGGCCTGGGAATGTGTCGGCGCGCGCGGATAGCGGTCGGCTGTGGCGTTGACGTTTGATTCCGTCCAGATGTTCTCGCCGGTCACGTCAGCCGTGATGGCAAAGTCGACGCCATCGGCGAAGTCCGTCTTCACATAGCGGATGGAATGGATCTTGCCCGCAATGCGGGGCGAGTAGGCTGTGGCCGAGCCGTCCGCCGCCGTCGTGACGACAACCCTGTATCTGCTGATCATGGAACTAAACCCCTACTCGCCGGTAAGGCGATACAAGCGCATCGTGAGCGAGCGGCAGCATCGCAACGGATCTCATCGCGCTCACTTCCCGGTTTTCATAAAGCTGGCCTATATGCAGCAAGATGGCTGCCTTGATCGCCGGTGGAACGGTGGAATATCCAACGGTCATTGTGACACGAACAGCGTCATGACGAATGGCGGTATCTGGCCAAGATGCACCGTCCGCCAGTTCGATAAACGATGAAACCGCGTCCGCAGTAAGGTGATAGGATGCCCCGGCGAAGGTCTGTGTCGCGTTGGCCGCGTCTGTGTATGCCACGATCACTGCCGTCACATCGGCAAAGGGCAGGCGAATGTCGCCATCGCCAAATCCGTCAAAGGCCTGACGCCAGGTCTGCGAAACGATGCATCGCCCGAGCACGCCGGTCCAGCCGTCCAGGTAGCCCGTGGCCGCTTCAATCAGCGCGGTTATCAGCGTGTCTTCGTCGTCGTGGTCTACCCGAAGATGGGCTTTTGCCTCGGATAGCGTGACAGGCATGGAAGCCGGGGGAGTGACGAGGACGGGAGGTTGCATGTCATGTTCCCAAATTGGAATGAGCCGGGGAAGTTACCCACCCCGGCCCAGATTTCATCACTGCGGCGGGTTGGCCGTGGCGGCAATGCGCGGCAATCCCAGAACGGCAATGGCCGTCAGCGGGGCGTTTCCAGTGTTGGCAGACGGGGTGATCGTCAGGCGGACATACCGCTTGACACCCGTATAGCCGACCTTGCGGCATTCGCCGTCATCGGCAAAGGTAAAGCCTGCCAGAGCAAGCGTGCCGACAAGGCCCGTTGCCGCCGTCACAGCAGCCGCGTCCGACAAGTTGGACGCATCACCGTGATCCAGCGTCACGGCAAAGGTCGCATCAGCGTCGGCAAGGGTGCCCGTCGCAATGACGAAGGTGCAACCATCGTAATTCTGCAGGTCGATAATCGCAGAGACCTGCGCCGTCGTGTCAGTCACCACCACGGGGGCGATCGCCGGAACCGGGTGGATGTTATTCATCATGTCACGCATGACGGTAATCCTTTTGAAATGAGGGGGAAAGGAAGGGGGCGGGTCTAAACCCGCCCGCCGTCATCAGGTGCCGAAGCGGATGAACTTGAGGGCTTCGAAGTCCACCGCAGCGCCGCCCACTCGAGCTGTGCTGTAGAAATGGACGAACGGCTTGTTGGTGAACGGGTCACGCAGGGTCGTGATGCCTGCCCGCTGCACGATCTGGTAAGCCTGCCCCATGTCGCCAAGAGCGAGTGACAGAGAGCCGGACCCCAGCGCCGCCATGTCCTGCATCAGCCGGACAGGGAATGTCAGCAAGGTCTGCGGCTGGCCGGCCACCAAGCCAGGTTGCCAGAGATACAGGCCCTGTTGATCCTTCAGCTTGCGAACAGCAGTGATCGCCGCGCGGTTGCCATACCAGGCGGTATTCCCGTTGATATATACAGCCTTGAACGCGCCGATCACGTCAAGCAGACAGTCCGGCGCGACAGCAGTTGTCAGGAAA
Source organism: Alphaproteobacteria bacterium (assembly GCA_040381215.1). Classification (GTDB taxonomy): domain Bacteria; phylum Pseudomonadota; class Alphaproteobacteria; order Micropepsales; family Micropepsaceae; genus SZUA-430. Next base: position 7,662 of record JBEIHO010000038.1, on the reverse strand, counting down.
GCGCCGCTCGCCCCGGTGTTGACATGCTCGAACACGCCCCAAGCGCGGGATGCGTCGACCGTCGCCGCCGTGGTGTAGGAACCGAAACCACGCGGTTTGCCGATCCCGTCACCCGTGACGAAAGCGGTGTTTTCGGTCCGGCCGAGAATGTCGCCCGTCTTGCTCGCAAGCCATGCCTCGACGTTGATCACGGCATCGTCAAGGATGCGCTGCGTTGCAGCCGGGTTGGCATACTGCTCGGCGACTTCGATCCGCCACTTCCCGAGCTGGGGCGTGTTGGTCTCAGTGCGTGCCTGACGTTCCGCGACCCATCCGCCGGAGACGCCGGGGTTGAGGTCATAGAGACCTTCGAGCGCATCGGACGAGATGACCTGCACCGCTGCATATTCGCGCATCGGCGAGGTTTCATAGGCACGGGCAACGATCCGGCCAGACATATCGGCCGGCACCAGATAGCCGCCGTCAGGGTCAACAGTTGCGGCAAGGGCCTTCTGCTCGTTGAAGTCAAGCGCCCGGTCGCCTTTCCGCAAATAGGTCTGAAACGACTTGCGGTATTCGTCGTAGCCTTTCTGGTCAAAGTCCACCGGTGAGGCTTCGCCACGGGCGGCAGCGCGAGACTTCACTTCGGCGTTGAACACGCGCAGTTCGGCTTCTGCTTTTTCGTTGCCCTTGAAGTCGCCGCCCAGCATGGCGCGGTTCATCTTGGCTTCCATCGCGTCAAGACGCGACGGCAGCTTGCGATCGACCGCTTCTTTGGTCTCGGCCAGCGTGTTCAGAGCATCGTCGATCCGGGACAGCTTTTCCTCGGTGACAACGTCAGACGCGCCTTTCTTTTCCAGTTCTTTCAAGCGTGCATCGTTCGTTTCCTTGAACGCCTCGAACGCCTTGCCCTGATCAAGGATCAGGTCTTTGATTTCATCAGCCATTATGGCCTCCTATGAGGTAAACGTTGCGATATTTGCGCGGATAAGCTGCGCAAGAGCCGCGTCACCCTCATCGCGAGGGGCGTCCTTCGGCATTCCGTCATCACGACGAAAGTATTCCTTGAGACCCGAAACCGCCTTCACAGCGTCCGCGCGGGATAGCCCCTTCGTCCGAAGGGTGGCCTCCAAGTCCCGCAAATCATCCGTTGACAGGTCAAGCATGTCCTTGACCGATGTTACCGTCGCCGCCTCGTTCATGGGGAACGTGACAAGGCTGACTTCGTACAAATCCCATTCCTTGATCAGCCGCGCCCGCTTGCGCCCGTCTTGCGCGGTAAGCGTTGCCCGCCCGCCGATCGAGAGGCCGGACAGCGCCCCGGCTTTCAGATCCACATAGGCATCCTTGCCGATGGCCTTTTCAGTCAGGAGCCGACCCTTGACGTAAAGCCCGTTCTGGTCTTCTGACATTTCCGTCCACACGCCCACGCGCTTTGTCGGGTCATGATCGGCCAGCATCTTGACGCCAGCCGCTCCGCGCTTTTTCAGCGACGTGGAAAAAGCGCCAGGCTCCATGATGTCGCCGCCTTGGTCGCGGTTGCCAAAAGTTGAAGCATAGCCTTCAAAGACGCCGCTTTCGTCCAGTGCCTTGACATCAAGCGCGAAGCTCATTCGGTCCATTTTGTCTGCCTCAAATTAGGATTGCGACAAGTGCCGCGTTGTTTTGGCGGATCAGCATTTGCGCCAGGTCAACCTGCAAAGGCCGTGGCGGTTGCCAAAACATCGGTCGAACCCCGCCGCCCTGCCTTGCGGGTGTAGTGACGACTTCCCCGAGAATAAGATTGCGCAGGCCAAGGCGAAGTTTGTCACCGCCAAGCGTGAGAAACACTTATCATTCCCAGCCGTAGACGGGTTGCCAGACGAACCATATCGTCTGCGAAGCCGTCGCCGTGCCGACGATGAACTTGCCGACCAGTGCCACAAACTCGCCAGGGTTGACGAAGATCGGCGCATCGCCAAAGTCGCGGAATATCGCGCCGCCTTGCGGACCCGCACCGATGGCCGCGCCGACAGGCCATGTCGCAAAGCCCAGAGCAACGCGCCGGGGTGCTTTGGCCGCTACACCCTCGCCCGTTCCCAAGTTTACCGCCGTGTGCCCGAAAGCCAGCGAGAATTGGATTGTGGTGGCCGTAGTCGCTACCGCTGCGCCCGTGTTGACCAGATCGACGTAAACGCCGCGTATGACCAGCCTGCGGCCCTGCACAGCCGCCGTGCCTGCGGGGTTTTGATAGCTGCCCCATATCCCGTCTGTCGCCGCCGCAACCGCCGCCGTGACAATGCCCTGACCGCCCAGACCACCGGGAAGGTTGGCTGTCAGAGATGCGTTTGCAGGAGCCGCCGCTGTCGGGTTGCTCGAGTTTGGATAGGTCGCCAGCGTCCCAAGCGTGCCGCCGCTCAAGCCCTGATAGCTGCCATACATCCGGCTTCCCGCCGTAGATGGAACGGACGTAAAATTCGACCCGCCGATGCTGATCGTATAATCACGCAAGAAGAATTGCATGACACCGCCCGCCGCGCCGCCGACGATGGCATGACGCACAGAAAAGGGCAGCGAAGTCGAAAGGAACGGTTGCCCGTTTGCATCCGGCGTGACGATGGTCCCGTGCAGAATGCCGTCAATCCAGAATTGAACCTGACGCTCATGCGCCGTGATCAGGAATTGATAGACCTTGGCGTTCTGGTAGGTGAATGTGAAAACCGGCGTTGATGTTTCCGTGCCGTTCTGGTTGACGATGCCGAACAGACCCGCCGATGTGAAACGGAAATACATGCCGTCTGTCGGGGCCGCAGGATGGGTTGTTGGACGGCGGAACATCCCAAAGTCAATCGTTGTGTTCGAGACGGGTTGCGCCGAAAACGCACCAGCCATCTCACAGTAGATTTCCGTTGATCCGATCATCGGAAATTCAGCGTAGGTCGTCATTGTCGCGCTGGTGCCGCTGGTCGTGATGCTTGATGAGTTGGTCGTCAGGCCCGCCGCCGTCCAGCCAAGGGTTGCCGTGTTGGTCGTGTAGGAATGCTTTCCCGTGTTCTGCGCGGTGTAGTTGAAACTCTCCGTGTCCATGATGATGTCGTTGGACGTGCGCAGCCGATAATCATAGTCCGTTTCGGGCGAAACAAGCGAAGGTGTCCCGCTGATGGCTCCGGCGTCATTCTCCGAGAAGAACCGAACGCCGCCAACGCGGGCCGGATACGTTGCAGTATCCGTCTCAAGCGCGACCTTGATGGCGTTGCCCGTTGTGACCTCGGCGACGTTGCCGGACGTGTTACCTTCTACGCGAATGCCTGCCAATTTAGACGCTCCATGCCCATCTGACTTGAACCGATCCGGTCAAGCGCAATTCTGTTTCCGCCGTGATCGTGAAGCCCGTATCCGCAACAATCGAACCAGCCGAAAGGCCGACCCGCGACGGGAAAATAAAGCTGTGTTCGGACGCGTTGTGATCCGCCGTCGATCCGCCTTGGAACCAGACATTGACCCGCGCCGCCGATGTGATGCCCGTCTGCCCGGTGATGACTGTTTGCACAACGTTCGTGCCCGGTGCCGCGCCGAAAGCCAGTGTCGCTGTGCCGACCGTCTCACGCACAAAGTCCGCAAGGTCAGCCGTTGCCGCCGTGCCAAGTGCCACCAGTTCAGCAGTGTAGGGGCCAGATCCGCGCCTGACTATCGCAACGTCTGTTGCATCAAGTGCGGATGGGCTTACAACCTCAAGATCAATGTCGGCCATCAGGCAAGCCTAACGCTGGTAATCCTGCCCTCGTCGTCATAGCCGATGGTTTTTGGCCGAAGCATGATGCGCGTCTGTTCTTTCATTTCCGCAAGAAGTTGGGCCGATGCAATCGTGTTCCGTGCAATTTCCTGCGTAAGATTTCCAATCGCCACCGCAATCAGTCTGCCATCAGCCCCGGCCAGCACATCGGCCATTTCGGCCAATTTCAATTCAAGGCCGGTAAAGTCCGTTGGAGCCATTTCGCGTATGGCGATGTCAACCGCCTTGCACATCGTTTCGGCAAAAATGCCGCCGACGCTTTCCAGCGCCTTGGCATTCAGATCGTGCCCCGCTCGCACCGCTTCCGCCAATGGCACGGCGTCAACCGTTACCTTGACCTCGGGCACATGCACGTTGACATGCGGAGGCACATCAGGACGGGACAGCGCCTTGCCTAGAAGCGCTCCAATCTGCTCCATGTCGGCTTTCACTGCATCATCCCCTTGTGAATGCCGCCGAACAAAGCCTTGATCGTGTCTGTTTCGTCGTCATCAGGTTCCACCGGATCTGCCTGATTGACGGGCTTGGGCAACTCGTCGCCGCCGTCTACCGGGTCAAGCCCTTCTTGCGCCCTGACCTCATTCGGCGTCTGCCATGCCGGCGATCCGCCCGAGCCGAGCGACTTGGCGTTGTATTCCGCCCGATCCTGCGCCGCACCGCGCATCAGGTCGTTAAAGTCATGCCGGAAGTCTATGTCAGCATCCGGCCCCAAGAGCGCCTTTGCCGCCGATTGTTCGACCCGTTCTGCCCACGGGGTCAGCGTATGCACGACATGGGCGATGAACATCTGTTCGGCGCTTGCATAAGTCGGGGTTTCCGACGCGCCGACCATCATCGGAATCACTCGGAAATGACGGCAAATCTCGAGAACCTGGTGTTTGCGGGTTTCGATATGCTGCGCATCCACGCCCGACATGGTCATTGACTGGTATTTCGCCCCGCCGTCCAGGATGAGCGGCTTGCCTTCACGGTCTCCACCGGCCCCGTGCTTATCCAGCCAAGCGCCGAGTTGCGCGAATCTTTCCGGCCCGATCTTCTCGGCCATGGACAGCAGACCGGACACTTGCGCGCCGTTCTTGTGGAGCGACGAATGCGCCGCCTCAGTTGCCACGGCCAGCCCGATTGACTGACGTGCCAGCTTCACCGCGTCCAGACCGCGCCATGTGTCCCAGGACGGACCGCGAATATGCCAGACGTCAGAGGCCGCAAGCAAAGGCGCGGACCCATCCTCGAACATGACGCGATAGACCAGCGACATATCCCGGCGCCGCTCGACCATCACCCGCCCCGGCTCGATCGGCACCAGCTCCAGGATCGTGCCATCAAGCGCGCGGCTGATATAGGCATAGGCATTGCCGGTCAGAACGGTATGCAGGAGCAACGTTTCCCGAAACTCATAGCCGGTCTGCCAAGGGTTCGGACGCCGCGTCAGTACGTCCAGCACCGGGCTTTCAACCTTCGGCCCACGGATGCCTCGCGCATCGCGCGCATGGGCATAGATCGGCACCTGCGACACGCCCTCGATGATCGCCCGAACGCACGCCATGACCGTTGACACTTCCAACGATGACAACGGCGTCACGACATAACCGGAACGGCTATCCGACCAGGTAAAGCCGGTCGGAATGTCCGTCACCGCCTTTGTTTCAGGCGCGATGAAAGACGAGAGCCAGGAGCGGATGCCCACTTATGCTGTTTCCCAGAAAGAACGACCTGATGCGCCTGGATTACGGGTCATCAGGCTGAAAGCGTTGAGGCCCGCGACGAGGGGATCGATCTTTGCTTTGCCGGCCGTCTCCTTCGTCATCAGCACAGCGCTTCCCCTTTGTTCCGTTTTCGCGTTGCCCAGCACCCAGGTCATCATCGGCTGTCCGCCGTGACGCATGGTGCCGTCCTTGAGCTTGCGCTCCATTCCCCAGATTGCATGGGACAGCCTGAACCCCTGGCCGACCGCGACCATCTGTTCATTGCTCACCCCGCGCCCCGTCAGCTCGTCAACGATCGCCGAGACGCCTTGCGGGTCGAGGCCGATCGCAGCAGCTTCTGGCAACAGACCCGCATCAAGCAGCTGCTCGACCACATCCGCCACGCCGACGATGTCGCCGGTCGGGTCGTCGTCTCTGATCACCCAAAGGTCGCCGCACTGTTCAAAGTCGAGCAGCGTCGGCGCGATCTCCTTGCGGGTTTCCAGAACCTCGGCGTGACACCACGCCTGGAACCACCCGAGCCACCTTTTCGTCTCCCGGTCCCTGCCAATCACGGCAAGCCCCAGAAGGTCGTCAAGACCGCCGCCGTCGATCCCGACGACAGCAACTTCGCTGCGTTCGATCAGCGTATGAAGGGTCAGACCCTTCTCAAAAGCGCCCGGCCAGAACCTTGCGCCAATCCAGGTGTTAGCCTTCAGGCCGAGCCCGACCTCGACGTTGAAATGTTGCGAAGCCAGAAGGGCCATTGCCGCCGGTCCATCCCGCTCGGCCGCCAAGATCTGATCCGCCAGAAACTGCGGGTCCACCGATAGACCGAGGTTCGGGTTTACCAGCGCCCAGGTCGCAGGCTTCTTCCATCCACCGTCTTTCGCCAGCTCGATGGGCAGCTCGTAGAGCACCGACAGCATCGGCAACCTGATCTCGCCGTCCCGCACGGCCCGGGCCTTGTCCAGTTCAGCGCGGAAAACGCCTGCCGGCGGTTCCTTGGATTGCGTCGTGATCTGCATCAGGAACCCGTCTGGCCGCGAAGCCAGGGCGCCACGGATTTCCACGAATACGGCCGCCGCGCTCGACTTCTTGGCAAACTCGTGGGTCTCATCGATGAGCGTGAAGGTAGCCTTCCCGCCGGTGATCGCGTCCGTGTCCGCCGCCTTGATCGAAATCTCGGCCCGGCTGACGCGGTGGGTGATCTTCCGCAGATGGTCTTGCGCATGGAAAAGCTTGTCGAGTTCTGGATCGAGTCTGATGATCCCGCGGGCTTGTTTCATCGCGATGTCCGCGATGGTCTTGGTCGGCGCGATCAGCAGAAGTTCTGCCTCTGGCCGTTCGTTCATGATTGCAGCCGTGACGATGATAGCCGCGGCGATCGAGGACTTGCCGTTCTTCTTCGGGATGAGCAGGAAGAACTCCCGGATCATCCGCCGTTTGGTTTCAGGGTCGAAGCACCCGAAGACCGCCCTGACCAGGTCAAAGACCCAAGGCCCGCAAATCTCGCCATAGGTCGGCGTGCCGATGATGTCCGGCACTCGCAGCCGCTTGAAGATCCGCAGCGCCTTGTCCGCTACTGCTTCGAAGAGCGGCAGGTCCGGGATCAGCGATCGCTTCTTGGCAATCCGATCAGCCCAGTCCGTGACCGCCGTGTTCCAGCGCGGATCATGCGCCAGGGCATCTAGCGGCATGTCAGTTCTTCAGGCCCGGAAAGATCAGGTCTTCCCCCCACCCCGTATCCTTGCCCGCATCAACAGCATCAAGCGCGGCGACTGCCTTCTTGCCGAGCTTTGCTTTTTTCGATGCCGCAGGCCTAGCATCCGCTTCCTGCGCTTGGTCGATCCGCCGTCCCGCACCCATCAGGTCAGAACGCTCGATGATCTTGCCCACTTCCTTCAGCGCCGCGACGTTGCCCGCCTCGGCCAGCGCCACCGCCTTCTCGATCCGCCAGGCGTCGAGCCGATCGCGCATCTGGTCCCGGACTTGCAGCTCGGCTCTAAAATGGCGCTTGAGCGTGGCCAGCGAGATGTCGATTGCGTTGGCCACCTTGCTGTTGGCCCACCCAAGAGCCAGCAACAGCTTGACTTTGTTGCGATCTTTCGCCGTTACCTCATAGGGCGGGCGACCTTTCTGGCCATGACCGGGGCGAACCGGGTTGCCAAACAGATCGACCCCCTCCGGAATTTCGCTGGCCATGAAAAAAATTCTCCAAGTGAG